>NZ_JAMYRE010000004.1:0-353469 GCF_040321265.1 Mesorhizobium sp. M0491
GCAGTAGGCAGTAGGCAGTAGGCAGTAGGCAGTAGGCAGTAGGCAGTAGGCAGTAGGCAGTAGGCAGTAGGCAGTAGGCAGTAGGGCAAGAAATTCAGAGCATATTGCCCCTACTGCCTACTGCCTACTGCCCAATCCCTAACTATCGGCTCCGCCGCCGCTCCGATGCCGGCTGGAATGCCACGCGGGCGTGGTACTTGCAGTACGGACCGGTTTCGGCGGCATCGTTGCCGCAGAAATGGAAGTCCTCTGAAAGCGGATCGCCGTTCGGCCATTTGCAGGTCCGCTCGGTCAGCTCGACCAGCTGCAGATGCCGCGAGATCGGCAGCACGACATTCTCAACCGGACGGATATAATGGCGCGCCACCGGTTCGGCGTCGAACTGCGTCTGCAGGGCGGTCGCGCCGATCGATGTCGTGACATGGCGTGCCGTGGTTGCAGCGCGTGATACCGATTTCTGGACGGTCGATCCTTGTGCCGCCTTTTTCTGGCGTGCCGGCGTGGCGGTCGAGCGACCGCGGCCCGAGAGTTTCAGCCGATGCACCTTCCCGATGACCGCATTGCGGCTGACCCCTCCAAGCTGCGCAGCAATCTGGCTTGCGCTCAGACCCTCCGACCACAGTTTTCTCAAGAGTTCTACCCGCTCGTCAGTCCAGTTCATGAGACCGCGCTCCTCTAAGCGTGCGGCAATCGGAATCCTTCTCCCGACCCGGCAACATTTGCCGGGGCAGACACCACATATATCTGGTGATTAGGTCCGCCGCACGAAATCTAGTTATTTCTCGACTACAACTACTCTATGCGCTGACTCGGTGACAAGAGTCCCAAGTGCAACACGAATCGGTTTTTTCGGTTTTCCCCAACTTGCCCGGTCGCTTATGAGCCGGCGTCCCGTCAGGGGGCTTGCCGCGCGCCACTACGCGACGTTTTCGTTGACTTCATGGCCGAAAAACGGGATAAGCCGCACAGGCCGCCGCTTTGGCGGCTTTTTTGATTTTCCGGTACCGGAGACGCATATAATGAGCGGTTCGGCGCTTTACGAGACCTTTGCTCGCGCACCCCTGGCCTTCGACCACGGGGAAGGCACATGGCTGATTACCGACAAGGGCGAGCGATATCTCGACTTTGCCGGCGGCATCGCCGTCAATTCGCTGGGCCACAGCCATCCGCATCTGGTCGCCGCACTCACCGAGCAGGCAGCCAAGCTGTGGCATGTCTCCAACCTCTACGAGATCCCCGGGCAGAGCCGGCTTGGCGAGCGGCTGGCCGACGCCACCTTCGCCGACAAGGTGTTCTTCACCAATTCCGGCGCCGAGGCGCTGGAATGCGCGATCAAGACGGCGCGCCGCTGCCAGTTCGTCAACGGACACCCCGAGCGCTTCCGCGTCATCACCTTCGAAGGTGCCTTCCATGGCCGCACGCTGGCGACCATCGCGGCCGGCGGCCAGTACAAATATCTCGAGGGCTTCGGCCCCAAGGTCGAAGGTTTCGATCAGGTCAGTTTCGACGACATCGACGCCGCCGAAAAGGCGATCACGCCGGAGACGGCCGCCATCCTGATCGAGCCGGTGCAGGGCGAGGGCGGTATCCGTCCGGTGCCGACGCAATCGCTGAAGCGGCTCAGGCAATTGTGCGAACAGCACGGCCTGCTGTTGATCTTCGACGAGGTCCAGTGCGGCATCGGCCGCACCGGCAAGCTGTTTGCGCATGAATGGTCAGGTGTAACGCCAGACATCATGGCGATCGCCAAGGGCATTGGCGGCGGCTTCCCGATGGGTGCCTGCCTTGCCACGGATGAAGCGGCCGTCGGCATGACCGCTGGCGTGCATGGCACCACGTTCGGCGGCAACCCGCTGGCCATGGCAGTCGGCAACGCCGTGCTCGACGTCGTGCTGGAAGACGGCTTCCTCGAAGATGTCCAGCGCAAGGCGCTGCTCATGAAGCAGGGGCTGGCGTCGGTCGCCGACGAGTTTCCCGAAATCATCGAGGACATCAGGGGTGCCGGGCTGATGCTCGGCCTCAAATGCGCCATGCCCAACACCAAGGTGAACATGGCCTTGCGCGACCAGCACCTGCTGGCGGTTCCGGCCGGCGACAACGTCATTCGCCTGTTGCCGCCGCTCACCGTCACCGACGCCGAGATCCATGACGCGCTCAACCGCATTCGCGCCGGCGCCAAGGGCCTGGCGGAGGCGATCGCTTCCGCCGCGGCGAAGTAATCCCGGAACCATTGCTGATGTCAGTTCGCCATTTCACCGATCTTTCCGCCGTTTCCGAAGGCGATTTGCGCTTCATGCTGGACGATGCGGTGGTGCGAAAGGCGCGCCTCAAGGCCGGCGAGCGCACCAAACCGCTCGAAGGCAAGGTGCTGGCGATGATCTTCGACAAGCCGTCGACGCGCACACGCGTCTCCTTCGACGTCGGCATGCGGCAGCTCGGCGGCGAGACCATCATGCTGACCGGCACCGAGATGCAGCTCGGCCGTTCCGAGACCATCGCCGACACCGCCAAGGTGCTGTCGCGCTATGTCGATGCGATCATGATCCGCACCACCTCGCATGAGCGACTGCTGGAGCTGACCGAGAACGCCACCGTGCCAGTGATCAACGGACTGACCGACGACACCCATCCCTGCCAGCTGATGGCCGATATCATGACCTTCGAGGAGCATCGCGGTCCGGTCGCCGGCAAGACCATCGCCTGGACCGGCGACGGCAACAATGTGCTGCATTCGCTGATCGAGGCCTCGGCCCGGTTCCGCTTCAACCTCAACGTTGCCGTGCCCGAAGGCAGCGAGCCGGCGCAGAAGCACATTGACTGGTCGCAGGCGCATGGCGGCAAGCTGCACTTCACCCGCTCGCCCGAGGAAGCCGTCGACCAGGCCGACTGCATCGTCACCGATTGCTGGGTGTCGATGGGCCAGGAGCATCGCGCCCGCGGCCACAATGTGTTCTCGCCCTACCAGGTCAATGCCAAGCTGATGGCCAGGGCCAAGCCGGACGCGCTGTTCATGCACTGCCTGCCGGCGCATCGCGGCGAGGAGGTGACCGACGAGGTCATCGACGGACCGCATTCGGTGGTCTTCGACGAGGCCGAGAACCGGCTCCATGCCCAGAAGGCCGTGCTGGCCTGGTGTCTCGGCGCTTGAAGTGTCTCGGCGCTTGATCCCCAGGAGCTTGATCTGCGGGGGTGTGATGCCTATTTGCGCCGCATCACGCAAATCAAGCGCGTTTCGACGCATGCGCCCCGGAGGGCGGCATGGCCGCGCCCTGGAGCTTTGTCATGTTGGAAACCTATCAAGTGACTGAACATCACCCCAAACTCGGCGAATTTGGCTATGCCGGCGACGATCACGTCGTGCCGTTCGAGGTCGGCCCGCTCGATGTGCGGGGCCGCACGGTCCAACTCGGGCCGATGCTGGACGCCATCCTCGGCCGCCACGATTATCCCGAGCCGGTCGCCCGCCTGCTGGCGGAGGCCTGTGTGCTGACCGTGCTGCTCGGCACTTCGCTGAAGTTCGAGGGCAAGTTCATCCTGCAGACCCGCACCGACGGGCCTGTCGACATGCTGGTCGCCGATTTTTCCACGCCCTCGGCATTGCGCGCCTATGCGCGTTTCGATGCCGACCGGCTGGAAGCGCTGGTCGCGGCCGGCGAAACCTCCCAGCAGACGCTGCTCGGCAGCGGCGTGCTGGCGCTGACCATCGACCAGGGCGCTCACACGCAGCGCTATCAGGGCATCGTCCAGCTCGACGGCGAGACGCTGGAGGATGCTGCGCGCACCTATTTTCGTCAGTCGGAGCAGATCCCGACGGATCTCAGGCTGTCGGTGGCCAAGCTTTTGACGCCCGGTCCCGGCGGCGCCCGCGAGCAGTGGCGCGCCGGTGGTATCCTGGCGCAGTTCCTGCCGCAGTCGCCCGAGCGCATGCGCGTCCCGGACCTGCCGGGTGGCGATGGCGATCCGCGCGAGGAGATCCACGATCCGGCCGACAATTCCTGGCAGGAGTTGCTGGCGCTGCTCGGTACGATCGAGCCGACCGAACTGATCGACCCGACGATCGGCGCCGAGCGGCTGCTCTACAGGCTGTTCCACGAGCATGGCGTGCGCGTCTTCGGCGGCGTTCCGGTCGCCGACCAGTGCTCGTGCTCCAAGGACAAGATCCGCGGCATCCTCGAGGGTTTTTCCGCCCAGGAGATCAAGGACAGCACCGAAGACGGCGGCATCCACGTCGCCTGCGAATTCTGCTCGAAGCAATATGATTTCGATCCGGCGGAATTTGCGGCCCAGTAGAGAAAAAAACCACGCCTCACCGGCCGCTCCGCGGCCGGTGAGGCGAAATCAATTCACCGTCCGCCGCGTCCCCGGCAGATCCAGCGAAAACGCCGGAATGGCGATGTCGAACGTCTCGCCCCGCTTGTTGCGCATCGTGTAGTGCCCGACCATGATGCCGGATGGTGTCGAGAGCGGGCAACCGGACGTGTACTGGTAGCTGTCGCCGGGATTGAGTTCGGGCTGGTCGCCGACCACGCCGGGGCCACGCACTTCCTCGACCCGGCCGGTGCCGTCGGTGATGTGCCAATAGCGCGACAGAAGCTGCACGAAATCGTCCGACTGATTGTCGATCGTTATCTGATAGCCCCAGACATAGCGGTTCTCCGAGGGATCCGAACGGTCCTCCAGATAGAACGGCCTGACCTGCACTTCGATGTTGCGCGTGACGGCGCTATACATAAGCGGCTCCAAACAATCTAGAGCATGATCCTGAAAAGTGGGAACCGGTTTTCAGAAGAGATCATGCTCAAAGAAACAGAGATAGAGCCCCATCCCGGTTCAATCGGGATGGAACAGGCTCTAGGTCGAACTTTCGGCGCTCCACGCGGGCTGGTCAACGGTGCGCGTCCTGTCATTGCGGACGGAACCGCAGGTGGCGGCAAAGAATGTCATTTAAGTGACACATGACAATGATGGTGTGCGCCGACCAGTGCCGCGCGACTCGGGCGCTCTGTCGAATTGTTGAATCGGTCGTCATGCCAGCCAGATTGTTCTGGCGGACCGGTTTTCCTGGAGTGACCGGATCTCGATGGAACTCACTCTCATAGCCGCCACGCTTTCAACTGCCCTCATCCTCTCAAATCTCGCCAGCATCGTGCTCGCCGCTTCGCGTCTGAAACGGCGCCGCGCCATTGCCGCGCCGGCCGGCAAGCGACGGCCGGTGTCGATCGTCGTGCCGTCGCGCGGCGTCGAGCCGTTCACGCAGGAGACGCTGGAGCGCGCCTTCTCGCTCGACTGGCCGCGCTACGAGTTGATTTTCTGCGTCGCCCATGCCGACGATCCGGTGGTCAAATTGATAAACAGGACGATCGTCCGGTTTTCGAAAGTGCCGGCCCGGCTGCTTGTCGGCGACGACCGCATCAGCGCCAATCCGAAACTCAACAATTGCGTCAAGGGCTGGGAGGCGGCGCGGCACGACTGGGTCGTCCTGGCCGATTCCAACGTGCTGATGCCGAGGGACTACATCCAGCATCTGATGGCTGCCTGGCGGCCCGGCACCGGCCTTGTCTGCTCGACGCCGATCGGCTCGCGGCCGGCCGGCTTCTGGGCCGAGGTCGAATGCGCTTTCCTCAACACGCTGCAGGCGCGCTGGCAATATGCTGGCGAGGCGCTCGGCCTTGGCTTTGCCCAGGGCAAGAGCATGCTCTGGAACAAGCCGATGCTCGACGCCAATGGCGGCATCCGCGCGCTGGCCGCCGAGATCGCGGAGGATGCCGCCGCGACCAAGCTGGTGAACGGTCTCGGCCTGCGCGTCAATCTCGTCGCCGCCCCCTTCGAGCAGCCGCTTGGCCGGCGCTCTTTTGACGAGATCTGGTCGCGTCAGGCCCGTTGGGCGCGCCTGCGCCGCGTCACTTTCCCGCTGTTCTTCGCACCCGAAATCCTGACCGGCGCCGTGGTGCCGCTGGTGCTTGCGCTGATTGCCGCGGCCAGTGCGGGCTTCAGCCTCTGGGCAACCGCCCTTGCAGTGCTGGTAGCCTTCTACCTTCCCGAGTGCGCGCTGGCCTGGTCCAAGGGCTGGTACCTGTCGCCACGCATGGTGGCCGCGATCATGATGCGCGACCTGATCCTGCCGGCGATGTGGGGGCGCGGCTGGCTCGGCGGCGCCGTCGACTGGCGCGGCAATGCGATGACCATCGGCACCAAGACGGCCGAGCTGGAGGAGACGCCGTCCGGCGCCTGAAGGCCCTACCTGGCCTTCAGCGCCTGCGCGATGTCCTCAAGCAGATCGTCGGTGTCTTCCAGCCCGACCGACAGCCGGAGCGTGCCCGGCCCGATGCCGAGCTCGGCGCGCGCCTCGTCGCTCAGATTCTTGTGCGTCGTCGTCGCCGGGTGGGTGATCAGGCTCTTGGCGTCACCGAGATTGTTGGAGATCAAGACGATGTCGAGCGCGTTCTGCAAGGCAAAGGCCGCCTGCTTGCCGCCCTTGACGTCGAGGCAGATCAGCGTCGAGCCGCCCGCCATCTGCTTCTTGACGATATCAGCCTGCGGGTGGTCGGCGCGGCCGGGATAGATGACGCGGGCGATCTCCGGCCGCTCGGCCAGGAAATCCGCGATCCGGCCGGCACTTTCCGTCTGCTGGCGCACGCGCAGCGGCAGCGTTTCCAGGCCTTTCAGCAGCGTCCAGGCGTTGAAGGGTGACAGGCTTGGGCCGGTATGGCGGAAATAGTCGTGCAGGTTCTCGTCGATCCACTTCTTGTCCGACAGGATCACCCCGCCGAGACAGCGCCCCTGGCCGTCTATGTGCTTGGTCGCCGAATAGACGACGATATGGGCACCGAGCTGCAAGGGCTTCTGCTGCAGGGGCGTGGCGAAGACATTGTCGACGATCAGCCTGGCGCCGATCGAATTGGCAAGCGAAGCGACAGCGGCGATATCGACCACTTCCAGCGTCGGATTGGTCGGGCTTTCCAGGAAGAACAGCTTGGTGTTCGGCTTGATCGCCTTTTCCCAATTGGCGATGTCGGTGCCGTCGACCAGCGTCGCCTCGATGCCGTATCTCGGCGCCAGCGTCTCGACCACCCAGCGGCAGGAGCCGAACAGCGCACGCGCCGCCACGATATGGTCGCCGGCCTTGGCGCTGCACAGAAGGGCGGCCGTCACCGCAGCCATGCCGGACGCGGTGGCGCGGGCGTCTTCGGCGCCTTCGAGCGCGCACATGCGTTTTTCGAACATGTCGACGGTCGGATTAGCGTAGCGCGAATAGATGAAGCCCGGTTCCTCACCCTTGAAACGGGCCTCGGCGGCCTGCGCCGTTTCGTAGACATAGCCCTGGGTGAGGTAGATCGCTTCCGACGTTTCGCCGAAACCGGAACGCAGTGTTCCGCTGTGCACGAGTGCCGTCTGAGGCTTCCAGTTGTGCTTCTTGGTGCTCATCGCTCTTCTTCCAGACACAAAAAAACCGGCCGCGAAAGTCGCAACCGGTCCATACGGCCTTGCGGCCCGACGGTCCTTTAGCGACTTGTTTAACGTGGCTGCAAGCCGACCGGCCAAATCACCACGGGATAACGACCCTTTAGACCCGCACCGCGCTTGCGTCAATTGCCGGCTTCATTAAGAGGTTTGTACCAAGCAGGTTCCGCAAAAGTGTTCCACGGTTTTGCGACAAGAACCTGCGACAAGAAAAACGTCTGACCTAGGAGTGGAGCCTTGCGGCAGACAGGCATTCTTCCCGATCAGGACATTTCAGCGCTGTTCCAGTCCGGCGCGCTGAAGTCGGCGCGTGCGCTCGACGCCGACCAGATCCAGCCGGCCAGCCTCGATCTCAGGCTCGGCGACAAGGCCTGGCGGGTGCGCGCCTCCTTTCTGCCCGGCCCCAACCACAAGGTTTCGGAAAAGCTCGACCGGCTGCAACTGCACGAGATCAATCTTGCCGAGGGCGCGGTGCTGGAGACCGGCTGCGTCTACATCGTGCCCTTGCTTGAAAGCCTGGCGCTGCCGGCGGACATTTCGGCCTCGGCCAATCCGAAGAGTTCGACCGGACGGCTCGACATCTTCACCCGCGTCATGACCGATCGCGGCCACGAGTTCGACAAGATCGCCGCCGGCTATCATGGCCCGCTCTTTCTGGAAGTCAGCCCGCGCACCTTCCCGATCGTGGTCCGCACCGGCTCACGCCTGTCGCAGATCCGTTTCCGCACCGGCAATGCGTTGCTCTCCGAAGCCGAGTTGCACGACCTGCATCGCACCGAGATGCTGGTCGCCACCGAGCCGCCGAACATTTCCGGCGGCGGGATCGCGCTGTCGATCGACCTCAACGGCGATCAGAACGGCCTGGTCGGCTATCGCGGCAAGCATCACACCGGCCTCGTCGATGTCGACAAGCGCGCGGCCCAGGAGGTCGTCGACTTCTGGGAGCCGATCCACAAGAGCGGCGCCGGCGAACTGGTGCTCGATCCCGATGAATTCTACATCCTCGTCAGCCAGGAAGCGGTGCACGTGCCGCCGCTCTACGCCGCCGAGATGACGCCCTTCGATCCGCTGGTAGGCGAATTCCGCGTCCACTATGCCGGCTTCTTCGATCCGGGCTTCGGCCATTCGGCGTCCGGCGGCACCGGCAGCCGGGCGGTGCTGGAAGTGCGCAGCCATGAAGTGCCGTTCATCCTTGACCACGGCCAGATCGTCGGCCGGCTGGTCTACGAACATATGCTGAAGCGGCCGCAGGCGCTCTACGGCACCGATCTCGGCTCCAACTACCAGGCGCAGGGCCTGAAGCTGTCCAAGCATTTCCGCGCCGCGCGCTGAATACTTGATCAGGCGGAGCTCTTGTGAAAACTCGGCCAGGAGATGGTTCGTACTGGAAGAGCGGTGAGTTCAATGAACGACCCCTATGACGACATCTTATCGCTAACCGACAGCAAACCGATTTGGTGGGATGTCCATGACGTGCCGCGCTTTGCTCCGTTTCGTCCAGGCATGGGCGCGTATGGTAGGCCAACGGAATGCCTCCTTGTATTGGCTCGGGCGCGCGGTGGTCCTGAATATCTGCAGTTGATATGCGGGCACACCGCCCAGTTTGAGAGAGCCGATCATCTGACCCGGTCGAAGACTTTGGCAATGGGCGAGCCTCCAGCAGGTTTGCATGCCGAGAACGGCGACCTGAGTGTTGAGCCAGTCAAAGTGCTGGAGTATTGGCGGCGTGATCCAAATCCATTTGCCAAGTGGCAAAGGCTACCTGAATTTGAAATCGACCTAATCGATTGATGGCCTTCGGTCCCGACCAGACTCAGCTTGCCTGACTCTGCCCCGCCATGCTTGGTTACGCTGACCTTGAAACGAAACACTGCAAGGGGAACCAAGAAAATGCAGATTTCAAAATGGATCGTATCGGCAGCAGGCGCTGCCATGCTGGTGATGGCTGCCGGCTCTTTGTCGGCGCAGGCGGCGGAGAAAATCAAGATCGGCACCGAGGGCGCCTATCCGCCGTTCAACACCATTACGGCCGACGGCAAGGTGGAGGGCTTCGACATCGACATCGCCAATGCGCTGTGCGCGCAGATGAAGGTCGAATGCGAAATCGTCACCCAGGATTGGGACGGCATCATTCCCGCTTTGCAGGCCAAGAAGTTCGACGCCATCATCGCCTCGATGAGCATCACCGAGGAGCGCAAGAAACAGGTCGCCTTCACCAACAAATACTATACGACACCGCTCGCTCTGGTGGCGCCTAAGGACAGCGATCTCACCTCGACCGAACCGGCGGCCCTTGCCGGCAAGACGGTGGGCGCCCAGGCTTCGACCACGCAGGCCGACTATGCCCAGAATGAATATGGCAAGGCGGGCGCTGAGGCAAAGCTCTACCCGACCCAGGAAGAGGCGATCACCGATCTGCAGAATGGCCGCCTCGATGCGGTCATTTCGGACAAGTTCGTGCTGGTGGACTGGATGAAGAAGGCGAGCGAAGGCTGCTGCAAGATGATTGGAGACGTCAAGGGTACGGAGACGCAAGCCGGCATTGCCGTGCGCCTGGAAGACACGGCCCTGCGCGACAAGCTCAACGCCGCAATCGACGCCATCGTCGCCGACGGCACCTACAAGAAGATCCAGGCCAAATATTTCGACTTCGATATTTATTGAGACGTCGAAGCCGCCAATCTCCCCCCTCGTGGGGGAGATGCCCGGCAGGGCAGAAGGGGGGCGCGAGGGATCGCGACCTCTCTGCACCAGCAGACTGGTTCGAAAGAAAAACTAAGTAGGATGGAGACGTTGGCGGGACAGCGCCCCCCTCTGGCCTGCCGGCCATCTCCCCCACGAGGGGGGAGATCACGCTGTCATCGACGCCTCACAGCGCCTTCACAGCCACCTTCACCGGCTGCTCGATCTCCAGCGGGTTGCGCAGCGGCAGGCCGAAATCCCCGGCCTCGATCTCGAACACATCGCCGGCCTCGGTCTTGATGCCGTCGGCGAAGGACAGCGTCGCCGTACCGAACATATGCACATGCACGTCGCCCGGCTGGCGGAAGGCCGCGTATTTGAAATGGTGATGCTCGAGATTGGCGATGGTGTGCGACATGTTCGCTTCACCGGACAGGAACGGCTTTTCCCACAGCACCTCGCTGTCGCGCACGATGCGCGAGGTGCCGCGGATATCGGGCGGCAGGTCGCCGATCAGGATTTCCGGACCGAACGAGGCGTTGCGCAGCTTGGAATGGGCGAGGAACAGATAGTTCACGCGCTCGGTGACGTGGTCGGAAAACTCATTCGACAGCGTGAAGCCGACGCGGAAAGGTGCGCCGTCATCGCCGATGACATAGATGCCGGCCACCTCGGGCTCTTCGCCGGCGTCCTTGGCAAAGGCCGGTGACAGGAGTGCGGCGCCTGGCGCCACCGCCATCGTGCCATTGCCCTTGTAGAACCATTCCGGCTGCACGCCGATCTGGCCTTTCGCCGGCTTGCCGCCCTCCAGCCCCATGCGGAACATCTTCATGGAATCGGTGAGCTGCTCCTCGCCGTCGGCGCTCAGCTTCTTGTGCATGGAATCGCGCGTTGCGGCGGAGCCGAGATGCGTCAGCCCGGTGCCGGTCAGGTGCAGATGCGCCGGATCGGGGTGATTGATCGGCGACAGCAGCCGCCCCTTCTTGTAAGCGGCCTCGAGATCGACCGTCTCGCCAAGCCCCTTGCGTTCGATCAGCGCGACGAGGCCGACGCCGGTGCGGGCGGCCTCCATCGCCAGCGAATAGACGCTGCGGGCGCCATTGATGATCCGGGTCTTGCCGCCATTGCGGGCGACGACGCGGATGGTCTCGGCGTCGTCAAGGATCTGGGAGATCAGCATGATGAATCCTCTCTCATTTGCCTTGGCAGGACTGCCAAAACGGCAGAGTGCTCGGCGCGGCCGGGACCTCGTCCATGCCACGGTTTAAATTCTCAGTTCGGATTGCGCTCGCGGGCCTGGTCCCTCAGGGACTTCTGTTACCGGCGGGTTGCCGGCAGCGCCGCGATCGTATGCCTCCTGCTTGCCTCGACTAGAGCAGTTCACCGTTTCACGGAAACGGCAAACCGCTCTAACTCATTGTCTTGGTGCAATTCCGGGCGGAAAACCGTTTCACACTTTTCCTGGAATTGCTCTTAAGCCCGTTCAAGCCTTGTTCTTGTTGTAGACGTCGAAGATCACGGCACCGAGCAGCACCAGGCCTTTGACCACCTGCTGCCAGTCGACGTTGACGCCCATGATCGACATGCCGTTGTTCATCACGCCCATGATGAAGCCGCCGACCACCGCGCCGATGACCTGACCGACGCCGCCCATCGCCGAGGCGCCGCCGATGAAGACGGCGGCGATGACGTCGAGCTCGCTGCCGAGGCCCGCGGCCGGCACCGCCTGTCCCAGTCGCGCCGCGATGATCAGGCCGCCGAGCGCCGACAGCACGCCCATATTGATGAACACCATCAGCGTCAGCCGCTCGGTGTTGATGCCCGACAGCTGCGCGGCCTTGGAATTGCCGCCCATGGCGTAGATACGGCGGCCGATGGTCATGCGCTTGGTGACGAAGACGAACAGCGAGATCAGCACGCCCATGACGAGCAGCACCACCGGCAGGCCCCTGTAGCTGGCGAACTGGTAGACCAGGAACAGGGCCAGCGCGCTGCCGACCAGCGTCTTGACGACGAACAGGGCAAAGGGCTCGGCCTCATAGCCATGGCGTTCGCGCTTGCGGCGCGTCCTCACCCCGAAATAGGCATAGGCCAGCACGGCGATCAGGCCCAGCACAATCGTCGTCATGTGCAGCGTCAGGCCGCTGCCCAGGATGGTCTTGCCGGCCGCGTTCACCGTCGGCGGGATAAGCGTCAGTGGCCCGATGACATCCGGAATGAAGCCGGAGCTGAGCGCCTTGAAGCCATCGGGTAGCGGCCCCACCGAGGATCCGCCGCCCAGCAGGGCCTGGCAGATGCCGCGGAAGATCAGCATGCCGGCCAGCGTTACGATGAAGCTCGGTATTCGGTGATAGGCGATCCAGTAGCCTTGCGCGGCGCCGATCGCGCCGCCCACGATCAGGCAGATGATCGACACCACCAGCGGATTGCTGAACGGGCCGAGCGGCCAGATGACCATCATCATCGCCGCCAGCGCGCCGATGAAACCGGCGACCGATCCGACGCTGAGGTCGATATGGCCGGAGACGATCACCAGCAGCATGCCCAGCGCCATCACGATGATGAACGAGTTCTGCTGCACCAGATTGCTCAGGTTCACCGGCTTGAACAGCGTTCCGTTCGTGGTGAACTGGAAGAACACCATGATGGCGATCAGCGCCAGGATCAGGCCGTACTCGCGCAGGTTCGTCGTCAGCGCCGAGACGGCGATGCGTGGGCGCTGCTCTTCGGCGACGTTGCCCTGCGGGGCGGGGGCGCTTTCGGTGCTCATGCTGCTTTTCCTTCTCCACGAACGATGGCACGCATTATTTTTTCCTGGCTTGCTTCCGCGGCGGGCATTTCGCCCACGATGCGCCCTTCGTTCATGACGTAGATGCGGTCGGTGATGCCGAGCAATTCCGGCATTTCCGACGAGATGACCACGATCGCCTTACCCTCCGAGGCGAGCCGCGCGATGATCGTATAGATTTCGTACTTGGCGCCGACATCGATGCCGCGTGTCGGCTCGTCGAGGATCAGCACGTCCGGGTCGGCGAACAGCCATTTCGACAGCACCACCTTCTGCTGGTTGCCGCCGGAGAGATTGCCGGTCATCTGATAGACGCTGGACGCGCGGATATTGGTCTTCTTGCGATAGTCGTTGGCAACGGCGAGCTCGCGCATGTCGTCGATCACGCTGTGGCGCGAGACGCCGCCAAGATTGGCCAGCGTGATGTTGTGCTTGATATGGTCGATAAGGTTGAGACCGTAGGTCTTGCGGTCCTCTGTGACGTAGGCGATGCCGTGTTGGACCGCCTTGCTCACCGAGGATACGTCGACCGGCTTGCCCTTGAGCAGCACCTCGCCGGAGATGCGGCGGCCGTAGGAGCGGCCGAACAGGCTCATGGCGAATTCGGTGCGGCCAGCGCCCATCAGCCCGGCAATACCCACCACTTCGCCCTTGCGCACGTTGATGTCGATACCCTTGATCACCTGCCGCTCGGCATGGATCGGGTGATAGACCGACCAGTTCTTCACTTCGAACACGATCTCGCCGATATCAGGCTCGCGCGGCGGATAGCGGTCGTCGAGTGAGCGGCCGACCATCGAAGTGATGATGCGGTCTTCAGAGATGTCCTTCTTGGCCAGCGTCTCGATGGTGCGCCCGTCACGAATGACCGTGACCTTGTCGGCGACCCGGTTCACCTCGTTGAGCTTGTGCGAGATCAGGATCGAGGTCATGCCCTGCCGCTTGAATTCGAGCAGAAGGTCGAGCAGCGCCTGGCTGTCCTTTTCGCTGAGCGACGCCGTCGGCTCGTCGAGGATCAGGAGCTTGACTTCCTTGCTCAACGCCTTGGCGATCTCGACCAGCTGCTGCTTGCCGACGCCGATATTGGTGATCAGCGTCTTGGGGTCCTCCTTGAGGCCCACCTTCTTCAACAGGGCGCTGGTGCGCGCCTCGTTGGCATTCCAGTCGATGATGCCGTATCTGGCGTGCTCGTTGCCGAGGAAGATGTTTTCGGCGATCGACAGCATCGGCACCAGCGCAAGTTCCTGGTGGATGATGACGATGCCCTTGCGCTCGCTGTCATGGATGCCTTTGAACTGGCATTCCTCGCCGTTAAAGATGATCTGGCCGTCATAGGTTCCTGAGGGATAGACGCCCGACAGCACCTTCATCAGCGTCGACTTGCCGGCGCCGTTTTCGCCGACCACGGCATGGATCTCGCCTTCCTCGACGCTGAGGTTGACGTTCGACAGCGCCTTCACGCCGGGGAACGTCTTGGTGATGTCGCGCATCTCCAAAATCGTCGAGGCCATGGGACAACCGCTCCTTGAGAGCTCGGCAAACATTGCCGGCGAGGTCGGCGACAATACCGGGCTCGCTGGTGAACGAAAAGGGGCCCTGCGTTGCGCAGGACCCCTGACTTTGTAACCGGGGTTACTTCAGCTCGTCGGCCTTGATGTAGCCGGAGTCGACGACCAGCGCCTGGTAGTTCGACTTGTCGACCTCATGCGGCGTCAGCAGGATCGAAGGAACGACCTTGACGTCGTTGTTGTAGGTCTTTTCATCGAGGCCGTCCGGCTTGCCGCCCGAGAGCACCTTGTCGACGAGTTCGACGGTGGCCTTGGCCAGTTCGCGGGTGTCCTTGAACACGGTCGAATACTGCTCGCCCGTGATGATCAGCTTGACCGAAGCGGTCTCGGCGTCCTGGCCGGTCACAACAGGCCACGGCTGAGCCTCGGTGCCGTAGCCGACGGCGCGCAGCGAGGCGGTGATGCCGCGCGACAGGCCGTCATAGGGCGAAAGAACGCCATCGACGCGGCTGCCGTCCGAATAGTTGGCCGACAGCAGGTTGTCCATGCGCGCCTGGGCGGTGGCGGCGAGCCAACGCAGCGTGCCGACCTTGTCCATGCCGGTCTGGCCGGACTTGATCTTGATCGAGCCGTCGTCGATCAGCGGCTGCAGGACGGAGATGGCGCCATTGTAGAAGAAGAAGGCGTTGTTGTCGTCGGGCGAGCCGCCGAACAGTTCGACGTTCCACGGCTTGGTGTTCGGGAAACGCTCCTTGAGGCCCTTGACCAGCGAATTCGCCTGGATCACGCCGACGCCGAAATTGTCGAAGGTGGTGTAGTAGTCGACATTGGCGGTCTTCTTGATCAGGCGGTCATAGGCGACGACGACGACGCCCGCGTCAGCGGCCTTCTGCAGAGCATCCGACAGGGTGGTGCCGTCGATCGAAGCGATGATCAGCGCCTTCGGGCCTTTGGTGATCTCGTTTTCCAGCTGGCTGAGCTGGTTGGGGATGTCGTCCTGCGCGTATTGCAGATCGACGGTGTAGCCGAGAGCCTCGAGCTGGGACTTGACGGCGTCGCCGTCGTTGATCCAGCGCTGCGAGGTCTTGGTCGGCATCAGCACGCCGACGAGACCCTTGTCGGCTGCGTGCGCCGAATAGGTCATGGCAGCGATGCCAAGGGCCGCGACGGCGGCCAGTGTCTTGATGATTTTCACTTTAACTCTCCCTGGTTGATGGACGCGGCACCCCGGGGGTCGCGGGCCGCGCAATCGTGCAGAAGCGCCAAGGCACTGCTGCCGTCATATCGATCTCCGGTATCCTCCCATGGCCCCGAGACGCTGATTCAATCGATACGATTTTGCTCGTCAGCGACCGTCACGTCTTGGAACGCGCGGAGGGTGTGGGTCTTTGCCATAACTGTCAAATGCGATCTTTGATGGTTGCTATATCATGGTTGGTATATGTATTGCGACGTGACGGGCTGACCCCGATGTCGGCCTAACACGAGCAGAAGGCAGGGAAAGCGATGGCGCGGCCCGGGAATCCGACAACAGCTTCAAATGGTTACAGAGAAGCACCGGGCGATGGCGAAACCCTGCTGCGCAGCGGTCTCAGTCTGCGTCACATGCGCATGATCGTCGCGCTCGACGACCATGGCCGGGTCAGCGCGGCAGCCCAGGTTCTGAACATTTCGCAGCCGGCGGCCTCGCGCATGATCGCGGAGATGGAGGCGGTGCTGGAGGTCAAGCTGTGCGAGAGGCTGCCGCGCGGTATCACCTTGACGCCATACGGCAAGGCTTTGGCCAGGCGCGCGCGCTCGATCCTGCTGGAGATGCGCGAGGTCGACCGCGAGATTTCCGAGCTCAAGGCGGGCAAGGGCGGTTCGGTTTTCCTGGGTGCCGTGACCGCGCCGGCCATCGAGTTGGCGGTGCCGGCAATTCGTGAAATCCGCCGCATTTACCCGCGTATCGAGATCACCATGCAGGTCGAGACCTCCAATGTGCTGGCACGTGAGCTGATCGCCACGCGCCATGACTTCATCATCGCGCGCATCCCCGACGATCTCAATCCGCGGCTGTTCGAGTCGCGCGTCATCGGCGTCGAGAAGGCCTGCCTGATCGTGCGCCGGGGCCATCCGCTCACCAAGGGCGAGGCGGTGCGGCTGGAAGAGACCGCCGCCTATGACTGGGTCTTCCAGTCTGGCGGCTCGCCCTTGCGCCAGGCGATGGAGAGCAACTTCCTCAACCGCAACATCGCTCTGCCGGACCGCATCCTGAACACCAGTTCGCTGCTCCTGACCCTGGTCATGGTCGCGCAATCCGATGCCATCGCACCGGTCTCTGTCCAGGTGGCGAAATTCATCCAGAACCCTGACGGGCTGGCCGGCGCCATTGACGTCGTCCAGACCGAATTCGACATCGAGGTCAGGCCCTACAGCCTGATCACGGTCAGGAATCGCGCGCTGTCGCCGGCCGCCAAGATGCTGCACGACTTCATTCTGAGGGAAGTGGGATGATGGCTGGCCCGGGTAGGTTGTCCGGCGAAAGCACCGCCAGGCCGAGGCTAGAGCAGTTCACCGTTTCACGGAAACGGCGACCCGCTCTAACTCCTCGTTTTGACGCAATTCCGGACGGAAAACCGTTCCTGGAATTGCTCTAGCGAAAGCGAACTGGGAACATTGTTTCCCGCCAATGCGTTCATGATCTTGCAAGGGACGATTTCTTCTGGAGGCTGAACATGCGCAGCTTCGAAATCATCGATCTGCTTTACGTGATCGAGGCCTGCAAGCACGATCGATCGGTCGGGAATTTCGTTTCCATGGCTGAAGGCGTGGAAGAATTGCGGGTGTTGACCGGCGATTTCGTTTCATCGGATGACGTGGCAGCAAACGCCCTCGCAACGGTGGCGCTTGCGCGAGGCTGCTCGGTTGTGTTCGACGAACAGGCAGGCGCTGAAATGGTTCTGACGCCTTAGACTGGAGCGGGTAGAGGGAATCGAACCCTCGCGTTCAGCTTGGGAAGCTGACAAGCTACCATTACATCATACCCGCGTGCGCCCTCGTTACCATGACGGCCCGGCTTCGGGCAATCGCAAAGCGGTCTGTTCTCACGACGGTCGTGCTGCGGATCACGGCGCGCCCGCGGCCGTGAATTGCCGTTTTGCCTCCGCGACCTTATTGCCGGGGGCGAAGCTTGGCCAGTATTTCGAGATGGCCAGCGTCGCGCCGGCGGAAGAGAAGTGGCCATAGTCGAAGTAGAGAAATTCATTGGTCGTGGCATCGGCGTATGAACAACCGGCCGAGTCGCACAGATACGTCAGCGGATCTATGAAATCGGCCCCTTTGGTGAACGGCAGAACCCGTGCGTTGATGTTCGGATCCATAGCCATCGGCCAGGATGTGGTTCCGGCATGCTCCCGTTTCACCAAGAAAGCGATCTTCTGGACGTCGGCGATGAATTCCGGAGACTGGCCGACGGTATAGACCTTGACCCCCATCTCGCGAAGCCGATCGATCGTCTTCTGCAGGCCGTCGAAGCCCCTGGCCTGGTAGTCGGTCCATCGGCCGCTCAAGATCACCGCCTGGATGTTGGCGTCGCGAATAATCGACAAGGCCCGTTCGTTGAAGCGGGTGCAGGCGGGCCGAGCATAGGAAAAATAGGTCAGGTCGGGCGGACAGCCGGCATAGGTGTATTGGATGACATTGGCCTGGATTTTCTGGGCGTTGGGCTCAAGTCCCGGAACATAATGGGCAGCGAAAGAATCGCCCCACAGCAGCACATTGGTGGCAAAGCCCATTGTACGGGTGCAGTCGGCAAGGTTCCAGTCTTCGATGCGGGTCCCGTTTTCGTTGAAACAGATGCCGTTGCGCCAGTCGCCGACCCGGATACGTTCGGTCGAGAAATCCGGAAACCGTTGCGGGAAACCGTTGCCCAGTGCACCGGCCAAACCACCGGCGCACAGCAGCACGATTGCCGTCGCCGAAAAGGCGAAGATAGGCAGCGGGGCGGTATAGGCGCGTTTGTGGCGGAAGGGTTGCTCGACATATTTCCAGGAGAATGCCGCCAAGGCGAAACTGGCCACCGTCATCGCGATAATCGTTGGCACACCGACAGTCTTCAGGGAGAGATAATGGACGAACGAGTTGATCGGCCAGTGGACGAGGTAAAGCGAATAGGAAATGAGGCCGACCCAGACCAGCGGCGCCAACCGAAGCACGCGAGTGGCGACAGATGCCGGCCTGTCGGCGTTATCCTGGCCAGCATAGATCAGCAAAGCTGTTCCGATGCAGGGGAATAGGGCGTTGTAGCCGGGGAACGGATCGCTGTCCGAAATCATCACAAAGCCAAATGCAATCAGGGCAAAGCCGGCGAGGCCGATCAGGTCCGCCGCCAGCCGACTGGCTAGGACCGGAGGCTTCCGCAACATCAGCATGGCGCCCAGCGCCAGCTCCCATATGCGCGTCGGCAAGAGATAGAAGCCTGCCGTCGGTGCCAGCGAGGTTGCTATGACTGCCAGGGCAAAGCTGCCGACGGCCATCGGCAGAAGTACCGTCAGCCAGCGTTTCGAGACGTATCGGTAGATCAGATAAAGGAGGATCGGCGCGAAGATATAATACTGCTCTTCCACCGAAAGCGACCATGTGTGCAGGAGCGGCCGCAGTTCGGCGTCGATGGAGAAATAGTTCGTCGTTTTCCAGAAATAGATGTTCGACCAGAAGGTCGAGGCGGCGATCACGCTAAGGCTGAATTCGTGGAGATCCGAAGGCAGAAGGATGAACCAGGCGGCAATGCTCGCGAGCAGGATGACGAAGGTCAGCGCCGGCAGGATGCGCCGTGCGCGGCGCCAGTAGAAGCGGCCGATCGAGAACTGGCCCCGCTCAAGATCATCGAGCAGGCTGCCGCTGATCAGATAGCCCGATATGACGAAGAAGATGTCGACACCGGTGAAGCCGCCAGGAATGGCGGACACGCCGAAATGGAAGAGCACGACGGGCAGCACCGCAACGGCCCGCAGGCCGTCGATGTCGCGCCGGTAGTTCATCCGGCCGGCTCGCACACGGCCACCAGGATCCGTGCGGCCGCACCCGCCACGCTCATTCGGCGATGCCTCAGGTCGTGCTGAAAATCCCGGCTCATCGATCTCACAGGCTTATCCCCAAGCAGTAATTTGTTGCGCTGCAACATACGTGTCAAGGCATATATTGGCCGTCGCGAAATTCGCCAGCAACGCACCAGGATCAGGCGCCAGGCAGATAGATCACTGCATGGTCGTCCGCATAGGCCCGCTTCCAGCCCAACTGGTCGAAAAAGGGGATGCGGGCGTCGTCAGCCGACAGCAGCGCCCAGCCTATTGCGTATTTCTTCAACCGGGCTTCGAGGAGTGGCTTGCCGTTGCTGTGACCCGTCTCGTCATCGGCTTTTGTGAAACCTCCCAGGAACAGCTGGTCCGTCCGTCCGTCGATATAGGTCTTGAACCCGTGGAAAATCAGCGTGCCGCCGAAATTGTAGGAATTCAGCACGTTGCCGGATAGATGATGGCTTTGCGCGAATGCCAGCGCCCCGCTGGCCGATGTCTTCGGACTTGGCGCTACCTGATAGACGCTGCCGAGCACAGTGACCCCGCCAATCAGCAGAACGGCTGCCGTGCCGCAGATGGCGTAGAACCGCCTGGCGAAGAATCTCTCCAGTCCGTCGCGCTTTTCGGCCAGCCATGCGGTGGCCGAAAGCGAGGGATATTGCTGGGCGACCTCGGCCGCCATCACCAGCGGAATCAGCAGGAAGAACAGATACATGAAGCGCACATGGGCGAGATAGACATGCAAGGTGAAGACGACGAACAAGGCCTTGGCCCAGCCAATTCGCAATCGGGACACCAGTAGCCCGAAAAGCGCCAGCAGCATCGCCGCTTCCTGGACGGGACTGTCCGGCTGATTGAACGGTTTCCATTCCATGATCAGCGACACCGCCTCATTGCCGTAGGCCACGGCGAGCGTCGCCAGGATGGCCTGGACGCCGTAGGGGTGGATCAGGCTGACCAGCGGGCAAAGCAGACCGAACGCGATCCACTTCGCCAGCAGGGACGGTTTCGACAGGCCCGTGCGCGCCAGCAGATCGAGACCGGCAAAAGCCGCGATGACGAAGCTCAAGGTGAAGGTGGCGTGCAGGTTCGCCCATAACACGACCAGCACAAGCAGCCACCAGGGCGGCGCCCGTTCTTCCCTCGCCGCACCGAAGAGCACCGCCGTCCAGATGACGATGATCGGGAAGGTGAAGACATGCGGACGCGCCGTGAAGATCGGGTTGATCAGGAACACCGCCGCGAAGGCCAGTGTAATCGCCAGGATCGGTTTCAGCCATGCGCTGAGAAACCACCCCATGAGGAAAACCGTCAGGGAGATCGAGGCGATGATCGCGGTGACGACCCCGTTCCAGCCGCCCGCCCGGTAGGCAAGAGCCAGCAGGACCTGTCCCAGCCATTCCTTGGCAATCCAGGGCTGGCCGGCAAACGTGTAGGAATAGGGATCGACGGTCGGAAATGTCCGGTTAGTCAGGAAATCCAGACCGACCTTCACTTGCCACCAGCTGTCGGGATCCTGCAGGGTGGCGCCTGCCTGGGCACCCAACGCACCGGCCATCGCCAAGGCCGCGAACAGGCAGAAGATCAGCCTGTTCCGCTCGTTGTATGTCGCGGCCTCCGCACTGGCCTGAGCGTCGTTCATGCTGCGCCGCCTCTGATCGGTTCCGGTGACAGTTGGGTTCAAGGTGTTGGATTGGCGGGGTGCTGCCGAGGCTTGTCGGCCACCCGAACTGTGCGGTCGGTGCTGTCGTCCCCGCGCCCCACAAACACGAAGCGAGCCGAGCCAAGATAGAAAACAACCGAATAGACGCAGATTCCCGCGAGGTGGACCAGCGGGTTTTCGACGATGCCTGCTGAACGGGCGGCGATCACGACGGCCAGATTGACGCTGTAGGCGACCAGAAAGACACCCCCGTAGCGCAGCGCGGTTCCGGGCTGGAAACCATCGGCTCTGCTGAAGGTCCATTGGCGGTTGAGGAAGAAGCCGAGGACAAGGCCGGCGGCATAACCCGTGGCGTTGGCAAGGATGTCGCCCAGACCCAGCGCAAGCCCGGCCAGGATGACAGCGTATCCCAGCGCCGTGTTCAACAGACCGACGGCGCCAAATCGCAGCATCCTCGGGAAGTCAAACGGCAGGCTTGACCACATGCGCAAAATATTGGGCTCCGACAGGTACCTTGGTGAGGAAGCGCTCGAACGGCCTCAGTCTCGCAAGCATCCGAGGAAAGAAAATCCGGTAGACGATCCTCGTATTGGCAAGGCCCGCCTCGGCCATGCGCCTGCGCATCTCGCGCGAATTTATCAAAACCGCGTTTTCATCGAAGGCACAGTTTCTCACCGCGTGCGTGGTCAGCGGGTTCCAGGGATTGTGTTCGAAGACGAAGAAGCTGCCGCCATCGGCCAGCACCCTGCCGATCTCGGCGAACAGTCCGATCTGCAGGTCCTCGGGAATATGGTGGAATACACAGGCCGCGAAGGCCAGGTCGAAGCTGCCGTCGGCAAAAGGAATTGTCTTGCCGTCGAAATGCGTGAAGGCGGCCTGGCCGGGAAAGCGCTTGCTGGCGATGTCGAGCGATTCCCGCGAAGGATCGAGCAAGGTGATCTCCGCGTCGGGAAACGCGTTGCGCATATGGCCGAGCGAATTGCCGACGCCGGCGCCGAAATCCAGTACTCGTCGGGGTTTGACACCGGCCCGCCGCAGCGTCGCGGCGACGTCGTCGATCTTGTACCTGGCGAAGAAATCCGGGTTTTCGCCGCTCAGCCTTATGCTTGCGGCATGCTGCTCCTGATATTCCCGCGCAAACTGGTCGAACTCCGCCTCAAGCACGTGCGGCCCTCTTTGCCATCTCCTGCAGGCGATGGACCGGCAATTCGCCGTCCTCCACCGCCTGGCTGCGCGAAACGATCTCGTTGACGAAGTAGAGCGGCCGCCGCTTTGTCTCCATGTACATGCGCCCGAGATACTCGCCGAAGATTCCGAGCACCATAAGCTGGACGCTGCCGAGGATCAGCACGATCGCGGCAAGGCTGGTCCAGCCGGGCAACACGTTTCCGACCGACCATTCGAACAGCGTGTAGCCGAGCACGACCAGCCCCAGAAGCCCGAACATCATTCCGAGCAGCGAAGCGAAGCGCAAGGGCACGATGGAGAAGCTGGTCATCGCGTCGACCGCCAGAAGAAGCATTTTCTTCAGCGGATAATGGGTGGTGCCGGCAAAGCGGCGGTGCCGCTCATAGGGGAAAGCCACCTGTTTCAGCCCGATCCAGCTAACCATGCCGCGAATGAACCTGTAACGTTCTGGCATCGCGTTCAGATGGTCGAGCGCACGACGGTTCATCAGCCGGAAATCACCGGTATTCGGGGCTATGTCGACGTCGACCATCCGGCGCAGCAAGCGATAGAACATGGACGCGGAGGCGAGCTTGAACCAGCTTTCGCCATCGCGCGTCAGCCTCTGGCCGTAGACCACATCGAAGCCTTCGTTCATCTTCGTCATCATCGCGCCGAGCAGTTCAGGTGGATCCTGCAGGTCGGCATCGAGAATGAGAATGCGCTGGCCGCGACAGAATTCGAGCCCGGCGCTCAACGCGATCTGGTGGCCGTAATTGCGGGCGAGGTCGATGGCGACGACATGTTCGTCCTTTTCGGCCAGTTGTAGAATGGCCTCGCGCGTACCGTCGGTCGCGCCATCGATGACAAGGACGATCTCGTAGGAAGGGCCTTGTTCAAGGCATGCGGCCGTTACCCGCCGGTGCAGTTCGGCCACGCCATCCAGCTCGTTGTAGCATGGGATGACCACCGACAGCATGACGCCGCGTCGCGCGGTGTTTCTCTCCGTCTCCACCAAAGCCTTGCTCCCGCTATTCGATTGGGAATAGCGGCAATTGGTTAGAAAACAGATAAGCCAATGGGATCGGCCGTGGCCGGCGGCCGGCCATCATTTCTGCCGCACGCGGCCACCGACCGAACCGGCAACTCCATGCGAATGCGGGCGCCTTGCCAGGAGCCCGCCAATATCCGGATGGAGCCGTCGTGCAGCAGTGCGATCTGCCGGGCAAGGTTCAATCCCAGACCGGCGCCGCGCGATTGCGGCTGCAGGCGGTAGAAGGGCTCGAAAACATTCTCGTGCTCATCGGCCGGAATGCCTGGGCCTTCGTCGCGGATTTCGACGCCGCCGGTTTCATAGATCGCTATGGTGATCGTGCCGGAACCGCCGCCATGATCGATGGCATTGCGCACGAGATTTGCCAGCGCCCGCTCGATCTGCGGCACGTTGATCTCGACATGGACCTTGTTGGCTGTCGGCTCGAAGGCAAGATCGTAGCCTGCTTCGATGGCGAGCGGGGCAAAGTCGGCCGCGACCCGGCTGACAAGATCGCAGAGGTCGATGATTTGGCGCTGGTCCGCCGGGCGGTCGAGCAACTGGTGGTCGAGCAGCTGTTGCGCAAGATGCGACAGGCGCTCGATGTCATGCAGCAGGCGCGCGCTTTGCGGTTCCTGCTTCAGCAATTCGGCGCGCGTGCGCAGGATGGCGATCGGCGTGCGCAGTTCGTGCGCGGCGTCGGTGAGGAAGCGATTGTGCCGGTCATAGCCCTGGGCGAGGCGCGCCAGCGTCTGGTTGAAAGCATGCACGAGCGGCGCGATCTCCTGCGGCACATTCTTGACCGGCAGTTGCATCGCACGGGTGCCGATGTCGATGCGCGCGGCCTGCTGGACGGTGTCGACAAGTCCGGCAAACGACCGGCGCACGACGGCTGGCGTCGTCACCAGGGTCGTGGCTCCCATGACGAGGACAATCGGCAACAGCAGGATGACGATGATGGCCACGAGAGCGGGAAGCGCCTTCTCCCAGTTCCTGCTGCCGTCCGGGTTCTTGGCGACGTCGATGCTGGCCGAAATGGTGACCTCGAGGCCCTCGGTCTCTTCCCGCGATGACCTTGTCGCGGCGATGATCTGAACCGTGCCGGCCTTGGTCGAAACCCTTTCGAGATAGGCCTCCGGCCTCAAATCATCTTCGGAAAATCCGATGGTGGCGTGATCGGCCTGGCCCAGCAGATCGCCAAAATTCCTGGTGTAGACATCGGGTATGCTGCCGAAGCGGATGCTCTGGCCGCTGTTGTCGCGGATGATGTACCAGACATTGGGGAAACCCTCACGAAACGAACGCAGCCCGTCGGTCTCATGGACGATCAATATGCCGTTGCCGTCACGATCGACGGCATCCTTGAGGGCGGCGACGGCAGCTTCGTTGTCGACAAGAAGCCGCGGATTGGCGATCCATAGCGCGGCCGCGCACAGCACGATGAAGACAAGGAGTGTCGCCGCCTGCAGCAGGATCATCCGCCGCACCAGCACCCATTGCAGCGATCGCGTGCGCGGCTTCTTCACGAGGCGGCCCGCAAGAGATAACCGAGGTTGCGGATCGCCCTGATCTCGATACCGGCAGCGACGTCGTCAAGCTTGCGACGCAGCCGCGAAATGTGCGCATCCAATGCATTGGAGCCGATCTCGTCGTCGAGAGCATAGACGGCTTCTTCCAGCGTCCCGCGCATAATCGTCCGGCCCGGCCTGCGGATGAGCGTTTCGAGCACCAGCCGTTCGCGCCGCGGCAGCTCCAGCGTCTGGTCCTCGACAAGCGCCTCGCGATGGCGAAAATCATAGGTGAGGCGGCCGACCACCGTCTGGTGGGCGCGCGTGGTGAACGAACGCCGGTGCAAGGCATTGAGCCTGGCAACCAGTTCCACCGTGGCGAACGGCTTGACCATGTAGTCGTCGGCGCCGGCATCGAGCCCCGCCACGCGATCGTCGAGCCCGCTGAGCGCCGTCAACGCGATCACCGGCACGTCCAGATGCAAGGCCCGCAGGCGCGGGATCAGGCTGAGGCCATCGCCGTCCGGCAGCCGGCGGTCCAGCACCACCGCGTCATGGTGGCCGAGCCGCGCCACGGCTTCGGCATCCGCCAGTGTCGCGGCATGGTCGACGATGATGTCCTGGCGCTCGAGCGCGGTCTTCAGCACCGAGGCCATTTCCGGCTCGTCCTCGATCAGCAGGATGCGCATGCGCACTCTCCGCCGCAGGCAGCCGGCACGCTGTGGCAATTCATTCGCATTCCAGCTTCGGTTGACGAAAATTGGTGATGAACCATCGGCCGCCCGAGGCGCGGGCATAGAACGTATAGAAGCATTCCTGGCGCTCGATATAGCCAGGCGTTTCGGTTTCTTCGTAGACGGTTCCGTGTTTTGTGTGGCGAACCTCGCCGCTGGAGGTCCCGGAAACCGCGTTGGTGGATATTGTCCGCCACTGATAGGCCCGCTCGCCCCGACCGAGATCAACGACGGCGGTCGGCGGCCCGTAGTCCAGAATGACGGATTCGACCGGTTGCCCGATGTAGTTCTTCATGATGTCGGAGGCGCATCCCGTCAGCACCAGCACGATTGCGACGAAGAACGCCTTGGAGATCCACACCAGATGGTTTGCGCTGCGTTTGGACATATCCGATTCCCGTCATCAAGGTTATCCGCGGCACCTAGGGTGTGAAGATTGCATCGACATTACGCAGGACCTGGCACACAAATGCGGTCTGCCGACACGCGTCGACGCCGGTGCGGATGGAGGCAAAGCAATTGCGCGGCCCCGTTGCATCCGGGCGCCGCGCAAGGTCGTTCGAGCAATATACAGACGGGTTCAACGGAACCCATGGCCTGCCCTAGAACCGGTAGTTGATGCCGGCCTTCAGTTCATGGCTGCCGATCGTCGCCTTGGATTTGCCCAGGGCGGACGTCGTTTCGACGCCTGGGGTGCGCACATAGTCATACTCGACCTTGGCCGAGAGGCCCCCGGCAAAACCCTGCTCGATGCCGCCGCCGACCAGATAGCCGAGTTTCCATCCGTCGGTGCTGCTTACCTTGTCGCCCTTGTCGAATTTGGTCATGGCGACGCCGCCGGTTCCAAACAGCAGCGTCTGGTCGAAGCTCAAGCCGGCCTTGGCCTTGGCGGCTCCGCGCCACTTTTCCTTGATCTTGCCGCCCCGGACGTCGTGCTCGGCGCCACCAAGATAGGAGCCCTCGATCTCGGCACCGAGAACCGCTGGACCCATCTGCTGGTTGTAGCCGGCCTGAACGCCGCCGCTGAGACCATTCCTGCCGGCAAACGGGTTCGGCATCCCGGTGAACGCCGTGCCGCCATGCACGCCGACATAGGCGCCGCTCCACTGGAACGCGGGGGGATCATTGTAGGTGGGCGAAAGGTCGGCGGCCATCGCCGGCCCTAGGAGGCATACGGCAAGGGCACTTGCCGTCAGGATGATCTTTGCTTGAGAGAACACTGCATTACTCCACACACGCGCGCATCCGGCAATCGATGCGCAGGTTAATTCCCGAAGAACTCGACCGTTGGGGCGGTCGGGCTCCGATTTGGCGTCTTTCAGGGATGGTTGCGCGGTCCTGGGACTGGCTTTCGCCAGCTGTGGTAGGGGGGTCAGAGCGCCCGCGCGGCCAATCACCTGAAAGACGCCGACCGTCTCGCAGGCGAAAATTGCGCGCACATTGCGGGAAGTCGAAAAATGACGATTTTTCGCTTTATTTTCAAGATATTAAAGCGGTTCTGTTTACGCAAATTTAACAGTCTGGCGCGGGTTTGGCCAGTTCAGCAGCACAATCTTGCCATGCAATCGCTCGGTGGAGGCCTTTGGCATCCCGCAACACTGCCGGCTTGAAGCGGGCAAGCCAAGTGCGTATGTCTGGGCCGAAGCCCTCGAGTCTGGGTACCTCAATCTGGAGACGGGCCTTGTCCGCATTGACGCGCTTCCTTGGCGACTCGCCGCTCAAGGTGATCCTGAAACTGCTGGTGGTGTCTTTCCTCGTCGGCCTGGTCATGAATGCCTTCGGCTGGTCGCCGATGGATGTGCTCTACTGCATCCGGAAGTTCTTCATGGACCTGTGGAATCTCGGCTTCCACGCCATCGACCGCTTCCTCGGCTATATCTTGCTGGGCGCGGCTATCGTCGTGCCGGCGTTCATCCTGTTAAGGCTCGCCAACTACCGGAAGTAGAGCATGATCCCGAAAAGTGGGAACCGGTTTTCCGACAAGACCGTGCTTGAAAAGGACTATCAGGCGTAGCCCGCGGCGACCTCGAACAGGATGGCGTGGCGCGCCGCGAGTGCGGGCACATCCGTTGAATAGCCACCTCCGATGACGCCGCACACCGGAACGCCCTGCGCGCGAAAATGGCTGATGACCATGTCGTCGCGGGCGCGCAGGCCGTCATCCGACAGCGACAGCCTGCCAAGCCGGTCCTCAGCATGGACGTCGACGCCGGCATTGTAGAACACGATGTCCCAATGGGCTTGGGCGGAGAGCTCCGGCAGGATGGCGGCGAGCCTCTTCATGTAAGCGACGTCACCCGTGCCGTCGGGCAGCGCGACATCGAGGTCGGAGGCGATCTTGCGCACGGGATAGTTGCGGTCGCCATGCATGGAAAAGGTGAACACGCGCGGATCATCGGCGAGAATATCCGCCGTGCCGTCGCCCTGGTGCACGTCGAGGTCGACGACCAGGATGTTTTGTGCCGCGGCTTCGGCGAGCAGGACCAATGCGGCGACGGCGACATCGTTGAAGGTGCAGAAGCCCGCGCCCTGCGCGCGCCGCGCATGATGGCTGCCGCCTGCGGTGTTGCAGGCGATACCGTGGCGCAAGGCCAGCCGCGCCGCCAGCACGGTGCCGCCGGTGGCAAGCTGCGCGCGCAGCGAGACGCGGGGTCCGATCGGAAAACCGATCTCGCGCTCGATCTTCTCGGCCACGCAGCAGTTGACGACCTGGTCGACATAGTCCGCCGCATGGGCAAGCTCCAGCCATGACGCCGGTGCCGGTTCGGCGGTGCTGAGCGCGTCGAAGCCGGCGAGGCCGCGCGTACGCAGCGCCTCCATCAGCAACGGATATTTGCTCATCGGAAAGCGATGGTTGACGGCGAAGCCGGCGTCGTAGTCGGGATGATGGACGATCTGCAGAGGCATGAAATCGTATCCGGCTGGCTCACGCCAGACCGGGATTTCGGTTGGCCGTCAAGGGATAGGTGATTGCGCGGTGGCCGGAAAATGGGGCACATCGACGGTTCTATCAAGCCGCAATCAGCAAGGCAGCAATCCTTGGACAAAGGTGCAACACCAGCCGACGCCGGATCCCCTATCCACGCGGGATCCCCGATTCACCCCGGATCATTTGTCGTCACCAACCGCTCCGTGCTCGCCATCGCCGTGCCGATGACGCTTGCCTATCTGACGACGCCGATGCTCGGCCTGGTCGACACGGCTGTCATCGGCCAGTTCGGCGATGCCGCCTTGCTTGGCGGCCTGGCGGCCGGCGCATTGATCTTCGACGTCGTCTTCACCTCTTTCAATTTCCTGCGCTCGGGCACCACTGGCCTTGTCGCACAGGCGTTTGGGCGTGGCGATGCCCTGGAGGAACAGGCGGTGTTCTGGCGCGCCGTGCTGATCGCGGTTATCGCCGGCATAGTGCTCGCTGCCCTTGCGCCGCTGGTCGCCATCGTCGGGCAAAAGTTCATGGGCGCCGAACCGCGCGTCAGCGAGGCGATGGGCGTCTACATCAGGATCAGGCTGCTCGCGGCACCGTTCTCGCTGATCAACTACGCCATCCTCGGCTATGTGCTGGGGCGCGGCGAGGGCGGGCTCGGGCTGATGCTGCAATTGGTACTGAACGGCATCAACATCGCGCTCTGCTTCCTGCTTGGGTTGGAACTTGGCTGGGGTGTCGCCGGCGTTGCCTGGGCGACCGTCACCGGTGAGTTCCTGGCCATGCTGCTCGGCTTGGCGATCGTCATCCGCCGGTTCCGGGCCGCCCCATCCTTGCCGCGTCACCGCCTGCTCGACATGGCCGCCTTCCTGCGCATGATGTCGCTCAACCGCGACATCATGATCCGCTCGTTCTCGCTGCTCGCCGCCTTCGCATTGTTCACCCGCCAGGGCGCGCAGTTCGGCACGGTGACGCTGGCCGCCAACGCCGTGCTGATGAACTTCTTCCTCGTCGCCGGCTATTTCCTCGATGGCTTTGCCACCGCCGCCGAACAGCTGGCGGGCCGTGCCGTCGGCGCACGTGCCGCCGCACCGTTCCGCCAGGCCGTGCGGCTGACGCTGTTCTGGGGTTTCGGACTGGCGGGAGCCGCGACGCTGGTAATGCTGTCTGGGGGCGCCAATCTGGTCGCTCTCGTGACGACATCGGAGGACGTCCGTTCGGTGGCCGACATCTACCTGCCGTGGGCGGCATTCACGGCGCTGAGCGGTGTGCTGGCGTTCCAGATGGATGGCGTCTTCATCGGCGCGACCTGGTCCCGCGACATGCGCAACATGATGCTGCTGTCGTTCCTGGTTTTCGCGGCCGCGCTGCTGACCCTTGCGCCCGCCTTCGGCAACAATGGACTGTGGGCGGCGCTGCACGTCTTCCTGCTGGTGCGAGGCTTCAGCCTGCTGACGATCCTGCGGCTCAGGGTACGGACGGCGTTTTAGACGATGTCCCCCGGAAGGCCCTGCGCCGTCCAGGCACCGAACGACACCTGTTCGCGATAGGAATTTTTTCTTGACTCGGTGACCTCAGCTATGGTACATATTTGTTTATGGTGCTGATTTGCGCCAGTGACCCGCCGCACAGGCGGGTTTTTCGTTTGATGCTCCGTCAGCCAACGCCCCGGCGAGACTCCGAAGGAACCCGGTGCCAATGCTGTGCGGTCGGATGCACTTGCACTTCCAGTCGATTTCCAACAGACTTGATGCACCAATTGTTCCAGGGCGAGCTTATGCGAAGCTACCTGCCATATGTCTTGGGCGCGGCGCTGGGATTGCTCGCTGCGTTCATTCTCTCCGCGGTTTCTGGCATCGGCGGAACCGCGCAGTTGCTTCTCTTCGGCGTGTTGCCTGCCATCGGCGGCACCATCTGCGAGCGGGCCGTCAGTCGCAATCTACGCTCCTGAGAGCGGTTCAGAGTTGCCTGGACGCCCACAAGTCGAGGCGGCTGTCGCGCAACTCGCAAATCGACTTCAACCGTTCCTTTTCGACGAAACGGATCATTCCGGAAAGAACGCGGGCTGGTAGCGAGGGCCCGGCATAGATCATGCCGGTGTAGAGCTGCACCAGATCAGCGCCCGCACGGATCTTGTCCAGCGCCGTATCGGCGGAATCGACGCCGCCGACGCCGATGATGGCAAGCTCCGGCCCGAGTAATTTGCGCATCTTCGCCAGCACGATGGTCGAACGCTCGAAGAGCGGCTTGCCGGAGAGTCCCCCGGTCTCGCGCGCGGTGTCGCCGCTACGCAGCGGCGGTCGGGAGATGGTGGTGTTGGAGACGATGACGCCGTCGATCCGCTTCTCGGTGACCTCGGCGGCGATGTCCTCCAGTTCGGCCTCGACCAGATCCGGCGCGATCTTCAGGAACACCGGCGGCTGCGCCGTTCCCGTGGCGCGCGCGGCCATGACCCGCGACAAGAGCTCGCCGAGCTGCTCGCGCGCTTGCATGTTGCGCAGGCCCGGCGTGTTGGGCGAGGAGATGTTGACGGTGAGATAGCTGGCGTATTGCGCAAACTGGGCGACACCGCGCTCATAGTCACTGACGCGGTCGCTGCTGTCCTTGTTGGCGCCGATGTTGACGCCGACGATGCCGGAGCGGCCCTTACGCGCGGCAAGGCGCTTTTCGGCCGCTGCATGGCCTTCATTGTTGAAGCCCAGCCGGTTGATCACCGCATCGTCGGCCGTCAGCCGGAAGATACGCGGCTTCGGGTTGCCGACCTGCGGCAGCGGCGTGATCGTGCCGACCTCGGCGAAACCGAAGCCGAGGCCAAGCAGCGCGTCGGGCACCTCGGCGTTCTTGTCATAGCCGGCCGCCATGCCGAGCGGATTGGGGAAATCGAGGCCGCAGACGCTGACCTTCAGCCTGTCGTCGCGGACCGCCGGCGCACCAACCGGAACGCCGCATCGCAAGGCGGCGATTGACAGGCCATGCGCCGTTTCCGGATCGAAGGCGAACAGCAGCTTCTGGCCGAGCCGGTCGAGCACGCTCATTGCCCCTCCAGTGCCGGGAACTGGTGCACACCATCGGCGCCAAGCGGCAGTGGTCGGACCCACAGCACTGCTTTCAGGTCCAGAACGTCGTAGAGATGCGGAAACAGTTCGCCGCCGCGCGAGACCTCGTATCTCAGCGCAGTGCCCAGGCCGGCGCCGTCGACGGCGACCAGCAAAAGGTCTGTCTGGCCGGCAAAGTGCTTTGTCGCCGTTTCCCTGACCTGTGCTGCCGTGGAGAAGTGGATGAAGCCGTCGGCGACATCGATCGGCGCGCCGGTGAAGCGGCCATGCGTTTCGGCCTCGCGCCATGGCGCTTGCGGGGTTATCTTGTAGATAATCTGAGACATGGTTGCGCTATAGAGCAGTTCCAGGAAAAGTGTGAAACGGTTTTCCCGGGGAAAGCGCATAGCGCTTTCCCTTGGGAATTGCGTCAAGAAGATTCCGAACCAGCCATTCGGGAAAGGCCATGCCAAGGGTCTTCCCCATTTCCGGCGCAAACATGCGATATCTGAGGCCTTGGCCATGGAGGACAACATGCGTCTGCAGCACATCTTGATCCCCGCCGCGCTCGTTTCGCTGATCGCGGCTTCAGCTTACTCGGAAGAAACCGACCGCTACCGGCTGGAAAAGTCCGATAACGGCTTTGTCCGTATCGATACGCAGACCGGCGCCATGTCGATTTGCGAGGAGCGTTCGGGCCAGCTCGTCTGCAAGATGGCGGCCGACGAACGCGCTGCTTTCCAGGACGAGGTCGACCGCCTGCAAACCTCGATGAAGGCGATGGACGAGCGCGTCACCAAGCTCGAGAATTCGCTCTCCGCCCGCCTCGAATCGAAACTGCCGAGCGAGGAGGATTTCAACAAGACGATGGGCTACATGGAGCGCTTCCTTCGCGGCTTCATGGGCATCGTCAGGGATATGGACAAGGACAACGGCGCCCAGCCCAATTCGCAGAAGACCTGAGCGCTTCAACCAAGGGAAAACGCGGGGCGCTGGCTTTGCCGCTTGAAAACAGCGCGCCGCCCCGCATAATCGCCCACTGATCCCGAAAAAGCTAAACCCATAGGGGATTCGGGGAGGGACATTTGCCGGCAGGTTATTCTTTCGTCATCGCCGACGATCACCCGCTGTTTCGCGGTGCGCTGCGCGAAGCGCTCGCCGGCATCGGCAACGTCGCCGCCATCCACGAAGCCGGCGATTTCGAGAGCGCCAAGGCGCTGGTCGTGGCCAACGAGGACGTCGATCTGGTGCTGCTCGACCTGTCGATGCCGGGCGCCAGCGGGCTCTCCGGCCTGGTCTCGCTGCGCGGCATCCATCCGGCGGTGCCGCTGGTCGTGGTGTCGGCCCACGACGATCCGGCGACCATCAGGCGGGCGCTCGACCTCGGCGCTTCCGGCTTTATCTCCAAATCGGCCAGCATGGAAGAGATCCGCAGCGCCGTGCAATCGGTGCTTGCCGGCGACATCGCAGCACCAGCCGGCGTCGATCTCGGCATCGAGCGCGATCCCGAAATATCGGACCTTATCAAGCGGCTGCAGGCTTTGACGCCGCAGCAGACACGGGTGCTGGGCATGCTGGCCGAGGGCCTGCTCAACAAGCAGATCGCCTATGAACTCGGCGTATCGGAGGCCACCATCAAGGCGCATGTCTCCGCCATCCTGCAGAAGCTCGGCGTCGACAGCCGCACGCAGGCGGTGATCCTTCTGTCCAAGATCGGCAGCGACCCGCTGCAGCCGGCGGGTTGATCGCCAGGGCGCCTGTTCAATCAGAATAGTGTTCAATCAGAGCACTGAACCTCCGTCCGCCGCATCGGCCGGGCGTTGAAGCTTGCGAAACTGATGGCGGCCATGATCCAGACGCCGATCCCGCCATAGAGCATGACCCAGCCAAAGCCGTTGCGCAGCGCATCCTGGGCGACGGTCCCGGCGAGCCCGGAGATGGGATTTCCAGCAGCGATAGCTTCGGCGAGAAGACGCAATTGGGCAGCGTCGAGGTCGGGCAGCGCATGCCTCAGATGCGCCAGCACACCGCTGGCCAGGATGAAGCCCATCACCGCGATGTTTACCGCCAGCGAAACCATGCGGGCGCTCATGTCGATGCCGGAGGCCATGCCGGCGCGGTCGCTCGAAACGGAACCCGTCGTCGTGTTGGTGACAGGTGTGTTGGTTATTCCCAGACCCATCCCCGCGATCAGGCAGCCGGGCAGCATCGTCAGCCAATCCGGCTGCGCGGCGGCGCTGCCGAACTTCATCAGGATGAACCCGACGCCGATGATGACGAGGCCCGCCGGAATGATGATGCCGGGCCGATAACGCAGCGAAAAGCGCTCTGCCAAGGGCGGCAGCACAAGCGTCGGCAGCGTGTAGGCAAGCAGGGCAAGGCCGGTGGAGACGGTGTCATAGCCGAGCCCGGCGTGGAACCAGATCGGCAGGTAGATCATGAAAGGCCAATAGCTGAGTTTCATCGCCGCCGAGCCGACGATGGCGCCGGAAAAGGGTCGGATCCGGAAGACCGAGAAGTCGAACATCGGCCGCTGGCTGACCTTCTCGGCAATGAGGAAGGCGATGAAGCTCACTATCGAGATGCCGAGGATCGCCAGCGCGGTTGGGCTGGAGAAACCCAGATCCGGCCCCTGGATGATGTAGAAGACGAGACAGAAGACCGACGGTGACAGCGTCAGGATGCCCGCTATGTCGAGCTTGCCCGCCTGCGGGTCCTTCGATTCGTGGACGCCCATCAGAGCGAGGGCGAATGCCAGCGCAGCAACCGGCACGTGGACAAGAAATACCCATTGCCAGCTCGAGACCGCGACGATGCCGCCGCCGATGATGGGGCCGAAGCCGAGGCCGATGCCGAAGATGACGCCCCACCAGCCCCATGCGACGGCGCGTTCGCGCCCTTCCCGGAATTCATGAGACAGCACGGCAAGCTGGCAGATCAGCATCGCACCGCCGCTCAGGCCCTGCAGAAACCGGGCGACAATGAGCGTGGAGACGCTTTCGGCGACGCCGCAAATCAGTGATGTCAGGCCGAAGGCGGCGATGGCGACCAGAAAGACACGCTTGCGCCCGTAACGATCGGCGATCGTGCCGACCGCCATCAGCACCGTCGTGACCGCGATCGTATAGGCGTTCATCACCCATTGCAGTTGCTTGAAGTCGGCATGCAGCACCTGCTCCAGTGTCGGCAGGATCGTGGGAACGCTTGAAATCTCCAGACCGAACATCAGGCACGCCAGGCAGGCGGCAAACAGAACGATGATGCCGCGGCGGGTCAGGGCAGTGGGCATGGTTCAACCTTTCGAACGTATTTGTCGGCAATCGGCGAATCCATTGCAGCTCGCCCGGCGCGCGTATGGCCCATGGTAGGCGAGGCTTGATCATTTTAGAATTGCATGGTTGGCTATTTCAGAGACAACAAGTGCGGATAGCTGACATGACGCTGGACGTAGACGCTGTGAAAACATTCGTCGCCATCGCCGATCTTCAGAGCTTTACGCGGGCGGCCGAGGCTCTTGGCAGCACGCAAGGAGCAATCAGCGTGAAGCTGAAGCGGCTGGAAGAGCGCGTCGGCCAGAAATTGATCGAGCGCACGCCTCGGCTGGTGCGCTTGTCGGCGCAGGGCGCGGTGTTTCTCCAGCCCGCACGCGACTTCCTCGCGGCACACGATCGCGCCATTGCCAGCCTGTCTTCGGTGCGCCGCCGCTTCACACTGGGCATCGCCACCCATGTCGGAGGCGCGGAAGTCCCGACATTGCTGGCGCGGCTCAACGCGCATGACCCGGCGCTCACCATCGAAGTGCGGCTCGATGATTCACACGACCTGCTGGACGCTTTCGATCGCGGTGAGATCGACGCGGCGATCATCCGCCGGGAGGACGACCGGCGCGATGGTGAAGTGCTGGCGCCCGAACATTTCGGCTGGTACGCCGCGCCCGACTTCATCCACCGGGCCGACGAGCCGCTGCGCCTGGCGGCATCCTCGCCATCCTGCGGTATCCGCAACATCACGACCCGCGCGCTCGACGCTGTCGGAATACCGTGGACGGAGGTGTTCCTCGGCTGCGGCTCCTTCGCCGTCGCGGAGGCCGTCTCGGCCGGCCTCGCAGCCTCGGTATTTTCCTGCCGGCTTGCCCCATCCGGCACCATCGAGGTCAGCCGGAAATTCGGGCTTCCGGCGCTGCCGCCTTCCGAGATCGTGCTGCTTTCGACGCTGACGGACGCCAAGTCCCGCGAGGCGCTGAGGACGCTTGCAATGGCCTTTCGCGAGCATCGTCCGCCTGTGGCGGGCAATGCCGGACGGCCCCGGTTCCGCAGTTCCCAGATGGTCGACGGCCTGGCCTAGAGCAATTCTAGGAAAAGTGTGAAGCGGTTTTCCGTCTAGAATTGCGTTAAAACAAAGAGTTAGAGCAGAACGCCGTTTCCGTGAAACGGTGAAATGCTCTAGGACGCCACCCTCGGACACCAGGGCTGAGACCGGGCGCCTTTGATGCTATTCGGCCGCCGGTGCCAGCGGCCTGACCCTGGCCATCATCGAGCGCAGTACCGCTGGTTTGAGCGGTTTGTTGATCACCGCAATCTCGAGCCCGCCGGCGGCCGTGCGCACCTCGTTGGAGCGGTCGGCTGTGACCAGCACGGCCGGCAGGTTGTCGCCATGGATCGCGCGCAGCCTGACGACGAGTTCGAGACCGGTTTCGCCGTCGAGATGGTAGTCGGCAAGAACGATGTCCGGGCGGTGTATCTTCGCGGTCTCCAGATCCTTTGAACCGGCCACGGTGTCGACGTTGCAACCCCAGCCTTCGAGCAGGAGCCGCATGCCTTCGAGGATGCGGGCGTCGTTGTCGATGCACAGCACGTGCAGCCCGGCCAGCGAAGCCGTCGCGCGGGCAGGAGCCCTGGTTTCGATCTCGCGCCGCGGCTCCTGCACGGCCGCCACGGGCAGGATGACGGAGAAGCGCGTGCCCTTGCCAGGGGTGGAAAAGATCCGGATCTCCAGGCGCAGCACCCGGGCGATGCGGTCGACGATGGAGAGGCCGAGACCGAGGCCTTCGGCCTCGCGCGCGCCCTCGTCGAGCCGGGTGAATTCGCGAAAGACGGTGTTCAGCTTGTCGCCGGCGATGCCGATGCCGGTGTCGATCACTTGGATCTCGGCCAGTTCGCCGCGCCGCCTGACGCCAACCAGCACGCGGCCGTGGCGCGTGTATTTGATGGCGTTGGAAACGAGGTTCTGGATCAGGCGGCGCAGCAGATTGCGATCCGTCGTCACTGTCAGCGATGACGGCATGATGGTCAGCGCGAGCTTCTTTTCGGCGGCGAGCGGCCGGAAGTCGTTGCCGATCTGGCGCAGCAATCCGTCGAGGTTGAAGGCGGTATCGTCCGGCTTCATTGCGCCGGCATCGAGGCGGGAGATGTCGAGCACGGCGCCGAGAATCGTCTCGACCGATTCCAGCGAGGATTCGATGTTGACGGCCGCCTTGCCGGCAGGCCCCTTGCCGGCCTTCTCGATCAGCGAGGAGCAATAGAGCCGGGCGGCGTTCAGCGGCTGCAGGATGTCGTGGCCGGCGGCGGCGAGGAAGCGCGTCTTGCCGAGATTGGCCTCCTCGGCCAGCATCTGCGCCTGCGCCAGCTCCTCATTGACCCGGGTCAGTTCGATGGTGCGGGTCTTGACGCGCTGTTCCAGCGATTCATTGGCACGCTTCAGCGCCAGATCCTGTTCCACGCGCCCGGAAATGTCGGCATAGGTGGCGACGATGCCGCCGTCCGGCATCGGGTTGGAGCGCAGTTCCAGGATGCGGCCCGAGGTTTTCAGCTCCATCTGCCATGGGCTGACGAAACTGGTCAGCCGGTTGAGCATGGCCACACGCTGATCGGCGGGGATGTCGCCGCGTTCGGCGAGATGGCGCAGGATGCGGTCGAGCGAGACGCCGACCTGGCCCATCTCGTCGGGCAGGTCGAACAACGCCCGATATTGGCGGTTCCAGCAGATCAGGCGGAAATCGCGATCGAAGACGGTGATGCCCTGTTCCATCTGGTCGAGCGCGATCTGCAACAGGTCGCGGTTGTGCTGCAGCGCCTCGGTGGCGTCGTCGAGCAAGCGGAAAGCATCCCTGGATTCGCGGTCGTGGCGGCGAAACAGCAGCGACAGGATCAGGCGTGCCGAGGAGGAGCCGACGGCGCTGGCCAGCAATTGCTCGGAAAAGCGGATGACGTCCATGCTCGCCTGCTCGTTGCCGTGCAGCGAGGCTCCGTTGGTCTTTTCGAACGACTGGAAAGAGCGCTCGGTGCGCTCGACGCCGAGATAGCGCCCGATCGTATCCTTGAGGTCGTTGACGGTGATGGCGGTGCGGAAGCGGCGCAGGCTGGGCATCGGGCCGGCATCGCGCGGCACGAAAATCGACGCCTGGATGCGCTCCAGCGGCACCGACGCGCGCGAGAGCGAGCCCAGCACGAAGAACACCGCGTTGATCGACAGGCTCCACAGCACGCCGTGGTTCAGCGGTTCGGCGACGGTGCCGAACAGGGCCTGTGGCCGCAGCGCCTCGAAGCCGAACAGCCCGTGCACGATGATGCCGGTATCGGGTGCCGCAAGCGACGGAAACAGCAGCGTGTAACCCCAGACGAGGATGCCGGCGACCATGCCAAGTGCCGCACCCCGACCATTGGCGCCGCGCCAGATCAGCCCGCCGATCAGCGCCGGCGCGAACTGGGCGATGGCCGCGAACGACATCAGGCCGATCGACGACAGCCGCGCGCTGTCGGTGCTCTCGCGATAATAAAGGAAGGCGATGAACAAGAGGATGAAGATCGCCCCGCGCCGCACATTGAGGATGAGCGTCGACCAGTCCTCGGTCTCGGAGGTCGAGGTCTTGAGCAGACGGCGCACGAACAATGGAATGACGAGGTCGTTGGAGATCATGATCGACAGCGCCACGCTTTCGACGATCACCATCGCCGTCGCCGCCGACAGGCCGCCGATGAAAGCCGCCATCGCCAGCACATCATGACCGCTGAACAGGGGCAGCGACAGCACGTAGAGATCGCTGCTGGTCCCGGTGCCGACCAGCGAAAGGCCGGCGAAGGCGATCGGCAGTACGAACAGGTTGATCGCCACGAGGTAGAGCGGAAACACCCATGTCGCGGTGCGCAGTTCGGCCTCGCCGCGGTTCTCGACGATGGTGACGTAGAACTGCCGCGGCAGCATGATGATGGCAAAACCGCTGAGGCACGTCAGCACCAGCCAGGTGGCGAGCGAGGTGTTGTAGCTCATCGCCTGTCGGACCTGCGCGTTCTCAGCGAGCTTGTCGAACATGTCGCCCGGGCCGCCGAAGATCAGGAAGGTGACCATCAGGCCGATCGCCAGGAAGGCGGCGAGCTTGACCACGGTTTCGACCGCCACCGCCAGCACCAGCCCATCCTGGTGTTCGGTGGCGTCGGCGTGACGGGTTCCAAACAGCACCGCGAACAGCGCCAGGAGCATGGCGACGACCAGAGAGATGTCGCTGACGAAGGGATCGAACGAAGGCGGCGATCCCGTATAGTGCTCGACCATCAGGCTGACCGAACCGGAGATCGCCTTCAACTGCAGTGCGATATAGGGCACCGCGCCGATGGTGGCGATCAGCGTGGCGATCGCCGCGACGGTGAAACTCTTGCCGTAGCGCGCGCCGAGGAAATCCGCGATCGAGGTGATCTTCTCGGTCTTGGCCAGCCGCACGATGCGGTTGAGCAGCGGGAAGCCGAACACGAAGACGAGCACCGGGCCCGTATAGATGCCGAGGAATTCGAGGCCGCGTTCGGAAGAAAGACCGACCGAGCCGAAGAAAGTCCAGGACGTACAGTAGATCGCGAGGCTAAGCGCGTAGATGAAAGGCCGCCCCCGGCTCGGCTCGGAGATGGCCGAGCGGCGGTCGCCGATGCTGGCGATGGCAAACAGCAGCGTCACATAGGCGATCGCGATGATGACGATGAACAAGCCCTGCACGCTTGGACTTTCCTCCTCTGCCGTCTTTCTATCCGGCTTGCCCGGACGCAATCACAGCTTGGCGTCCGAGTCCATTGCGGCTTTGGAAGCATGATCGCGGCCGCGACATTCGGGCAGGCCGTCAACTTCCTAAACGCGTTGTTGAGCCGATCCAAAAAGGGGACGCGTGAACGGGGCGGCTCTGCATGGCGAACATCCACAGTACAAGCTGCACACAAGGGGTGCGAATGCGTGGACGCGCGCGGGTTGGCCCAGTTGGGGCCAGCCCCAATCCTGTCATGTGTAGAAGGCCAATTGATCGAGTGTAAGCAGCGCCTGAAGCGCCCGCACTTGGGTGTAGCTGTCAGCGTCCGCCTCGCCATGGCCGACAGCATGGCGCGAACTTGCCTTTCCTGTTCGCGCCACAGGGTCGAACTCTGCGAATGTATGGGACTTCAGGTAATGGGCAAATGCTGACGGAAAGAGCAGCGTATCCGGCTGACCCGCCTTTTTCTCCGCCGACTGCACGGCAAATTCGAGAAGCTTCTTGGTTCGCGCCCCCCTGCCGTGAACCTTTCGGTAAGCCACGCTAAGGATGCCTTCGATTTCGGTCAGGATGATTTTCAGGACGGCGATAGAGTCACCCGACGCGAAATTATTCAGCGCCGACCGGAGCAGCCGTTCCTTGCCTGCGAAATGCGGCTTGGCCATCCACCGCGCGAACATGGTCTCGACCCGCCTCGCATCAAACGCCGCGAGCGACTTCGCCTCAACGTCGTCGAGCTCGAAACCGGCTTCACAATTGTTCGCGAGTTCACGGAACTCCCGGCCGAGGATCTCGACAAAGGGAAACCATCCCGCCTCGATAAGCCGCGCGAAAACATTCTCGTCGGCGATAGCGTCGTAAAGATCGCGGTACTTGAGCCGGCGATGCAGCGTCCCAAGGTCTCTCTCCATATCCTCGATCGAGAGAGCGCCATCTGCATTGAAGTCGAAGAAGAGCGCAAACCGCCAGCCTTCCCGGAAAATGCAGACAACGCGATCCTGCTTGCCGATTTCCACCAGCGGGAACGACATCGCGGTCACATCCGCGATGTCGTTTTCAAAGATGACGGTACCCGCCGCCATCGAGCGCTTGACCATTATATGGAGAGAAACAGCCGCTGCATCGAGCCATAGATCGCCCGTATTGTCCGGGTGAATCACCAGCAGAATAAAACCAGGCCTGGTCAGACTGATATGGTGCCCGGCCTGCGCAGAGCGGTGCTCGATATGAGCGGCAAGGCCTTCCACGATCCGATGGAAAAATCTATCGTCCGACGTCAGGTAAAGGCGCGTCCAGACTTTTATCGTAGCGCCGCCGCGACCTGCCTCGGCGGTCACGCCATTGAGCATCAATTCGGTCAGCTTGATCGGCGTGCCGAGGTTACCGGCGAGCACGCCGGGTGCCGGCTTGTCGGCGATGGGTTCGAATGATTCGGTCATGCCAAATCTTATCATATCGGTAGCCGCCGATAGCGATCAGCGCAATGATGCTCCTCTGCCACGCCCAGCTATGGTATTGCATCGAAGATGCCACGCTTCCTTTACTTCGGCTACGGATCGAACATGCTCACCGCACGCCTCAAGGCGCGGTGCAAAAGCACAATGCCCGTATGTGTTGCGTTTGCTGAGGGCCATCGCCTGACGTTTTCGAAGTCCAGCTTTGACGGATCGGGCAAGGGGCATTTGGTCCAGGCGCGTAAAAGGACCAGGCAGCCGGGAGTGCTTTTTGAGATCGACGTGAATGAACGCGGCGATCTGGATGAGGCGGAGGGACTCGGAAATGGCTACTATAGAAACGATGAGTTTCCAGTGCGGCGGCATGATACCAAAGAAATCGTGAGCTCTAGCGTTTACCTGGCAGAGAAGCCCGATCTCACGCTCATTCCCTATGACTGGTATCTCGCTCTTATCGTCGCCGGAGCGCGCGAGCACAGGTTCGACCGACGGCGGATGCGAGAACTGCTTGCGTTTGAATGCCGGCCTCACGTCAATCGGCCATGGGGCGGAAAGCCCGATGCTTTGAAGCTACTCCAGGCGGCGGGCGTAGATGATGACCTTGCGGTGTATTTCGGAGCGCAAATCGATTTGGCGCATCCGCTCTCGCCACGACACCGAGCTGTATAGCAAGGTTAGCAGGTCGCCGCGTCGATCGCTCGCGTCAACGACCAGTTGCCGTCCAAGGCGTTGGGAGTAATGAGAAACCGGTTGCTTTCTCCTTTTTATCGATGTTGCAACCGCAGGTTTTTGTTATGTTGCCTCAGGTCGACGCCGCAAGGACGGAAACGGCAGCTCGGCCGGTCATGACAAGGAGGGTCGAATGCTGAAAGAATTCCAGGAATTCATTTCCAAGGGTAATGTGATGGACCTTGCGGTCGGCGTCATCATCGGCGCGGCCTTCGGCAAGATCGTCGATTCACTTGTCAACGACATCATCATGCCGATCGTCGGTGCGATTTTCGGCGGATTGGACTTCAACAACTATTTCTTCGGATTGTCCTCAGCCGTCAACGCGACCTCGCTGGCGGATGCCAAGAAGCAGGGCGCTGTCTTTGCCTATGGCAGCTTCATCACCGTGGCGCTGAACTTCCTCATCCTCGCTTTCATCATCTTCCTGATGGTCAAGGCAGTGAACAACATGCGCAAGCGGCTTGAGCGCGAGAAGCCCGCTGCACCGGCCGCTCCGCCGCCCGCCGACGTCGCGCTGCTCACCGAAATTCGCGATCTGCTCGCCAGGCGCTGACCACGGGCAGCATTTGCTGGACCAAAACCCCGGTCGTTCGCGGCCGGGGTTTTCTGTTTTCGCATCTGGTAAGGACCGCTGACGAAAACCGCAGACCAAAACGGACCCGCCAATGACCCTGATCGACAGCTTGCGCACCGAGGCCCGTGCGGCACCCGAAAGCGGCATTGTCGCCGTCGTCAATTACGGCCGTCTGCGCGAAGGCATGATTCCGCTCTGGGCCGGCGAGGGCGACCTGCCGACGCCGGCCTTCATCACCGATGCCGCGTCGAAGGCGCTGGCCGGCGGCGAGACATTCTACACCTGGCAAAGGGGCATCCCCGATCTCAGGCAGGCGCTCTCCCGCTACTATGCCAGGCATTTCGGCAAGACCTTCCCGGAGGAAGAATTCATCGTCACCGGCTCCGGCATGCATGCCATCCAGCTGGCGCTCGACGCGCTCGCCGGCGCGGGCGACGAGGTGGTTTATCTGTCGCCGGCCTGGCCGAATTTCGATGCCGCAGCAGCGATAGCGGGAGCCATTCCAGTCGCGGTCACGCTCGATCATTCCGGCAATGGCTGGTCCTGCGACGTCGAGAAGATCGCGGCTTCGATCACGCCGCGCACAAAGGCGCTGTTCATCAACACGCCGTCGAACCCGACCGGCTGGACCGCCGATCATGAGACCTTGCAGGCCATCCTCGATCTGGCGCGCGCGAAAAACCTCTGGATCATCGCCGACGAGATCTATTCGCTTTTCCACTATGGCCACGGCCGCGCGCCGTCCCTCCTCGACATCGCGTCGGCGGAAGACCGCATCCTGTACGTCAACTCCTTCTCCAAGAACTGGGCGATGACCGGCTGGCGCGTCGGCTGGATCAAGACGCATCCGAGCTTGCAGCAGGTGTTCGAGAACCTGATCCAGTATTCGAACTCCGGCGTCGCCCAGTTCATGCAGCGCGGCGCGGCCGCCGCCCTTGATGGGGGCGACGCCTTCGTTGCCGAACAGGTGGAGCGGGCGTGCAAGGCGCGCGACCTTGTCTGCGGCATTCTCGGCGCCACCGGCCGCGCCCGGTTCACGGTGCCGCAGGGCGCGTTCTACCTGTTTTTCACTGTCGACGGCATCACCGATTCACGCACCGCTGCCTTCGACATTGTCGACAAGGCCAATGTCGGCCTGGCGCCAGGCACCGCTTTCGGCCCCGGCGGCGAGGCGTTTTTGCGGTTGTGTTTCCACCGCCGCCTCGACCAGATCGAGGAAGCGGCGCACCGGCTGGCAAATTGGATGAAGGCTATTTGAGCCGCCGACGAAGCGCGGATTGAAAATCGCTCCGGCGAGCCAGATAGCCGCCGGAGCAGAGTTTCAAACGGCTTCAGCCGCCCGACTTGGGCACCAGCAGGGGAATGATGCGGTCGCTCTTGGCCACCGAAGGCCGCCCGGCGGAGCCATAGGGGATGCCGAGCGCATCCCAGGTCTCGACCAGCGCATCCTGCAATTCGGCAATCAGCGCATCGGAATGGAACGGCGTCGGCGTGATGCGCAGCCGCTCGGTGCCGCGCGGCACGGTCGGGTAGTTGATCGGCTGGATGTAGATGCCGTGCACGCCGAGCAGGCGGTCGCTGGCCATCTTGCAGGCCTCGGGATCGCCGACCAGGACCGGCACGATATGGGTCGGCGAGTCCATCACCGGCAGGCCGGCGGCCGACAGGATCTGCTTGGTTCGGCTCGCCTGCTGCTGCTGGGCGTCGCGCTCGGCCTGCGAGCGCTTGAGATGACGGATCGACGCGGTCGCGGCAGCCGCGATCGCCGGCGGCAGTGCCGTGGTGAAAATGAAGCCCGGCGCATAGGAACGCACGGCGTCGATCACGGCGCTGGTGCCGGTGATGTAGCCGCCCAGCGTGCCGAATGCCTTGGCCAGCGTGCCTTCGATGATGTCGATGCGGTCGGCCAGGCCTTCGCGCTCGGTGATGCCGCCGCCGCGCGGCCCGTACATGCCGACGGCATGGACCTCGTCGATATAGGTCATGGCGTTGTAGCGCTCGGCGAGTTCGACGATCTCTCTGATCGGCGCGATGTCGCCATCCATCGAATAGACGCTTTCGAAGACGATCAGCTTGGCGCGTTCGCGCCCCGCCGCCTGCAAAAGGCTTTCCAGATGCGCCACGTCGTTGTGGCGGAAGATCTTCTTCTCGGCGCCGGAACGCCGCACGCCTTCGATCATCGAGGCGTGGTTCAATTCGTCCGAGATGATCAGGCAGTTGGGCAAAAGCTTCGCGATGGTCGAGATCGAGGCTTCGTTGGAGACGAAACCGGAGGTGAAGACCAGTGCCGCTTCCTTGTCGTGCAGATCGGCAAGCTCCACCTCGAGTTCGACCAGCGGGTTCGAGGTGCCGGAAATGTTGCGGGTGCCGCCGGCGCCCGAACCCATTTTGCCTGCCGTATTCTGGAACGCGGCGATGACGTCGGGATGCTGGCCCATGCCAAGATAGTCGTTGGAGCACCAGACGGTGATTTCCTCGGCGCGGCCATTGGAACGCCAGATGGCGCGCGGGAACTTGCCCGCGATGCGCTCCAGGTCGGCGAAAACGCGGTAGCGACGCTCGGCATGGAGCTGGTCGATCGCTTCCTCGAAGAACCGCTGATAGTTCATGTCGACTTCCCAATTTTTGCGCGGGATCATAATCATTGGCCTGTTGGTCGTCCACCTGGCCTTTTTGGTCAAAATGCCACGCCCCGGACCTGTTCCTAACGACCACGGATCGTGGCCTATTCCCTTGATGTGGATCAACTTTGTTTCAGGACGATGCCACTGGCCGGCAATGCCGGTTACCACGGGTTCCAATGGTCATGCGGCGGGCTTTCCAGTAGAGCGGGGGTTGAGACAGTTTCCGATAAATCTTGGATAAGCGAGGACGCGGATGACGGTTTTGGTTACAGGCGGCGCCGGTTACATCGGCAGCCATATGGTCTGGGAGCTGCTGGATGCCGGCGAAAGCGTGGTCGTTCTCGACCGTCTTTCCACCGGTTTCGAATGGGCGGTGGCGCCCGAGGCCAAGCTGGTCGTCGGCGATGTCGCCGACCGGGAATTGGTCGGCTCGGTCATCAGGGAGAACAAGGTCGACGCGATCATTCATTTCGCCGGCTCGATCGTGGTTCCGGAATCGGTTGCCGACCCGCTCAGCTACTATGAGAACAACACCTCGAAGACGCGCACGCTGATCGAAACCGCGGTGCGCGAAGGCGTGCCCAATTTCATCTTTTCCTCGACCGCCGCCGTCTATGGCGGAGCCGGCCTGGAGCCGGTGCGCGAGGACGCCCGCCTGTCGCCGGAATCGCCCTATGGCCTGTCCAAGCTGATGAGTGAGTGGATGCTGCGCGACGCGTCGATCGCGCATGGCCTGCGCTATACCGCGCTGCGCTACTTCAACGTCGCCGGCGCCGACCCGAAGGGCCGCACCGGCCAGTCGACGCCGGGCGCCACTCATCTGATCAAGGTTGCCTGCGAGACGGCACTTGGCAAGCGGCCGTTCATGCAGGTGTTCGGCACCGATTATCCGACGCCGGACGGCACCTGCATGCGCGACTACATCCATGTCAGCGACCTGGCGGCGGCGCATCGCCTGGCCCTGCAGCGGCTGCGCGCCGGGGGCACCAGCCTCGTCGCCAATTGCGGCTACAGCCATGGCTATTCGGTGCTCGAGGTCATCGACAGCGTGCGCCGCACCTTTGGCCGTGATTTCGAGGTGAAGATGGGCGACCGTCGCCCTGGCGACGCCGCGGCGGTGGTCGCCAATTCGGATCTCGCCCGCGCCGAGCTCGGCTGGACCCCGCAACGCGACGATCTCGACCAGATCGTCGCCGACGCGCTCGCCTGGGAGCGCATCCTGACCGGCAAGAACTCCGCGCGCGGCTGAGCCGGGTTCTCCCAAGGGCTCGCAAGGCGGGCAGTGAAGCGCTATTGAAGGCATTCGCGGCAAGGCGCGGAGGCGCCGCACCGCGAGGAGCTCTTGGGGGATGGCATGAAAATAACGGTGCTCGGGGCCGGTGTCGTCGGTACGGCGGCCGCCTATTATCTGGCCAGCGACGGCCATGAGGTGACGGTGATCGAGCGCCATCCGGCGGCGGCACAAGGCACCAGCCAGTCCAACGCCGGCCTGGTGTCACCGGGTGACGCTACCGCCTGGGCCTCGCCGGCGGCTTTGAAGACCTTCCTGCGCGGGCTCTACAACCATGATCTCGGCATCAAGGTCAGGCTGCGCCTCGATCCCTATTTCCTCGCCTGGAGCCTGCGTTTCCTGCGCCAGTGCACGGTGGCGCGCCTGCGCGCCAACACCGACATCAAGCTCAGGCTCGCGCTCTATTCGCGCGACTGCATCAATGCGCTTTCGGAAGCCACCGGCATCCACTACGACGAGCGCAAGAAGGGCATTCTCTATTTCTTCCGCTCGCAAAAGAGCCTCGACACCGGTACCGACAATTACCGTTATCTTGCCAAGCACGGTCTGCCGATCGAAATCGTCGGCCGCGACCGGCTGGTCGAGCTGGAACCAGGCCTTGCCGGCGTCAAGGACAAGATTGCCGGTGGCGTCTATTCGCCAACCGACCAGACCGGAGATTCCAAGCAGTTTGTCGACAGGCTGGCCGCCTATGCTGCCGAGAAACTCGGCGTCAAATTCCTGTTCGGCACGACAGTCGAAGGCCTCGACATCGAGGGCGATCATGTGCGCGCGGTGTTGACGTCGGCCGGCCCGGTCGCCGGCGATGCCGTGGTCATCTCGATGGGACCGGAGAGCGGCCTGCTCGGGCGCCGCTATGGCATCGACCTGCCTGTCTATCCGGTAAAAGGCTATACCGCGACGATTCCCTTGGAGGACGAAAGCAAGGGACCGACCATGGGCGGAGCCGACGAGGACCGGCTGATCGGCTATTCCAGGCTGGGCAACCGCTTGCGGATGTCCTCGACGGCTGAATTCACCGGCTTCGACCGAACTTTCAAGCCCGCCGATTTCAAGACGATCATCAGCACCGGCAAGGATCTTTTCCCGGGTGCCTTCGACGAGAAGAAGGCTGTGTTCTGGGCGGGCCTGCGGCCGATGATGCCCAACTCGGTGCCGGTCATCGGCCAGGCGCGCTACAAGAACCTCTATCTCGACACCGGCCACGGCCACGTCGGCTGGACCATGGCCTGCGGCTCCGGCAAATTCCTTGCCGACCTCGTTTCCGGCCGCAAGCCGGAGATCGACCCGCAGGGACTGGTCTACGGGGGCTAGTGATGTCGGGACCGCAAGTCGCTATCGATCTTGGCCGCATCGAGCGCAACGCGCGCACCATCGTCGAGCGCTGCGCGCTCTCGGGCATCAAGGTGTTCGGCGTCACCAAGGGCACGTGCGGCATGCCGCAAGTGGCGCGCGCCATGCTGCGCGGCGGTGTCGCCGGCATCGCCGAATCGCGCTTCGAGAACATCCGCCGGCTGCGCGACAGCGGCATCAACGCGCCGATCATGCTGTTGCGCAGCCCGCCGATGGCGCGGGTCGAGGAGGTGGTGCGCGCCGTCGACATCAGCCTGCAGTCGGAACTCGCAACCATCCGCGAAATTTCGCGCATCGCCGAACGCATGGGCCGCGTCCACGACATCATGCTGATGATCGATCTCGGAGATCTGCGAGAGGGCATCTGGCCGAACGACCTGATCCAGACGGTCGAGCAGATACTGCAGTTCAAGGGCGTTCGCATTGCCGGCATCGGCACCAATCTCGGCTGTTTCGGCGCCATCATGCCGACGCCGGAAAATCTCGGCCAGCTCGTCGCCCATGCCTACAAGACCGAGCGCCTGTCCGGCAGAAGCCTCGACGTGATCTCCGGCGGTGCCTCGTCGTCGCTGCCGCTGCTGCTCGAAGGCAGACTGCCGGCCGGCATCAACAATCTGCGGGTCGGCGAGGCGATCCTGCAGGGCGGCGTCGAGACCTTCCGCGACACGCCGTGGGCGGAGCTCGAACCCGATGCCTGCCGGCTGACCAGCGACATCATCGAGGTCAAGCTCAAGCCGTCACGGCCGATCGGCCAATCCGGCTATGACGCCTTCGGCAACCAGCCGGTCTTCCCCGACGAGGGCGACAGGCTGCGCGCCATCGCCAATATCGGCCGCGAGGACGTGCTGGTCGAGGGGCTGACGCCGATTGCCAAGGGGATACGGGTGCTCGGCGCCTCCAGCGACCATCTGTTGCTGGATGTTGCCGATGCCGATCCGAGGCCCTCCGTCGGCGACCGCGTCGCCTTCCGCATGAGCTATGGCGCCATGCTTTTGGCAATGACTTCGGAATATGTCGAGAAGGCCCCGATGCACGACGTCGAGGATTTTTCCGGTCGCAAGATGGTGCAGATCACGGCCGGGCAGGGAGCCGCCGGCATCCTGGCCCGGGAAGGCACCGGCGCGCGGCTGGAAGCGATGAACTTCGACGTGGTGGAACTCGCCGATGTCGAGAGGCCGCCATCGGGGCTGGTCCGCCTCATCGCAGGCGCCGACCGGCGCATCGCCCACAAGGCGCTGACCGCGACGGCGCGCGCGACACATTCCTTCGGCCTGATCTGGATCGATTCGATCGCCGCCCTGATGCCCGAGGACGAGGACGGCATCGACCTGCCGGAAGGCTCGGTGCTGGCGCGCACTCTCGGCCTCGACCACAAGGCGGGTGCGCTGCAGCCGCAGCTGTCGCCGGAAAATGTCGTCATCGTCGGCTTGCGTCACGCCGATCCGGCCGAAGCGCGGGTGCTGAAGGATTCGCGCGTGTCGGCATTCACCATGACCGATATCGACGCCATGGGCATGCGCGACCTGATGCATGAGGCGATACGCATCGCCACCTCTGGTACGCAAGGCTTTCACGTCAGCTATTCGCCGACCGCGACCGAATTCGCCGGCTGGGCTGCGGGCTCCGGCGGGCTGACCGTGCGCGAGACGCATCAGGCGATGGAGGCGATCGCGCTCTCCGGCGGGCTGCTGTCGATGGATGTTTCAGGCCTGACGGCGGATCTGGAGCCGCGGATCGGCACCGACGCGGTCAACTTCGTCATGTCGGCTTTCGGCAAACGGATTCTCTGATCAGCCCTGCACGTCCACTGCCGAGCGCCATGCGCTGACATAGTCGACCCAGGCCGGGTCTACAGGCGGTTCTATTCTTTCGCCCTTGCCGTGCGTCGCCGGCTGATCGGATGCCAGCAGCGCCGCGCCGATGCTGGTGCCGGTGGCGGCCTCGGACGCAACCACGGCGCGCGCCGTGGCTGCTGCCAGCATGCCGACAAACAGCCGGTTACGGGCAAACGGGCCTTCGACCGTGGTCGGGCCGTCCGCGCCGATCAGGTCGAGGCAGGTTGCCGTCATCAATGCCAGGTAGAACGAGATGGCGGCAAAGCGCTGGCCGCTGTTCAGGCCGTCGGCGTTGACCCATGCCGCGGCATAGTGCGGGAACGGCCCCGAGCCTTGCTGGGTCGACGGCAGCAGCATTTTTCGCGCCAGCACGGCGCCGACATCATCCTCGGTCCACTGCTCCGGCTGATCCTTTGTCAGCACGGAAAACTCGCGGCCACCCATGAAGCGCGCCGAGGGAACGGGATCGCCGAGTGCGTTGACATTGACCAGCGTGTCGCGCGCGGCATCCAGCGCAATCTGTTTGCCGCCGACCGCCATCGACACCACCCAGGTGCCGGTCGAGACGACGGAGAAAGGCGGCTTGTCGGACAGCAGATGCGGCAGCAGCGACGCGTTGGAATCATGCAGGCCGCAGAACACCGGCGTTTGCGGATCGAGTCCGGTTCGCGCCGCAACAGTGGGCAGGATCGGGCCGAGACGATCCCTGGCCGGCCGCACCGGCGCCATCAGGCTCCGCCAGTCCAGGCTGTCGACCAACGATGAAAAATCCGCCGTCCATGGGTTCCACAGGTCGGTGTGGCAGCCGAGCGAGGTAACTTCGTTGGCGGCGATGCCGGTCAGGCGCAAGGCCCAGTATTGCGGGTACATCAGCATCGCGGCGGCCCTGGCGAATTCGGCCGGGAAGCTTTTCTGCTGCCAGAAGAATTGCGCACCGAGATTGAGGCCGAGCGGCAGGCGCGGCGTGCCGGTCTCGGAAAAGAGCGGGCGGATCGCTTCATAATCCGCTGCCAGCCTGTCGGGGCCATCGAACTCATAGTCGAGCACAGGCAGCACCAGTTCACCCGCCGCGTCGACCAGCACGCCGGTCGCGCCGTGGGTGGTGATCGAAATGGCGTCGATGCGCTGTTCGTGGTTGAGGCCGGCAAGGCTTTCGAGGATGAATGCCCACAAGGCCTCGACATCGTGGTGCGGGTAGGGCGCCTGTCGCACCGGCGCATTGGACATGCGGCGCAGCGCCACCTCGGCCAACGTAGCGAGGTCGACCAGCGCCACCTTGGCGTTGGTCTTGCCGATGTCTATGACGGCGATGTGGCGCATCGCACTCATGTCATGTGGAACATTGTTTCCAGCTTCACGGCCACCGGCTCGTTGTCCGGTCTGGTTTCCATGATGTCGGCCATTTCAGCCCACCAGCGCTGCATCACCGAATGCCCTGGCAATTCATCCATGCCGTGGTCGTCACGCCGCCACAGAACACCGAACAGGATATTGGTCTCCTCGTCGAGATGGATGGAATAATCGGAGACGCCGGCCTGCTTCAGCAGCGCGACCAGTGACGGCCAGATCTCGTCATGGCGCTTCTTGTACTCGGCCTTCATGCCCGGCTTGAGCTTCATTTTGAACGCGTATTTCTGCGGCATCAGCGCCCTCCGCGCAATCGCCGCCAAACGATCGGCAAGGCGATGACGATGATCAGCAGCAGGCCGATGAAGATCGACATGACGATGCCGGGCACATTGAGCAGGCCGAATCCGAAGGTCACCAGCCCCATGATGAAGGCTGCGAGCACGACGCCAACAATACTGCCGGCGCCGCCGAGGATGCTGACGCCGCCGAGCACCACCATGGTGATGACTTCCAGCTCGTAGCCCTGCGCGATCGATGGCCGCGTCGAGCCGAGCCGCGAGGTGATCAGCACCGAGGCGATGCCCGACATCAGCCCGGTCAGGCAAAACAGGATGAACTTGGTGCGGCCGACGCGCACGCCGGAAAACTGCGCAGCTATCGGATTGTTGCCGATGGCGAAGACGCGTCGGCCGAAACTCGTACGGTGCAGAAGGAACCAGTAGACGACGGCCGCGATCAGGAAGAGCACCAGCTCGAACGACACCACCCACCAGACGTAACCTTGGCCGAAAAAGGCGAAGCTTGAGGGATATCCCTTGTAGGCCTGGTCGCCGAGGATGATGAAGGCGATGCCGCGAAACAGGCTCATTGTGCCGATGGTGACGACGATCGACGGCAGGCCGAGCCTTGTCACCAGCAGACCGTTGAAGGCGCCGCAGCCGAGCCCGACGACGATGCCGATCGCCACCAGCACCGGCGTGCCGGCGCCGGCCTGCACCGCCATGCCCATCATCGTCGACGCCAGCGCAATAATGGCGGCCACCGACAGGTCGATCTCGCCCGAGATGATCAGCAGCGCCATGGCGAAGGCGATCAGGCCTTTCTCGGTGAAATTGAAGGTCAGATCGGACAGCGAATAAGGGTCGAGGAAATAGGGCGAGGCGAAGCTGTTGATGGCGAAGATGGCGACGGCCACCACGACTAGCAGCGCTTCCCAGGAAAAGATCGCCGAACGAAGCGGCTTGTCGAGCCGGTCGGGAATGTGGCGCGGAGCAGGGATGTCGGTCACGCCTCCACCTTTCTGAGGATGATGCGGCCTTGCCGGCGTTCGCCGCGCGCATTGAGCACGACGGCCAGGATGATGGCGCTGCCCGAAATCGCCATCTGCCAGAAGGGCGAGATGTTGATGACCGGCAAGGCGTTGGAGATGATGCCGAGGAACAGTGCGCCGAGCACCGCGCCGCCGACCGAGCCGATGCCGCCGGCGATCGAGATGCCGCCGATGACGCAGGCGGCGATGATGTTGAGCTCATAGCCGTTGGCGACCTCGACCGACGCGATCACATAGCGCGAGATCCAGAGATAGCCTGACAGGCCGCCGATCATGCCGGAGATGCAGAAGACGATGAACTTCGTCCGGCCGACATCGATGCCGGCATAGACCGAAGCCGTCGGGTTGACGCCGATGGCATAGATCGAGCGGCCGAGCGCGGTGCGTGTCATCAAGATAAAGAACAGCGCGATGACCAGGATGGCGATCCAGGACAGCACCGGAATGCCGAGAAAGGCCGCGCGCTGAAAGCCGATGAAATCCGGGCTCATCTTGTCGGCATTGACCCAGGCGCCGCCGGACAGGACGAAGGTGGCGCCGCGATAGATGGTCAGCGTGCCCAATGTCACCACGATCGAAGGGATGTTCAGCCGCCAGACCAAAAGGCCGTTGATGACGCCGAGCACCAGACCGACGGCCAGCGCAATGACGATCAGCAGCGGGATCGGGATCGCCGGATGCGCGGCGTTCAGCATCGCCACCACCATGCCGGTGAAGCAGAGGTTGGACGCCATCGACAGATCGATCGACCGGGTCAGGATGACCACCATCTGGCCGAGCGCCAGGATCATCAGGATCGAGGTGTCGTTGAACACCTGACGCAGATTGCCGGGGTCGGCAAAGGCCGGGAAACGCGTCGAAATCAGGCCGATCAGCACGACGATGGCCGCCAACAGCCAGATTTCACGGTATTTGAGGAAAGCCTTCATGCCGCGATCCCCGCTGCCGTCCGAACCAGCGTCTCGGCGTCCAACCCCTTGTTGTCGTAGACCGCCGCGACGAGCCCCTCGCGCATGACCACGACGCGGTCGGACATGCCGAGGATTTCGGGCAGCTCGGAGGACACCATGATCACCGACAGGCCTTGCGCCACCAACTCGGCCATGAAGCCGTGCACGGCGGCCTTCGAGCCGATGTCGATGCCCTTGGTCGGTTCGTCCAGGATGATCACCTTGGGCGCGGTCGCCAGCCATTTGGCGATGACGATCTTCTGCTGGTTGCCGCCCGACAGCGTGCCGACGTCCTGGCTCAGCGAGGAGGCCCTGAGGTCGAGCCGCTCGGTGTAGGAGCGGGCCAGATCGAACTCCTCCGACAACCGCAGCAGGCCGGACTTCGACGTGCGCTTGAGCGAAGGCAGCGAGACGTTCTGGAAGATCGGCAGGCCGATCACCACGCCTTGCTTGCCGCGTTCCTCGGGCACGTAGACGATGCCGGCATCGATCGAATCCGCCGCCGATTTCGGCGCGATCGTCTTGCCTTCGAGCGTGATCGTGCCGCCTGAGGTGCGGGTGATGCCCGAAATCGCCTGCATGACCTCGCTGCGTCCGGCGCCGACCAGGCCGTAGAAGCCGAGGATCTCGCCCTTGTGCAATTCGAAGCCGATATCATTGAATTCGGTCGGATGCGACAGGCCGGAGACGGTGAGGACGGGCGCGCCGATCTCGGCCTTGCGCTGCGGGAAGATGTGATCGACCGCGCGGCCAACCATCAGGCGCACGATCTGGCTCTGGCCGGCATCCTTGATCAGGCCTTCGCCGACCATCTCGCCATCGCGGAACACCGTGTAGCGGTCGGCGATACGGTAGATCTCGTCGAACTTGTGGCTGATGAACAGGATCGCCTTGCCGTCGCTCTTGAGGAACTCGATCAGCAAAAAGAGCTCCTCGATCTCCTTCATCGAAAGCGCGGCGGTCGGCTCGTCCATGATGACGATCTGCGCGTCGATCGACATGGCGCGCGCGACGGCGACCAGATGCTTGTTGGCGATGCCGAGGTCCTTCAACCGCGCGTCGGCGTCGATATGGCCGGCATGCATGGTGTCGAGCACTTCGCGCGCATTTTTGCGCATCGTGCGCCAGTCGATGGTGCGCAAACGCGTGCGGGGCGCGTGGCCGAGAAAGATGTTTTCGGCGACGCTCAGATCGTCGAACAGCACCGTTTCCTGGTGGATGGCGGTGACGCCATGGCCGAAGGCGGCATGCGCGCTGGGCAGGGTGACTGCCTGGCCGTCGATGCTGATGGTACCCCCGTCGGGCTGGTAGATGCCGGTCATGATCTTGACCAGCGTCGACTTGCCGGCGCCGTTTTCGCCGATCAGCGCCGTCACCTGGCCGGGGTAGAGCGACAGGCTGACATTGTGCAGCGCGCGCACGCCGGGAAAGCTCTTGGAGATGCCGGACAGCGTCAGGCGTGGAGCCGAGGCTAGAGGCTGCTCCTTCACCGTGCCGGGTTGGGCTGTCGTGTCCATAGTCGTATCAAGCCCTGAAACAAGGTCCGTTTAAAGTCGCGGCGGGACGTGAGCTCCGCCGCGACAGCTTGAGAGCGCTCCAGATCAATAAATCTTGGAGAACTTCTCGATGTTCGACTTGTCGAACTGGAACGGCGGAGCCATCGCAGCCGAGTTGGTGTCGTCGAGCGTGACCTTGCCGACGCGGCCGATCGACAGCGTGGCGCCGGGCTTCGCCTCTTCCTTCTTCACCGCCAGATCATGGGCGAGGTAGACGGCCGAGTAGCCGAGGTCGATCGGATTCCACAGCGCAACCGCCTGGCTGGAACCGTTGTCGATAAACTTCTTGAACTCGGACGGCAGCGCCAGGCCGGTGACATTGACCTTGCCGATCAAGTTCTCATCGGTGACGACCTGGGCGGCGGCAACGACGCCGACGGTGGTCGGCGCTATGATCGCCTTGAGGTTCGGATAGGACTTCAACAGGCCCTTGGCCTCATCAGTGCTCTTGGCCGAATCGTCATCGCCATAGACGGTGGCGACAAGTTTGATCTTGGGGAACTTCTCCGGCAGGATCTTCTTGGCCGCATCGATCCAGGCGTTCTGGTTGGTCGCGGTCGAGGAGGCCGACAGGATGGCGACTTCGCCGCCTTCCGGCAGGTAATCGGCGGCAAGCTTGATGATGGTCTCGCCGATCAGGCCGGTGTCGGACGGGTTGAGGTGAAGCTGGCGGCCTTCCTTGGCGACGCCCGAATCCCAGGAGATGACGGTGATGCCGCGTTCCATGGCCTTCTTCAGCACCGGTACCAGCGCGTCGGCGTCATTGGCCGAAATGGCGATGGCGTTGACCTTCTGCGCGATCAGCGAATTGACCACTTCGATCTGCGCTTCGGCGGTCGCCTTGGTCGGGCCGGTGTAGATGATGTCGACATCGCCGAGTTCCTTGGCCGCCTCTTCGGCGCCCTTGTTGGCGGCATCGAAGAAGCCGTTGCCGAGCGACTTCACCACCAACGCGATCTTGACGTTCTCGGCATAGGCGGCATTCACGAACATGGCGGCTGAGAATGCAGCCGTCACCATCAATTTCTTCAAGAAGCTCATCGAATTTCCTCCCTTGAGCGTTGCATTCCATCGCCGCTGCGAGCGCGAGTTGGCCTCAGGCCTGCAGTGAAGATTCTTCCTTGTTGGTTGCGGATGTGCGGGCGACGATCAGCGTCACGCCGGCGGTTTCCAGCATCTTGGCTTCGCGATCCTCGATGCCGTCATCGGTGATGACGGTGGCGATGCGCGACAGGCCGCACAGGATCAGGCTGGAGCGTTTGCGGAATTTTGAGGAATCGACCAGCACCACCAACTCGTCGGCCTGGTCGATCAGCTTCTGCTCCGCCTGGATCAAAAGCGGATCGCCTTCCATCAGGCCAAGCGGCCCCAGCCCCTGCGCGCCCATGAACATGCGGCGCGCATAGAAATTGCGCGTCACGTCATTGTCGAAGGGAGACAGGATGATGTTCTGCTCGCGATAGATGGTGCCGCCCGACAGCATCACCGTGTTCTTGGAGTGCTTGAGCAGGTGCTCGGCGATCGGGAACGAATTGGTGAAGATCGGCATGCGGCGGCCGGTCAGGAAATGCACCATCTGGAAGGTGGTGGTGCCGCCATTGATGATGATCGGTTCGCCGTCCTTGCACAGCTCGACCGCTTCACGCGCAATCGCCCGCTTCTGCGAGGCGTTGATGGTTTCGTTGACGGAAAAGGGCCGGCCGGCCAGCCCGATGAACTGCGGCGGCGAGATTGCCTCGGCGCCGCCGCGGACGCGGCGCAGGCGCTTCTGGACGTGGAGAGCCGCGATATCGCGCCGGATCGTCGCCTCGGAGGACTCCGTCAGGTCGACCATCTCTTGCACCGTCACAACAGGCTTTTCCTGGACGGCGGACAGAATGATCCTATGGCGCTCTTTTTCGTGCATGGTTCCTCCCTGCCAGAGCATCTAGGCACCCAAAACGCGCAGTGTCAATCATTTCCGATCATATAATTTCATTGTGCAGTGCAATATGATCGATCTTGATCGTTTGTGATTGACAAGCCGGCTGCTTCCGTGGAAATTCGAACCAAATGGCCGCGCCTTTTGCGTGCCTTCGGGAGGATTTCTTATGCTCGACAAGCGCACCGGCGCGCGCCTCGCCAATCTGTGGGACGAAGCCAAGGCTCACGCTATGAGCGGGCCGGAACTTCTGGTCTACCGCTCGAACACACTTGGTTCCGACAAGCGCGTCACCAACTATGGCGGCGGCAACACCTCCTCGAAGATATGGCAGAGAGACCCGCTCACCGGCGAGGATGTCGAAGTGCTTTGGGTCAAGGGCTCGGGCGGCGACAGCGCCTCGATCAAGCTGGACGGCTTTGCCACGCTCTACATGGACAAGCTGCGCGCGCTCAAAGGCCTCTATCGCGGCGTCGAGCACGAAGATGAAATGGTCGGCTTCCTGCCCCACTGCACCTTCAACCTCAATCCGCGCGCGGCCTCTATCGACACGCCGTTGCATGCCTACGTGCCGAAGCCTTTTGTCGACCACATGCATCCCGATGCCATCATCGCCATTGCCGCCGCCAAGGATTCGAAGGCGCTGACGAAAGAAATCTTCGGCGACGCCATCGGCTGGCTGCCGTGGAAGCGTCCCGGGTTCGAGCTTGGTCTTTGGCTGGAGAAATTCTGCCTCGAACACCCCGATGCCAAGGGCGTCATCCTCGAAAGCCACGGCCTGTTCACATGGGGCGACACTCCCCGGGAATGCTACGAGACGACGATCTCGGTGATCAACCAGGCGATCGAATGGTTCGAGCGCCGCTCCGAGGGTGTCGCTATCTTCGGCGGTGAGGAGGTCAAGGCACTCGACGCCACCGAGCGCCGTGCCATCGCGGCCAAACTGATGCCGAGGATTCGCGGCCTGATCTCGGAAAAGAGCCACAAAACAGGCCATTTCGATGATTCCGCCGCCGTGCTCGAATTTGTGAATTCCAGGGATCTGCGCCCGCTGGCGGCACTCGGCACGTCGTGCCCCGACCATTTCCTGCGCACCAAGATCCGCCCCCTGGTCATCGAATTCGATCCGGCCAAGCCCGATGTCGATGCGGTGATTGCGCGGCTTGCCGACGACATCGCAGCCTATCGCGTCGGCTACCAGGCCTATTACGAGGGCTGCAAGCATCCGGATTCGCCCGCCATCCGCGATCCCAATGCCGTGGTCTACCTGATGCCCGGCGTCGGCATGTTCACCTTCGCCGGCGACAAGGCGACGGCGCGCATTTCGGGCGAATTCTATGTCAACGCCATCAACGTCATGCGCGGCGCCTCCACCGTCTCGTCCTATGTCGGGCTGCCCGCACAGGAAGCCTTCGACATCGAATACTGGTTGCTCGAGGACCTGAAGCTGCAGCGCATGCCGAAGCCGAAGTCGCTTGCCGGCCAGATCGCGCTGGTCACCGGCGGCGCCGGCGGCATCGGCCGCGCCACGGCCAACCGCCTGCTGCGCGAAGGCGCCTGCGTCGTGCTGGCCGATATCGACGAGACAGCGCTGGCCGGCGCCAATGACGAACTGGCGAAAGTCTACGGCAAGGATTTCGTCCGCCCGGTGTTGATCAACGTCACCTCGGAGGATCAGGTCATTTCGGGCTTTGCCGAGACGGCGGTCGAGTTCGGCGGCATCGACATTCTGGTGTCGAACGCAGGGCTGGCCTCCTCGGCGCCGATCGAGGAGACGACGCTGGCGCTGTGGAACAAGAACATGGACATATTGTCGACCGGTTATTTCCTGGTCTCGCGGGAAGCGTTCCGGCTGTTCCGCGCGCAGAAGATTGGCGGCAACGTCGTCTTCGTCGCCTCCAAGAACGGCCTTGCCGCATCGCCCAACGCTGCCGCCTATTGCACCGCCAAGGCCGCCGAGATCCATCTCGCCCGCTGTCTGGCGCTGGAGGGCGCGGAGGCGCAGATCAGGGTCAATGTCGTCAACCCGGACGCGGTGCTTCGCGGCTCGAAGATCTGGACCGGCGAGTGGAAGGAACAGCGCGCCGCCGCCTACAAGATGTCGACCGACGATCTGGAGGAGCACTACCGCTCGCGTTCGATGCTGAAGCGCTCGGTCTTCCCGGAAGACATCGCAGAGGCGATCTATTTCTTCGCCTCCGACATGTCGGCCAAGTCGACCGGCAACATCATCAATGTCGACGCGGGCAACGCCCAGTCGTTCACGCGCTGAGCGGAGGGGACGATGGAACACATCATCTCCGCCGACCTCGTCGACAAGGACAACGCCGCGCGCAAGGCCGACCTCGAACGCGACTACGCCTCGCTCGGCGAACGCCTCGACCGTCGCGGCATCGCCATCGACGCCATCCGCGACAAGGTCGAGAAATTCGCGGTGGCGATCCCGTCCTGGGGTGTCGGCACCGGCGGCACGCGCTTTGCCCGCTTTCCCGGCGCCGGCGAGCCGCGCGACATCTTCGACAAGATCGAGGATTGCGCCGTCATCCAGCAATTGACGCAGGCGACGCCGACCGTCTCCCTGCATATTCCGTGGGACAAGGCCGACCCGAACCGGCTGAAGCAGGCGGCTTCGCGCTTTGGCCTCGGCTTCGACGCCATGAATTCCAACACTTTTTCCGATGCAAAGGACCAAGCGCTTTCCTACAAATTCGGCTCGCTGTCGCATGCCGATGCCGGCACGCGCCGGCAAGCGGTCGAGCACAATCTCGAATGTATCGAGATCGGCAAGACGCTCGGCTCCAAGGCGCTGACGGTGTGGATCGGCGACGGTTCGAACTTTCCCGGCCAGATCAATTTCGCCAGGGCGTTCGAGCGCTATCTCGACGCCATGAAGGAGATCTATGCCGGACTGCCCGCCGACTGGAAGCTGTTTTCCGAGCACAAGATGTACGAGCCGGCCTTCTACTCCACCGTCGTGCAGGACTGGGGCACCAACTACATGATCGCGCAGGAGTTGGGCGACAAGGCGTTCTGTCTGGTCGACCTCGGCCACCATGCCCCCAACGTCAACATCGAGATGATCGTCTCGCGGCTGATCCAGTTCAAGAAGCTTGGCGGCTTCCACTTCAACGACTCGAAATATGGCGACGACGATCTCGATGCCGGTTCGATCGACCCCTACCGGCTGTTCCTCGTCTTCAACGAACTGGTCGATGCCGAACTTTCCGGCGCCGAGGGTTTCGACCCCGCCCACATGCTCGACCAGAGCCACAACGTCACCGATCCGATCGAAAGCCTGATGCTGTCGGCGGTCGAGGTGCAGCGCGCCTATGCGCAGGCGCTGCTCGTCGACCGCAAGGCGCTGGAAGGTTTTCAGGACTTGAACGACGCGCTGATGGCGACGCAGACGCTGAAAGCCGCCTACCGCACCGATGTCGAGCCGATCCTCGCCATGGCGCGGCTGAAGGCGGGTGGCGCCATCGACCCGGTCGCTGCGTATCGTGCGGCGGGCTACCGGGCGAAAGTCGCGGCCGAACGGCCGGCGGTCGCCGGCGGTTCAGGGGGAATCGTGTAGCCCATAATTCGACGTTTCCGTCGATCCGACAGAGGCGAGGACAGCACTTGAGCACCCCCCCTCTGTCCTGCCGGACATCTCCCCCGCAAGGGGGGAGATTGGCCGCTTCATCGGCAGCGCTCTTCCTGCAACGTCGGAGATTGGCGAAAGCAGAGACAACAACCGATCTCCCCCCTTGCGGGGGAGATGTCCGGCAGGACAGAGGGGGGTGTGAAGGATCGCCACCCGTTATTATTGGCTAGACTAACCCACCCCAAGAGGCTCTTCTAGGCGCACCCCTCACGCTCCCGGAGGCACGCCATGCCGCTCACCCGCAGAACACTGATCGCCGCCAGTCTTTCCATCACCTTTGCCCTGGCGCCGTTGACGAGCGCCTTTGCCGCTTCCCCGCAACCGGCCAAGGGCGAGCACGGCATGGTGGTGACGGCCCAGCATCTGGCGTCCGAAGTCGGCATCGACGTCTTGAAGAAGGGCGGCAATGCTGTCGATGCGGCGGTTGCCGTCGGCTATGCGCTCGCGGTCGTCTACCCCAATGCCGGCAATATCGGCGGCGGCGGCTTCATGACCATCCGCTTCAAGGACGGCAAATCGACCTTTCTCGATTTCCGCGAGCGGGCGCCGCTGGCGGCGACAAAAACCATGTATCTCGACAAGGACGGCAACCCGGTGAAGGGGGCCAGTCTCGACGGCTATCTTGCGGTCGGCGTGCCGGGTTCGGTGGCCGGTCTGGAACTGGCCCGTGAAAAATACGGCAAATTGTCCCGCCAGGATCTGATGGCGCCGGCAATCGGCTATGCCAAGGACGGCTTCATCCTCAACCAAGGCGACGCCACCTCGTTTGCCGGCAGTGCCGACAGGCTGGCGAAGGACCCCGCGGCCGCCGCCATATTCCTGAAACCCGACGGCAAGCCCTATGGCATCGGCGAGCGGCTGGTCCAGCCCGACCTCGCGGCCTCGCTCGCCGCCATTTCCGAAAAAGGTCCGGATGCCTTCTACAAAGGTGCCATCGCCGACGCCATCGTCAAGGCGAGCGGCGCCAAAGGCGGCATTCTCGCCAAACCGGATTTCGAGCAATATGCGGTGCGCGAACTCAAGCCCGTGACCTGCACCTATCGCGGCTACGAGATCACCTCCTCGCCGCCGCCCAGCTCCGGCGGCGTCATCATCTGCGAAATCCTCAACGTTCTGGAGGGCTATCCCTTATCCTACCTCGGTGCCGGTTCTGCCGAGACGATCCACGTCATGATCGAGGCGATGCGCTACGCCTATGTCGACCGCAATTCCGCGCTCGGCGATCCCGATTTCGTCGACAATCCGGTCTCGAAATTGCTTGATAAGGCCTATGCCAAGGATATCCGCGACAAGATCGACCCGTTCCGGGCCGGCGTGTCGCAGGAACTGATGCCGAAGGGCTTTGGCGAGAGCAAGGAGACGACGCATTATTCGATCATCGACGATGACGGCAACGCGGTCGCGGTCACCTACACGCTGAACGGGTCCTTCGGCGCCGGCGTCGTTGCCGACGGCACCGGCATCCTGCTCAACAACGAGATGGACGATTTCACCCAGAAGCCCGGCGTGCCCAACCTCTATGGCCTGGTCCAGGGCGAGGCCAACGCCATCCAGTCGAAGAAGACGCCGCTGTCGTCGATGAGCCCGACCGTGGTGGCCAAGGACGGCAAGCCGTTCATGGTCATCGGCAGCCCGGGTGGTTCGCGCATCATCACCATCACGCTGGAAGCGATCGTCAATGTCATCGACCACGGCATGAACATCCAGGAGGCGATCGACGCGCCTCGCATCCACCATCAATGGCTGCCCGACAAGGTTTATGTCGAGCCGTTCGGCCTGTCGCCGGACACAGAAAAGCTGCTGGCCGGCATGGGATATCACCTCGATCTCGCTGACCAGACCTGGGGGCAGGCGGCCGGCATCCTGGTCGGCGGCAAGAGCCTGGCGGAAATCGAGAAGGGCGGCGGCGCGCGCTACAACGGCGCCATCGACAGCCGCGCGGCCTCTGGCGAGGCGCTCGGATACTGACAGCTCGGAGGAAAAGCTTGGTGCCGCGCGGCGATTCGGGTTGATCGCCCGCTGCTCAAGTGGATCGGCTCACACCGATTTGACCGTCACAAGACCAGCGTGAGGGTGGACGCAACCAGCATCAAGGCGGCAATGCCGACGAACAGCGCATAGATACGCGGCCGGTCGAGCAGCAGCGCGTTTCCGGATATCCAGGCGGACGTGGCGCCGCCAAGCGCGAAGAGGAAGCCGTTGCGGTGCCCGAAGACCATCGATGCGGCCATCAGCCCGCCAATGATCAGCGCACCGAACACGATGATCACGGCAACGGCATATCTCTCGAAATCATTGCCGCTACCCATGCTCGGGCCGATTGCGTTCAACGTCGGCAGGTCGTCCGGATCGAAGGGGTTCGTCGACCCGTATTCGTCTTGACCGGCAGGCTCTCGCATCATTCGTTCTCCGTATAGCGGCAACAAATCATCAAGCCTTGCCGAGTGCAACCCGATCGCGCTGCCTTGATGCGTTCGACCGGTCCTTGACGTCTTCAGGCGGCGGCTTGCTGCCGGCTTTTTTGGTTCGTTCCTTGGCCGTCTTTGGTCTCTCAGGCAATCAGGAAACGGCTGCCCAAAGGCGACCGTGGCTTCGTCTATCATGGAATGCCTTCGTGGAGGAAAAATGATGCGAGGCGCGGATTGGGCTTCGCGGGCCGTGATTTTTTGGCGGCCACATCGCACAGCGCTGTTGTACGGGCGAATCGCCTTGCGGCCAAGCGGCGGCTGCGCCTGGCATGCGGTTGCGTAAAAGTTGACTTGTCAGGCCATCAAAATGTTGACTATTAAACTCATGTTTCATAGTCAACCGGGCAGTGGTCACTGGAGACCGTATCCCGAAAACCAGGGCACGCCGCATTGCAGAGAGACCGAGAGCCCCAGTCGAGAGCCGCGTCCGATCACTTGCGCAGCCGAATGACCCGGCGCCAGGCGCTCGGGCTTTTCACGCTGCCGTTCGCCGGCATGGGGTTCTCCACGGCTGAAGCCCGTCCGTTGCGCATAGTCTGCCTGGATGACGGGTTGACCGAGACCTTGCTCATGCTCGGCGTCAGCCCGGTCGCCATTGCCGATCGGGAGGTCTGGGAGAAATGGGTGGTCGAGCCGCGGCTGCCGCCTGACATCGCCGATGTCGGCACGCTGCTCGAGCCCAATCTTGAATTCCTGCAGCAGCTCAGGCCCGACATCATCCTGTCCATGCCATATCTCGACGGCATCAAGCCGCTGCTCGAACGCGTGGCTCCGGTGACGACGATCGGTCTCTACACCGAAGCCGGGCAGCCCTATCAGCGCGCCGTCGAGGCGACGCGCCAGCTTGCAGGGCTTGTCGGCAAGGAAAGCGAAGGCGAAGCGCTGATCGCGGCGGCAGACGCGTATTTTACGGAGATTCGCCAGCAACTGGCGCCGCTGTCGGCACGGCCGATCTATGTCGTCGGCTTCCTGGACCCCCGCAATGTGCGCGTCTACGGCGCAAAGAGCCTGTTTCAGGAGGTGTTCGACCGCATCGGGCTCAGCAACGCGTGGACGGCGGAGACCAATTACTGGGGGTTTTCGACCGTCGGTATCGACGGGCTGGCAACATCCAGCGATGCGCGCCTCGCCTATCTCGAACCCTTGCCTGAGGGCGCTGGCGGCACGCTGACCGAAAGTCCGGTCTGGAACGCCATGCCCTTCGTGCGCAACCACTCGATCATGCGCCTTCCTGCCGTCCTGATGTTTGGCGCGCTTCCATCCGCGCGCCGTTTTGCTCGGGTCCTGGCGTCGGCGATGACCGCGGAGGCCGCCCGTGGCTGAGGATGCTGCGGCCATTGCCCAAGGGGAAAAGCATGCATCTGCCGGCCGGGCCTCCGCGTGGAGCTTTTTCAGCAATCAGCCGGTAGGCGCGATCCTGCTTTGCGTGATGTTGGTCGTGGCGGCGATCGCGGCAACCGTCTCGAACCTCACCGTGCAGCTGCCATCGGCGCTTTGGCTCCAATCGCTCGCCGCCCCCGACATTGATGATATGCGGCAGGTGCTCGTCCACTACGCCTTCCTGCCCAGGCTTGCCGTCAGCCTTTTATGCGGTGCGGCGCTCGGGCTTGCCGGAACCGTCCTGCAGCAGGTTCTGCGCAACCCGCTCGCCTCGCCCGAAACGGTCGGTGTCTCGGCCGGCGCCTATCTGGCGCTGGCACTAGCAACGCTTCTGTCACCGTCGCTGCTTGCCTTTGGCCGCGAATGGGTGGCGCTGGGCGGCGCATTCGTTGCCCTTGCCGCCGTCATCGCTCTGTCCTGGCACAAAGGCCTGTCACCGCTTTCGGTCGTGCTGGCGGGGCTTGTCGTCAGTCTCTATGCCGGCGCTATCGGCGCTGCCCTCATTGTGCTGCGGCATGAATGGTTGGCCGGCCTGTTCATCTGGGGCGCCGGTTCGCTGGGCCAGCAGGACTGGTCGACGACACTGTGGCTGTTGCCACGCATCGGCGGCGCGGCACTGGCGATCTTCCTCATGGTGCGGCCGCTGGCCCTGCTTGGTCTCGACGATGAAGGCGCGCGCAGCCTCGGCGTGCCGCTCGGCGCCTATCGCTTCGCAGGACTGGCGGCCGCGGTCGCCCTGATCGCGTTTGTCGTTGCCGCTGTCGGAGTCATCGGTTTCGTCGGCCTGGCCGCGGCGACGCTCGCGCGCATCGGCGGTGCCCGGCGGCTGGGCCAACAACTGGTGATGGCGCCGCTGATCGGCGGGGCGCTGTTGTGGACAGCCGACCAGGCCGTACAGATCGCCACTGGACCGCAAGGCGACCTGCTGCCGACCGGAGCGATCACAGCACTTCTCGGCGCGCCGCTGCTTCTCTGGCTGCTGCCACGCCTTGCGCTTGGCTCGGAAGCCCCGACCTTGATGGCCGCGCGCCTGCCGCGCGCAAGCAAGCCCGGCCTTGTGCTGGCGGCGATCGGCCTGGCCCTGCTTCTGCTGCTCGGGCTGGCCCTGCTCTATGGACCGGGTCCGCATGGCTGGACCCTCGCCTTCGGCGACCAGTTGCAGCCTTTGCTGTCGTGGCGGTGGCCTCGCGTGCTTGCCGCGCTGAGCGCCGGGGCGATGCTGGCGCTTGCCGGGCTGATGATGCAGCGGCTGACCGGCAATCCGATGGCCAGCCCCGAAGTGCTGGGCGTCAGCGCCGGTGCCGCCCTTGGCATGATGGTGGCGCTGTTCGCGCTCTCCGATGCCGGACGTCCGGTTCAGACGGCGGCGGCAACCATCGGCGCCTTCGCCGCTTTGCTGGTGACGCTGGCGATCGGCCGCCGTGCCGCCTATGCGCCGGAGCGGCTGCTGCTCGCAGGCGTTGCCCTGACGGCCTTGTTCGACGCGCTGATCCTGGTGCTCACCGCCACCGGCGATCCGCGTGCCATGCTGCTGCTCAACTGGCTGACCGGCTCGACCTATGGCGTCGATGTCGGCGACGCCTTGCTCACCGGTGGCATCGCCGTCTGCCTCTTTGCGCTCGCGCCTTTCTTCATGCGCTGGCTCGACATCCTGCCGCTCGGCCCCGCCGCCGTGCGGGGCCTTGGCATTGACCTGAAGAGGACGCGGCTTTTCGTGCTGCTGGTGGTCGCGGCACTCACCGCAGCCTCGACCCTGATCGTCGGTCCGCTGACCTTCATCGGCCTGATGGCGCCGCACCTTGCCCGTCGCCTTGGCCTGTCCCGTGCGCTGCCGCAGGCCATTGGCGCGGTGCTCGCCGGCGCGCTGATCATGGTCGCCGCCGACTGGGTGGGCCGCACCGCCATCTTCCCGCGCCAGATCCCGGCCGGTCTCGTCGCCACGCTGATCGGCGGCCCGGTACTGATGTGGCTGCTGCGCCGCCGCTGACCTTTAGCCCTTGTGGAGATATCGATGTCCACGTCGATGCCAGCCTTGATCGCCGACACGACGGTCCACGATCTTGTTCCGGCGCAGGGCGGCGCCCCCTGGCGGATATTCCTGCATGTGCCGTCCGGGCCGGTGCCAGAAGCCGGCTGGCCGGTCCTCTACATGACCGACGGCAATGCAGTCATCGGCACGGCGGTCGACGCCATGCGCGCGCAGGCCTTCTATCCAACGGGCACCAATGTCGGCTGGGGCGTCATCGTCGCCATTGGCTATCCCGTCGAGGGCGCCTACGACCCGTTGCGCCGCTCATGGGACCTCGGCCCGCCGCCGGGCAAGACCTATCCGCCCTTTTACGAGGGCACGCCCGAAGTCCGGACGGGTGGGGCAGCGGAATTCCTTGCCTTCATCGAAGACGAGCTGAAGCCATGGGTCGCCGGTCGGGTCACGGTCGACACAAGCCGCCAGGCGCTTTATGGCCATTCTTTCGGTGGTCTGTTTGCGCTCTATGCCCTGTTCACGCGGCCTTCTGCCTTCCAGACCTGGATCGCGGCGAGCCCCGCCCTCTATTGGGAAGAGCGTGCCATCGACCGCTTTCTCGAAACCTTCGAGGCCGCCGTTCCCGCTGGTTTGGCGGCGACCATGATCCTGTCGGCCGGCGAGTACGAGACCGAGAAGCTGGCGCCGTTCCAGATTGGCGCCGAGGACGAGGAAAAGCGCCTGCGGCAGAAGAAGGTGACACATACCGACGAATTCGCGCGGGCAATGGCGCAGCGGCTTGATGCTCTCCCGGGCGTGCGCGCGCGCTTCGAGCTGCACGCCGGCGAGAACCACATGTCGATCCTGCCGGTCACGGTCAATCGCGCGGTTCAGGCAGCGTTTGCGGTCAGGGCTTGCGACTAACGGCCTTCACCTCTCAACGCTGCGATGGCTTGTTGCCGTTGTGCGGCTGCGTCCGCGTCCATAGCGCCAAAACGCAGGGCACAGCGGAATTTTTCCCCGGGTACGACGCGAACCAGGCGGCCTCTTTCCTTGGCCGCAAGATAGCCGTCTGGTTCGGCGGTGGCCGGCAGCACGAGGCCAAGTGCGTCCTGGTCGGCGCCGCGCGTGATCCAGCGGACGGCATAATTGAGCTCGTCGGGGCGAAAGCTGACGAAATCCGCCGTACGGTCCGGATGGACCTGCAAGGCGTGCGCCCAGCCCTGGAGGTCCGCCTTAGCCCTCATCGTCAGCACGAGTTCTGGGTCGATCGGCTCGCCCTTGGTCAGCAGGCGATGCCGCGAAGGATCGGCGACAACGGCATCGCGGTAAGCAAGGTAGCTTTCGCTCGGTGTGAAAAAGGGCGGCAGCGTCTGGCGCACGACAATGTCCGCGGAATCATCCGCTACGGTGTCGACCAGGCGCCCGCCGTCGGCCGGCTTGAAATTGATGTGCGCCAGGTACATCAACTCCATGGCCGAGCGTTTCAGGTTCTCGATCACGATGTCGACTGCGACGCTGCTGGCATCGAGTTGCAGCCGTACGGTCGGCTCCATCACATAGTCATGGCTGAAAGCGACGGTCTGTCGGCAGCGCCCCGTCAGCGCCATGAAGGGTCCTTCGGAATTGCTGCCGGCGATCAGTTGCACGTCCTGATAAGGCGCATTGGGCAGATCGCCGTGAAGCGGGTGACGATCATCCGGGCCCGGATTTCCCATTGCGGTAGCGCCGCAGTGAATGAAGAACGCGCCGTAGTTGGAAAGATAGTCCCGGGTCGCGACCGGCTCATCGAACATCGAGCGCATGGTCAGGGAGCGGCCGAGGAAGGTCACGTCCCAGATCTGCTGTCCTTGGAACGGCAGCATGACGATTTCGCCCTTCGCGTTGCTGATCCGAAGCCCGGCAACGCCGGATCGATAGCGAAAGGCGGTGGCGACAAGCCCGCGATAGCGCGCGACGATGGTTTCCGACGGGCCGAACTGCTCGGGCACGAGGTCGACGAAGACGTGATCGGAGTGGTCCAGATGCATTGTTTCGACCTCTATCTTCCGCAAGTGTGCGTGCCGATAGTCGCAGGAAACATCTGGAAATCAACGGCAGCACGCCTCACAGCTTCTGCCAGGACGGCTGGTGGAAAAGTCTCTTCGCACCCTCCTGGGAGAGCGCTCGAAACTGCAAGCTTGCCAGGCAATATCCCGCGATTGCCTATCCGCGAGCCGGCGGCAGCTCGAACAAAGTGGCGCCATTCTCCCGGCCGCGCTCGACATAGCCGATGACGCCAAACCATCTTGCGACATCCGGCCCCTGCAGCCAGCTGCGCGAGTGGATGGCGAGGTTGCCGGCGAGCGCCTGGATGTGCCGGATATGCCGCTTGCAGAAGCGAACGGTCGCGGCACGGAAGAAGTCCTCCCGTGCGGCGAACAGCGTGTCGGCGGCGTCGCTGTTCTCATGCCAGGCGATGATCGCCACGGCCTTGTCGCCCTCGACAAGCGCGTGCGCGCGGCCCTCTTTCAAATTCATCATCAGATTGTCGTAGGCGATCTTGCTGTCCTTGCCGGCCGCCACGTATTCGTCCGACATCCGCTTGGACAGACCACGAAAGACATCCTCCAGATCCCCAAGCGTTGCTGCGCGTGCTCTCATTTCACCTCCTGCAGCCCCGGCAGGCAGTTTGCCCTAGGGTTGAGGGGTGGCCAAGCAAATTAAATCCTTCGGCGGGCCAATGTGCGCAAAGTGATTTCACTTGGCGATGCTGGCGGCGACGCGATGGGGTGTGTCCAGAACGGACCTTGGGAAAATGGTGCCCAGAGGCGGAATCCAAGTGAGGAAAGTATGCCAGTACTTTCAGGATGTTACTACCCACGTAGCCTGCGAACAACCAACATAAATACCAACAATATACTTCTGTGGATTACTTTCATTCCTCGTGGAATGCCCGACTGATTTGGTCCGACAGCGGCTTCACAAAATAGGAAAGCGCCGTACGCTCGCCCGTCTGGACCATCGCTTCGGCCGGCATGCCGGGCACGAGCGTCAGGTCCTTGAGCTTCGTCAGTTCCGCATGCGGAACCGATAGACGCACCAGGTAATACGAAATGCCGTTTTTTTCGTCCGTCGCCAGATCGGCTGCGATCCGGCTGACATATCCGTTCAATTCCGGCGTGGTTCTCAGATTGAAGGCTGACATCCGCAGCACGGCCTTGTGACCAAGCTGGATTTGGTCGATGTCCTTCGGGGTGATCCGTACTTCCAGCGCAAGATCGTCGCCTTCCGGCACGATTAGCATGATCGGATCGGCGGGCGTAATCACTCCGCCGACCGTATGAACTGCGAGTTGTTGAATGGTGCCTGACTGCGGCGCGACGATATCGATCCGTCGCAGTTCCTGTTCAGCCGCCACCTTGCGCTCACCATACTCCCCGATCTGCGCCTGAACCTCTCTGAGCTCCTGGCCGACTTCGGTCTTGAAATCCTGATCGATCTGCGGGATCTGCAGGCGCGTTTCGGCTATGCGGGCTGCTGTCTGTGCCTGATGTGCGATCTTCTCACCGCGTTCGCCACCGAAAGTGGCAACCTGGATCTTCAGGCTGTTCAACCGTTGGTCCGAGACAATGCCTTGGTCGCGCAGCCCACTCAGAACAGCAATTTCCTTAAGGAGAACCTCGATCCTTTTTTCACAGGCAATTTCCTGCGCCTCGAATCCTTCGATCTCGTGGTGATATTGAGTAATGTGTTCCGCCAGTTGCGCCTGCTTTCCGTCGCGGGATTGTCTGCGGAATTCGAACAGCAGCGTCTCGCTATGTATTGCCGAAGCTACGTCCGGAACATCTCTTCGGACGAGCAGCCAGTCCGGGAAGGCGATCTCCGCGAGATCGTCACGTTCAGCATCGAGTCTTGCCTGGTAGGCGGCGAGCTCATCGAGCCGCTTGGTGACTATGGCGAGATTGGCGCGCGTCTGGGTGGCATCGAGCCGCATGAGGATGTCGCCGGCTTTCACTTTATCGCCTTCGCGCACCAGGATTTCTCCCACCACCCCGCCGGTCGGGTGCTGCACCTTCTTGACATAGGAATCGACGACAAAGTGTCCGGACGCGACAACCGCACCGGAGAGATTCGTGAAGGCCGCCCAGGCTCCGGCTCCTCCCACAAAGATTACGCTCGCCAGAAGGCCCGCCACCAGGTGGCGGCGAATGGAGCTGGAAACGTCATTGTTCTGATGAATGCCGGACACCGGGATCCTCCATGTCAGGGCGCTCTCCCACATGATCCTGTGTAGATTCGATGGCCTTGACGCCAGCGCCTCGTGCCATCGCTGTCCCCTTCAGGACTTTGGAAAGTGCTTCATCACGCGCACCGAATGCTCGCTGCCGTCCACCTTCCATCACCAACACCAAATCCACGGCGCGGATGGCGCTCGGCCGATGGGCGACGACAACCGCAATGCCCTTGCGCTCGCGCACGGAGGCGATCGCCTTAACGACCGCAGCCTCGCCTTCCGCATCGAGATTGGCATTGGGTTCATCCAGCACAACAAGGAAAGGGTCTCGATAAAGAGCACGGGCAAGACCGATACGCTGGCGCTGCCCGGCGGAAAGTGCCGATCCGGCCTCACCGATCGGAGTTTCGTAGCCGTGCTCAAATCGGAGGATCAGTTCGTGCGTGCCCGCTGCTTTCGCCGCGGCGACAATAGCCTCAGGGTCAGGATTATCTTCAAAACGAGCAATGTTTTCGGCAATGGTGCCGTCGAACAGTTCAACACCTTGCGGCAGATAGCCGATATGACGGCCTAGTGCTTCCCGGTCCCATTGATCGAGGCTTGCGCTGTCGATGCGAACCTTTCCGGCGACCGGCGCCCATGCGCCGACGATGGCGCGCGAGAGTGTCGACTTGCCCGAGCCCGATGCACCGATGATCCCGAGTGCGCTTCCCGCCTGAATGGCAAACGCAAGGCCGGTCACGGTCGGCTTCCTTTCGCCGGGCGGAACGATTGTCACGCTTTCGAGGCGCAGTTCGCGTTCAGGTGCAGGCATTGGCATAACAGGAGCGGATTCAGGAACCTTTTCCAAGAGGTCCTCCAGCCGCGCCCAACCCTGGCGCGCCATGAGGAAAGGTTTCCAGCTTGAAATGGCCAGATCGACCGGAGCCAGCGCACGCCCCATCATGATCGAACTGGCAATCATAACCCCGGCCGTAGCCTCCTGTCTGATGACAAGGTACGCGCCGACGGCAAGAATGGCCGATTGCAGCAGCACGCGCAGCGATTTTGAAATGGCACCCAGCCCACCTGCCACGTCCCCAGCTTTCCGGTTGGCGGCCAGACACTTGGCATTGGCCTTTTGCCATCGGGCAGCGATCCGCTTTCCAAGGCCGAGAGCTTGCACGACCTCGGCATTGCAACGCGCTGCTTGCAGCAGACCATTGCGTGCCATGTTGTGGGCAACGGTATCGCTTATCGGCCGTTGCGAGAGAGTGTTGGCAAGGAGTGTCAGAGATGTGAGGCCGACCGCCCCGATAAGTGCCGTCATGCCGATCCAGAAATGAAGGAGGAAGCAAATGCCAAGATAAAACAGCATCCATGGCAGATCGAAGAACGCTGTCGGACCGTTTCCACCCAAGAAGCCGCGAACATTGTCGAGATCGCGAAGCGGCTGCAAGCCGTCGCCCGGCATGCGCGTTGAAAGCGGAAGGCGAACGATCGCATCGTGAACGCGTCCGGAAAACTCTCCATCGAAACGCTCGCCAATCCGCAGCAGCACGCGGGCGCGCAAAATGTCGAGCAGGCATTGGAACGCATAAAGCCCCGCAGCAAGCACGACGAGCCCCACCAGCGTCGATACGCTGCCACTTGCCAGAACGCGGTCATAGACCTGAAGCATGAACAGCGGCGAGATCAGCGCAAGCACGTTGACCGCGCCGCTGATCAACACAACGCCCCAAATAGCGGAACTCAGAGGGAAAGGTCTCAAAGCTGAATCCTTCAAGGAATGCCTTCTCACGTAAGTTCCGGAGGCTGGCGACTCAGCCCCATATTGCTCCCCGACCGGCGACCGACTGCATCCGCTCGCTGGTTCAGGATCAGTGCTCCCGCCGAATATGTTTGGTCCCGGCATTTAATGGAGCGGGTCAACAAACCGTCCGGCTGAAGGTTTGGAAGGGCAACGTCATCGTGGCCGGCCGCAAGGGCCCGGACAGGCTTCCGCCTCCACACTTTCAGGAGATTTCGGTGCACGACCAGCGCGACGCGCAGGGCTTCGTCAAGCTATCCACGCTGCAACTGCTCCCGGGCGCCCCTCGGCCGCCCCGGCCCATGGCAAGTAGCGGAAACGGGAAAGCGCCCGCCCAGGGGGGCGGGGCGCGGTTCCGTATCGGTTTTCTGGATCAAACGAAGGTGAAGTCCGACGCGGTCAGGCCTAGGTCGGCCACGGTGACCACACCGCCCAGGTGGGCGAACTCGTGCGCGCTGCCGTCGGCGGTGACATAGGCCAGAGTTGCGACTCTATCGGTGTAGCTGCTTTGGTAGACAATGATGTCGCCGGCGTGCTCGCCGGAGATCGCACGCGCTGCCTCATTAGCAGAGTTGAAAGATTCGCCAGTGATTACCACGACATGTTCGCCGTTCGCACCCGAGGCCGCGCCACTGTAGAAGCTGCTCACCGGGTAGCCGGACTGTATACTGGCGTTGTTGACGAAGTTCGCGCCAAAACCGTCGTTGTAGAGGCCCACCGCATCGAAGGCGAACTTGTCCTCCGCCGGGTTGAAATCGGTGATAGTGGTAATGTCCGGCTTCGACCCGACACTCGGATCGACCCCAGGCACCGGATTGTGGAACTGGAACACGAACGTGTCATTGTCGGTGCCCCCGGTCAACGTATCCTGGCCGTCACCCACGTAGAGGACATCCTGGCCGGGACCGCCGCTGAGCCTGTCATTGTCCTCACCGGAGATGCGCGCGTTGAAGCGGCCGTTGTCGCCGGAGAGATCGTCCCAGCCATCTCCGCCGAAGATGCGGTCGTTACCCTCGCCGCCAAGGGCTCGGTCACTGCCCGGGCCAGCCGAGATCTCGTCGTTGCCGCCACGACCGTCAATCCAGTCACCGCCCTGGAAACCCTCCATCCAATCTTCACCCTTGGTGCCGAGGAGTGTTTCGGCATCCGGGCTACCCTTGATAATGTTTGCCATCGAAAAATACTCCTGATGATGCACCCTGCCTGACGCGTTCATATTGCTCATCGGGTAATTAGAGAAATCGATTGCTTGGATAGACACACATTTACGAAATGGATGCATTCACGTTCACTTCGCCCTTCCGCTGAGCAGTAGCGGGCTCGCAGGCGGCGGGGACGCGCCCAGACGATCGACCCGAACATTCACACTCAAGCGGACGAGGAAAACTTGGTAACCGGCCGCCCTGGTTGGGCCCAAATCTCTCTCTGTTTGCTCGACGCCGGCATACCCGCACCGTAAGCGCTGGACGTGGACAAGTTCCGGTGGCGGCGGGTACGGCGCGGCCTCAGCGATGAATGGGGGCCGGAGACGGTTCCTTCCCCGACACGCATGCTGCTACCGCGCAACAAGGGGAGGGCAATTTGCCGCCAATGGCCTCGTGATAGCGCCTTTCGCCGACAGGCTGTCGAAGTTGACGAAGCCGAGCTGAAACGACAACTGACGGGTCCTCACAGCTGCGTTACGCATTCGCTCACCGTCAAGCCGGCCTCGGAAGAACAGGCATAGGGCTGTGTTGCCGAGTATCTCGCCAGCACTGCCCATTGCGAGCAATGGAACATTAGGGAGCGCGTTCGCGCGAGCCGCGAGTTCAAGGATCTCGGAACGACAGCTTCCGCACGTCGGCCGCACGGGCTCTACGCGACGCGGCCTACGCCAAGCTAATAGAATTACTTTCATTACTCGTGGAATGCCCGACTGATTTGGTCCGACAGCGGCTTCACAAAATAGGAAAGCGCCGTACGCTCGCCCGTCTGGACCATCGCTTCGGCCGGCATGCCGGGCACGAGCGTCAGGTCCTTGAGCTTCGTCAGTTCCGCATGCGGAACCGATAGACGCACCAGGTAATACGAAATGCCGTTTTTTTCGTCCGTCGCCAGATCGGCTGCGATCCGGCTGACATATCCGTTCAATTCCGGCGTGGTTCTCAGATTGAAGGCTGACATCCGCAGCACGGCCTTGTGACCAAGCTGGATTTGGTCGATGTCCTTCGGGGTGATCCGTACTTCCAGCGCAAGATCGTCGCCTTCCGGCACGATTAGCATGATCGGATCGGCGGGCGTAATCACTCCGCCGACCGTATGAACTGCGAGTTGTTGAATGGTGCCTGACTGCGGCGCGACGATATCGATCCGTCGCAGTTCCTGTTCAGCCGCCACCTTGCGCTCACCATACTCCCCGACCTGCGCCTCGCTGGACGAGGACAAGTTCCGCTGGCCGCGGGTGGAGAACGGCGTGATCCGGCTTGCCGCGCCCAACTGATGGCGCTCGTCGAAGGCATGGACTGGCGCGCTTAAGCCGAACGGAGACGGCGTCCGACGTTGGCCGGATAGGCCGTGGCGAAGTGACTCAGGCGCAAAAGGCGGGCCTCTGGCCGTGCAAAATAAGCTTTTGTCGGCGTCATGAAGAGAAGCGCTTTGGCCCGTCTCCACGAAATCGTTCCGCTCAAGGCGATATTCGTCCCCATGGCGGCGGAGAAGGCCGAACTGCAACAACTCCGGAGCGAACACTCAAGGCCGAGATCGTCCGGATGGCGACACTCAACGAGCGTGCCCAGGAGAGGCTCGCCGACCTTCAGGGATCGTCAAGCAGCTGGAGCGCGGCGCTTCGGTCGCAGCTCCGAGAAGCTCGAACGTGCCCAGCAGGCCTTCGCCTTCGAATCCAGACCGGGCTCGGCGCGATTGAGTCCGAACTCGAGGCCGCAAGGCCGCAAGACCGACAGGCGAGCCGCGACGTGCTGCGCGACCGCGCAAGGCGTTCCCGGTGCATCTGGAGCGGGTCGAGATCGTCATCCGGCTCGACCCATGGGGGAAGAAGCGCTCCCGCAGCCAATCGTCCAGTCCGTCAAACGCCGTCGGCCGCACGGGCTTGCGAAACGGAACAGTCCCGCCCTCGCTTAGATGCCGATGCATGGTGTTGCGCGCGCACCCGAATTCCTTCGCCCGTCGGTTCCCCGCCAACCTCATGCCGCCGCAGCATCGCTGCCACCTCTTCAGGCTGAAGGATCTGCTCTCCCTGCATCGTTCTCGACAATGCAGGAATCGCCCAATCCCAATCGCCATCCATGCCTCCTCTCATAACCGAGGGGTCAGTTTCTCAATTCGGCCGACAACTGAGACGTCCGGTGCTCTTAGGCAGGGCAATCATACGAGATGCCTCCTGCAACATCATTTCCCGCATCCATAGGCTTGCCGGATCATTATTGTGAAGCGCAGGCCATTGGATGGCCTCCGTGAATGCGGCAGGAAGTGGCGGCGGAAGTTCGACAATCCGCAAGGGTGTTAATTTCGCGAAATGCTGCGCCAGCCGCAACGGCATGGTCCCGATGCGGCTGGTGCCTGATAGAAGGGGCGGGATCATGCTAAAGGCGTGTACGACGACCTCGATACGTCTCTCGAAACCGTTCTCGAGCAAATACCATTCCTCGATGGAGGGCTGCCGGGTGTCCCCGAATTTAAGCACAACCTGCCCCATCGACAAGTATCGGTCGAATGTAAGTGGCTCTGACAGCTGCTTGTTCGTGCCGCAGCCTACGCATACGAGCATATCTTCGAACAGGGCTGCGCGAGGATGTTTCGACATGAACACTTCCGGCATAATCAGAAAATCAACGTCGCCGCGCCGGAGAAGCTCCTCGGGGTCGTCGGAAATAGGCAGACATTCGAAGCGGACGGCGGGAGCTTCCCGCGCAGCACGCTTTACGATCTTCTTAAAAAATACGAGTGTGAGGTAATCGGAAAGGATGATGCGGAAGCGACGATCCGATCCGACCGGGTTAAAGGGGTCCCAGGAAATAATCGACAGCTGGATGTGCAGCAATGCCTCCCGGACTGCTGTGGCGAGCCCCTCCGCGCGCGGTGTCAAAATGAGTTCGCGGCCGTTCATCGTAAATAGCTCATCGCTGAAATAGGCGCGTAACCGACCGACGGCGGCGCTCATGGCCGGCTGACTCAGGTTAATACTGCGAGCTGCGGCGGTGACTTTACGCTCCCTGATCAAAGCGTCCAGCACAACGAGGAGATTTAGATCGAGTCCCTTAAAACGCATGCATTGACCTATCCGACCCGTGGATGGGTATCGCCCAAACAATCAATTTCACGAATGGTGAGAGCGTCAACGCATCAGCCGACGACGAAACAGAGCAACCGATAGGAAGAACGGGAAAACCGTGTATATGCAAAGCGCGCCGATATGCAGGCCCATGCTGCCGGCCGGACGGCCAAGCATCGCCGGACGAATGAGGTCAATTGCATGTGCGAGGGGCAACAAGGAGGCGACGTCCTGAAAAGCGCCGGGCAATTGGTTGACCGGAAACATCGCGCCGCAAAGGAAGAGCATGGGTGTTATAACAAGGGTATTATAAAATATGAAATATTCATAACTGGGCGCAAGCGCCGTGACGACCATCGCTAGACTCGCGAAGGCGAGGCCACTGAGAGCGATGACTGGCAGCAAGCAGAGGATGGATGGCCACGATGCGTAGCCTAGCGTGGTCGCAACAATAGTGATTGCTGTGCCCGCCATCAGGGCCTTGGTGGCTGCCCAGGCCAATTCGCCGAGTAAGATATCGCCGAGCGTCAGCTGAGTGCATAGCATTCCTTCCCAGGTGCGCTGGTCGCCCATGCGGCCGAAACTCCCGTAAACCGTTTCAGCGGTCGCCGATGCCATCGCGCTTGTGGCAACCATGCCAGCCGCGAGAAACGCAATGTACGAAGTGCCCTCAACAGGACCTATCATTGTTCCGATTCCAAAGCCGAGACCGAACAGATAGATCATCGGATCGGCGAGGTTGCCGAGCACCGATGCAAGCCCGATTTTCTTCCATCCAAGATAGTTGCGGCGCCAAACCGCGACCCAATTCCACGCATTGGCGGGCATGCCCGCCGCATAACGTTCGCCCATTGTTCAGTCCTCCATCTCGCGCCCGGTTAGCCGCAAAAACACATCCTCGAGATTGGGAGGACGCTGCAGAAGGCGTAGACCCGCGCGCCCGCGTAGCTGCGCCAGCACCTGCTCCGGATCGGGTGCATAGCAAAAAAGCGTCTCACCGCTCACCTCAATGCGCTGTGCGTACGGCCGGATCAGCGCACCCAGTTCATGCGGATTGCCGCCGTAGACCTCGACCACGTCACAGCCGATCTGCTCGTCAATGAGTGCGGACGGGCGGCCTTCGGCGATCTTGCGCCCCTCCTCCATAACGCACAGCCGATCGCACAGCCGCTCGGCCTCTTCCATGAAATGGGTAGTCAAAAGAATAGTCTTGCCCCGCGCCAGCAGCGATCGCAGCCGTTCCCAGATCAGGTGGCGGGCCTGCGGATCGAGGCCGGTGGTCGGCTCGTCCATCACCAGCAAGTGCGGGTCATTGATCAGCGCACGCGCGAGCGTCAGGCGCCGCTTCATGCCGCCGGACAGTTCGGCGACGCGCGCATCCGCTTTGTTCTCGAGGCGGGCGAACTCAAGCAGCGATGGTATGACCGCATCGATCTGGCGTCTGCTCATCCGGAAGTAGCGCCCGAACACCAACAGGTTCTCGCGTACAGTGAACGTGGTATCAAGATTGTCGAACTGCGGGACCACGCCGATGCGCATACGTGCCAAACGCGCGCGCGCCGGCACTGGAACGCCGAGCACAGTAATCTTCCCCGCATCGGGCGATGTCATGCCGAGGACCATACGCGCAATCGTGCTTTTGCCCGCGCCGTTCGGTCCCAAGAGCCCGAAGCATTCCCCCGCCGCAACGCGGAACGACAGTCTGTCGACAACGAGCTTGTCATAAGTTTTGCTTACGTCAGTAAGATCGATCGCTACCATGGACATGGGTTCATTTTACCGAGAGGGACGCCAAGACTGGCGGTTGCTTGGTTGCCTGCCGGACCTGAAACTGTGACTCGTCTTCGCCATCCCAGCCGTCGATAACGAACTGATCGACGTCACAAGGATTTAGCCCCTGTTCCGGTAAAGCGGCGACAATTGCGTAGAGATTATCGATGGCTTGGTAACGCGGATCGTTGTGCCGCTTTTCCTGGTCAACGCAGAAGACGAGCCGTCCATCCTCGACCAGGGCGATCGCCCCATCATGGGTCAGCTTGATACCAAAGATGCGCATAGTGTCTCCAGGTTAACGGCGATAGATTCGATCATCAGGAAGCGGAAAGCGGGTTTCGGAAACGGACGAGCAAGCAGTCTTCGTTGACCGACTCGCCCCGACACTCAAGACGCTCTACCTCGATCAACGTTTCGTTCAGCATGGCGATGACCGGCTCAGCACCAGCGGCGTGACCCCAGCGACGGCAATTAGCATCCCTTGCCGATCCGAAGATCAGATGCCCGCCAGGCGCAAGCACCCGCACCAGGTTTTTGACGGCCGCGCGCATCTCGGCTATGTTTTCGAGATAGTAGAGGACCTCCGCCACAACGATCAGGTCAAACAACTCGTCGGTCGAAAACTGTTGAACATCGGAGACTATCCAGTTGATCCGCGACGGCTCGTTTATCCGTTGACGTGCTCGAGCAATCGCTTGCGCCACGACATCGATGACGGTGAGCCCTTGGCAGTAGGGGGCTAGTTTTTCCGTGAATGCGCCGGCAGCGCACCCGACTTCGAGGGCATTTGAAATGGAGCCTTGGGCAAGCGCCAGCTGGAGCATTTGCGTGTGGCGCTTCCGCTCGAACGGATTGCCGTCGAGAAGCCACGGATCGTCTGCGGCCAATTCCCGATCAAGCAACTGATGATTCACGTTCTGGGTCAAACTCGTGCACCTCTCGTCCACTAGGTAATTAGCGATCACTCGTCGCCGCAAATGTTGCCCGACAGCACTAATTCCGAAGAATCCCGCGCAAGATTGAGCCTGCGAAGCGGAGCCGCATGCGGCGAGAATTCTGCCCTGCTGGAACCAGTGATCGGAGTTTGGGTGGGGGCCTGTTTTCCCCCAGTGTTCGATGTAGCGACAGCAGAGCCTCGCGACAGCCAATCGCTATTGCTCAATGTACACAGCGCGTAGGCTTTCAACGGAAGCAAGAGAAAGATGTTGATGAACGTGTGCAGCGAAAAGCCCAGAAATCGAAACTGTCGGGCACGAAATGCTACCACGCTGCATCGGAGCATGGTCATGGACACAATCATCAGTCCTGTCCACCAAGGCACAGAGCCTGTCAGTGCGAAATGTGCGAGGCCCGTTAATACCGATACGGCGAGGAGTAGCGCGCCGAGATTCTGTCCGACCACGTCCAACGTGAGATAGCTATTCAGGCTGGGCAGCAAGCGCAGCCCAAGCAGCGTGTCCCGGAATGTGCTTCGTGCCCAACGGAGTTGTTGGCGCAGATACGGTCCTAGTCTGTTCGGGACGACTGTGGCCGCGATGGCGCTCGGAACGTACTCGGTTCGAAAGCCTGCTTTCAGCATCAGGATAGTAAGATGGCGATCCTCACCGAAGTCGCTTGGCTTGCCCCGAAAAAACTGCGACTCATACTGGTCCAGTAACAAAAGGAGCGCAGACCGGCGGTACATGGCACATGGGCCGCAACAGCACATAACGGCACCGAAGCGAGCCTGCGCCGCGCGCTCCTCGTTGCAAGCCAGCCAGTACTCCATGTCTATCAGCCTGGTCAGCCAGCTCTCGGTCCGGTTACTGGCCGTCAACTGACCCATGACTGCGCCGACCGCTGAATCTCGCATTTTCGGTACAAGCTTGGCAATGACGTCGGACGCGAGTAACGTGTCTGAATCAACGTTAAGCACCAGATCCCCTGATGAGCGGCGTATCGCGGCGATCTGCGCCTTGCGCTTTCCAACATTCTCGGGAAGCAAAATGATGTCGAACCTGGGGTCGCGCGCGTAGGCTTCGTGGACAGTTCCTAAGGCTTCGCGATTTCCAGAACCGTCATCAACCACATAGACCCGAAGTCTTCCGGCGTATTCTTGGTCGGCAATGGAAGCCAGGCACTCTGAAAGCGTGCGCGGATCCTCGTTGAAGCAGGGGACGATGACATCCACGCTGGGCAGTTGATCGGAGCCGACGAGAACCTCCAACGCCGATGAGTCGTTTGTCGGCAGAGCATAAATCCCCTGCATGCTCTTATAAGCAGTCGAGAGCAGCGCATAAAGCGATATGGCCACAGTGCTGGTTGTACCAAGAAGAGTCATGGGATCTCGTTTGTTCAGTGATGTTGAGGAAGTGAGCGGATTACAAATCCGCGCTCACGCAATGCTGGAATCAGCCGGGACAACGCCGTGACCGTCTGGTCGCGCAGACCGGCGTGAGCGCCCTGGCTTAACTCGCCGGGAGGGCATCCGTCGTGCAAGAGTACGATTGCGCCCGGCCGGACAGAGGCGAGCACTTTATCGATAATCGCGTCGACCCCAGGGCGAGACCAATCTCGAGGGTCGACGGACCAATGGAGGGCCGCCAGCCCGGCGATCTGTGAGGCTGTGAAGACTTCTTCGCTCCAGGCGCCGTAGGGCGCGCGAACATAGCGCACCGAGGCCTGCGGGCACGCTCTCATGATGGCGTCGTTCGCTTCAAAGACCTCACGTTGCACTTCGCCGAAACCGCATTGGTACAGATCCGGATGAGACATCGTGTGGTTGCCTACCTCGTGCCCTTCTGCGACCATCCGTTGGATTAGATCTGGGTGCTCTAAGGCGTAGGCGCCGATGACGAAGAAAGTCGCCGGCACCCGCTGCTCTGCCAGCAGATCGAGAATCTCCGGTGTGAAAAGTCGATTGGGACCGTCGTCAAACGTCAGATAAACGCTGCGACGGCCGGTGCCGTCAGAGCACTCACGGCGCACTTCGTACAAGCAATCGGGACGGCTCATAGCTCTGGTCCGTTCCGATCTATCATCGTGCCCGTGGGCCATTCGCTGATCGGCCGTCCAACCGGCAGAACAATGGTGAGTGCGTCATCGATGCGTGTGGGCGGCAGGTCGAGGCGGGCCTCTGGTCGGGTCGAGCGCACGCGAATTCCCGACAAAACGGCCAAAGGCCTGTATCGCCGCCCGAACCTCTCAACATGATTCCGCAGCGCGTCCCGGACCGTTCCGAAAGCGAATGGAACGCCAAGCTCCTGCAGTATTGGAAGCATGACATGGATTGAATGCGCGATTCCGAGACCCTCAAGGTCCGGGCGTACCCCGTACAGGCCCAGCTCAGCCACCAACAGGTCGACCGCGTCAACCTTGATGAAACGGCGCAGTATGCCCATGTGAGCCGCTACACCACTTGAATCATAGGCGATCACGCGGAGTTCAGGCCTGGCTCCGGCCCAGCTTCGACTACCTTCGAACGGTTCTGCGTTGGACGCCCCAGTCGGCCCGTACGTATCACGAAAGAACTCGGCGAGCTCAACGTGATCGGAGAGCTGCAACTCGTTTTCCCAGCACAACTTCCACTGCACCTGGTGGCGCATTCAGGACCTCTCTTCATATTAGTTTTTTGCGGCCGCATTACCCGACCAAAGCGGCGCTGTTGGCTGCATTCAGTCGTTGTCGTTGGCGAAGGTGAGCCAGACGCTCTCTCGAAGTTCCGGCCCGTGTCGTCGATTTGAGCTTGACGTCGCTCATTAACGTTCCTCTAATGCATGGCTCGTAAATTCGTAAAATTGATTGTTTGAATGATACGCATCCACACGTTGGATAGAACATGACATGCGTTTCAAGGGACTCGATCTAAATCTCCTCGTTGTGCTGGACGCTCTGATGAGGGAGCGTAAAGTCACTGCCGCGGCTCGCAGTATCAACCTGAGCCAGCCGGCCATGAGCGCCGCCGTCGGTCGGTTACGCGCCTATTTCAACGATGAGCTATTTACGATGAACGGCCGCGAGCTCCTTTTGACACCGCGCGCCGACGGGCTCGCCCCAGCAGTCCGGGAGGCATTGCTGCACATCCAGCTGTCGATTATTTCCTCCGACGCTTTCAACCCGGCCCAATCGGATCGTCTCTTCCGAATGATGCTTTCCGATTACATCACGCTCGTATTTTTTAAGAAGATCGTAGAGCGTGCTGCGCGGGAAGCTCCCGCCGTTCGCTTTGAATGTCTGCCTATTTGCGACGACCCCGAGGAGCTTCTCCGGCGCGGCGACCTTGATTTTCTGATTATGCCGGAAGTGTTCATGTCGAAACATCCTCGCGCAGCCCTGTTCGAAGATATGCTCGTATGCGTAGGCTGCGGCACGAACAAGCAGCTGTCAGAGCCACTTACATTCGAGCGATACATGTCCATGGGGCATGTCGTGCTCAAATTCAGGCACACCCGGCAGCCCACCATGGAGGAATGGTATTTGCTCGAGCACGGTTTCGAGAGACGTGTCGAGGTCGTCGTACAGGGCTTTAGCCTGATCGCGCCCTTCCTGTCAGGCACCAACCGCATCGGGACCATGCCGTTGCGGCTGGCGCAGCATTTCGCAAAAACAACACCCCTCCGGATTGTCCAACTTCCGCCGCCACTTCCTGCCGCATTCATGGAGGCCGTCCAATGGCCTGAGCTTCACAATACTGATCCGGCAAGCATGTGGATGCGGGAAATGTTGTTGCAGGAGGCATCTTGCCTGGCGCCTTTGCCTGAAATCATTGAGCGTGTCGGGCACGCCGATCCGACCTTGCGGTTGTTGGTACCGACTGCCACCGCGATTTCGCGTGCGAAGTCCCGGAAGATGTTAAGCCCCACTTAAACACCGGGCCTTTGACCAGCAGAGCGGCGCAGTTGCTTGTCAAGTATGAGGGCCAGGAACGAGCAGAACACACGCCCGGGGTTGCTACTGAATGACTGCCGCCTCCGATTTTGCTTGCGGAGGTCCCAGAAGATGCTCAGCCCCACTTAAATGCCAACGTCGCAGGCCTTGCCGCGGCTTTTCACGCGCGGCCAGGCGAGGAGATGGCGCCGATCCAATCTGTGCCAGCCTCGCTCGGCTACTGGCGTTGACGACAGTGCCCTGCACCGAGAAAGTCGGGCACTTGGCAATGAAGCCGGTGGAGCTTGACGCTGCGGACCCAGGCAATTGACCCCGCGCTTCTGCCTGAACGCGTGGCCGATCCGTTCATCTAATCGGCGCTTCATCCTGCCCGGCTGAGGCCCGTGGGTGCGGCCACCCCGCGGGATGGGATCATCATTCAACTCCCCGACTTACGACAGAGTCCATGAGTTTCATATATTTTCCGGCAGATGGATGTCGAACGGGAGAAATGTCTGTCCGGGCGTTTCAGCGGTGCCGGTCTCGATAGCCCGCGTCATCAGCGTTATCAGCTCCCGGCAAAGTCGGCGCATTGGCGTGGCGACCGCCATCGTGACGATATTATCTGCGAGCGCCGCCCGAGACTCCGGTGTGATTTCATTCACGATCGCGACGAGATCGCGACTTTTGCCCTCTTCTCGGAGCGCGGAGATGGCGCCCTCCATGCCGCCGCCGGCGACATAGAAGCCGACGAGCTCGGGCTCTCGCTGCATGAGATCAAGCGTTGCCTCGTAGGTGATCTGCCGTTTCTCGAGGTTCATGACAGGATCCAGCACCTCGAACGTGGGCGCGTTCTCACGGCAATAGGAGCGAAAGCCGACGTCACGGAGCTCGTGCCCCTGGAAACGATGGCTGCCGACAAAAACCGCCACTTTGCCGGGCCGTTTTGCGACCTTCGACACCATCCAAGCGGCCGTGCGCCCCACCTTGCGGTTGTTAAGGCCGATATACCCCTGTCGCACGCCGGCGGCGAAGTCGGAAAGCAGCGAGAAAACCGGAATGCCTTTGGCCTTGAGGTCCTCAACCGCTGCTGTAATTTTCGGGTGGTCCGGTGCCACCATCGCGATCGCATGGCAGCGTGCGCCCAAATCCTTGAGCCGCGCGATCAGGTCGCTCGGCATATGTGACGGGGCGAATTCGACGAGCGGAATGCCGTGGAAGGACTGGGCCAAATTGACCGATGCTTCGACCTCGCGTGCAAAATCTTGGTAGAAATGCTGGGCCGGTTTTCTCAAGATGAAGCCCAGACGGTAGTGCGGTAGGTCTCGCCGTAAGCGCTGCTTGATTAGCCCGGCAGCATGATAGCCGATCGCGTGGGCGGCGTCGTGGACCCGCCGCGCGGTCTCCTCGCGCACCGGATGGCGGGCGTTCAGAACCCGATCGATCGTTGCTACGCTGACTCGGGCTTCGCGGGCGAGATCGGCAATTGTGGGGCGCTTGGTCATAGGTCCCTATTCTGATCGGTTTTTGACGCGGGCCGGCTCTCTGTCGCCTAACGCGTTTCGGTTTCGGGTGGCAAAGTGAAAACGTCCCATACGAATGGCCAACAGCGTGTTGGACGAACATCATTCCAGACGTAAACCGGCCGGGTATACTGAAAGGCTCATTCGCTTAAAGGGCGGTGACGGTTTGCACTCACACATTTAGCGCTTCGGCTACATGGTCCGTGAGGAGCCGTTTAGAGGCTGCGGGTCGGTCGTTCAGTTCATGTGACCAGCTAGGCGACTTAACAGGTCGTGGGCCGCCCACCTTACTTGGAGGAGGGTAGCCGGTTTGATGCCTCGGCAAGCTGATGACCGCAGAAGGCGGCTTTCATCTGTGCTCGGTCCAATTCTCCTTCCCAGCGGGCGACGACGAGGGATGCCACTGCGTTGCCGACGCAATTCGTCAGCGCCCGGCATTCGGACATGAAGCGGTCGATGCCGAGTATCAGTGCCATCCCAGCAACGGGAACACTCGGAACTACGGCGAGCGTAGCCGCCAGGGTGATGAAGCCCGCGCCTGTGACACCTGCAGCGCCCTTGGAGGAAAGCATTGCTACGAGCAGCAGCAGCACCTGATCGCCGATGGACAGATCCGTGTTCGTCGCCTGCGCGATGAAGAGGGCCGCCAGCGTCATATAGATATTCGTGCCGTCCAGATTGAATGAGTATCCGGCCGGGATGACGAGACCCACAACCGAACGCCTGGCGCCCGCCTTCTCCATTTTCTGCATCAGCGAAGGGAGCGCCGCCTCCGAGGAGGACGTTGCGAGGACAAGCAGCAGCTCTTCCTTGATGTAGCGAATGAGAGAACAGATCGAGAAGCCGTTGTAGCGACAGACCGCGCCGAGAACCCCGAACACGAAGAGGAAGGCGGTGAAATAGAACGTCGCGACCAGCATCGCGAGGTTGACCACCGAACCGATGCCATATCTGCCGATGGTGAAGGCCATTGCGCCAAAAGCGCCGATTGGCGCGGCCTTCATCAGAATTCCAACGAGCTTGAAGACAGGCGCGATGAGCGCCTGAAGGAAGCAAACGACAGGCTTGCCCGGCTCGCCGGCCATCGCAAGCGCCATGCCGAACAGAACCGAGAAGAATAGCACCTGCAGGATGTCGCCTTCCGCGAAGGCACCGACGATCGTTGGCGGGATGATGTTCATCAGGAAGCCGGTGACCGACTGCTCGCTGGCTTTTGCGGCATAGGTATTCACGGCCTGGACATCGAGCGAGGCCGGATCAATGTTGAGGCCGGCGCCAGGCTGGACGACATTGGCGACGATGAGGCCGACGATCAGCGCGAGTGTCGAGAAGGTGAGGAAATAGACCATCGCTTTACCGGCGACCCGGCCGACCTTATGAAGATCGTTCATGCCGGCAATGCCGGTGGCAATTGTCAGGAAGATGACAGGCGCGATGATCATCTTGACCAGCTTGATGAAGGCATCACCCAGCGGCTTCAGGCTCTCGCCGGTCTCCGGATAAAAATAGCCAATTGCGACGCCGAGCGCGATGGCGGCAAGCACCTGGGCGTAGAGCTTGGTGTAGAAGGGTTTGCGGGGCGCGGGACTCGCGCCGCGGACTTGTGCAACTGACACTGGTTCTCTCTCCCTGACCGGATCGAGGTGGCGTGACTTCTCCCGGGCTTCTCCCTATCGCGGCGCTCCGGTCGAACGCTGCACCAACGCCGCCGCAATACCCATGCCAGATGAATCCGCATGACCTGAACTGAGGTGGGCTCGCCAATGATGGAGGAATGATGCGGTGTCAGACCAGCGGGATAGGCCGCGGTCCGGCACGCCCTTGATGTCTCTGGCAGAGTGCTGCCGGTCGATCCCTCTGGCTAGCGGTTTGCTGCACAGAGCGTGGTGGGTTCCTCGTTTTAGCCGGCTTTGGACCGGGCCGCATCGCTGGCGCCAGCGCGTACCAAATAGGTCGCCTGTTCATAAGCCCGTCCAGATGACAGGCTAACTTACCCCTGTTCGGAAGCGCTGTGACAGGCGAGTTCCTCTCGCCGGAACGCCTGCGCCACATGACGAAATCCGTTGGTCTAGAGGAGGCCGAGAGCTTCGCTTTCCCTGACTAGCCGTGGCACCCATGATGGAATGAATGCGCTGGCACAAGGCGGGAACGAGGAGGGTCCAGCACGACCCGTTGATGTTCACTGACAGAGTGCTGCCGGTCGATCCCTCTGGCTGGCGGTTCATCGGTGGCATCAGAGCCGAGAATGGCTGTGCTCTTTGCAGCGCTCCCGCTGCATGAAAGCCACGTCGAGACGTAGAGATTGACGCCGTTGGCGCTGACCACGACGATGCGATCTGGAAATTGCGAGCACCGCCTACCAAGCCGTACTCGACGCCAGCTTCGCGCCTTCACACGCGACACCGCCGCCGCATGGTCAACTCGAGCAAAATGGCGGTTGCCGCAAACGACCAGTGCCGTTGGCGGTTATTATCACTTCCGCCCCTCCTTCGCGGGCGCTGGTGAATGGCACGGCCCGGCTTTTACACTCGGCGCGGTCAGCCGCTCGGGCACCGCATCGCCGGCGCAAGTATTTCCGTCGTTCAACGGCAAAAACAGAATTGATGAATTCTATCATATGCCGCGAGGTTTCCTTTCACGAATGAAAGAAAGCTCGATTGACTATCCCGCCTCGCTCCAGTCTGTTGAAAACAACGTGTGGTTGCCTTGGTGCAAGCCGAGACCATGGCCAAGCTTCGTGGAGGGGAGAGCCAAGCGATGCATCAGGGTTCGATCCGCTCTGCACTCGACCAAACGGCGGCGGCACGAGTTCACGTCGGAGTATTTTCGCGCTTGCTCGCGACGTCGCGGGCGCACATGCCGCCGGCCTACGTTTGATGGCGCGAGATCGAGGATCACATGCACCACAACATTCGCAAATCAGAACAAAATGCCAGCGAGTGCGGCATATCGCTGCCGGATGCGATAAGAGGTTGTCCAACGTCCGAGACGAATCCTGCGAATGGGGTATTGCACGAGCGCGCCCTCACCGGAATCTTCGAAATATCGAAAATACTCACCGGTCCCGCCCGGCTCGAACTCACGTTGGACAAGGTCGTTGATCTCCTGCACTCATTAGTGCAGATGCGGCACGGCATCATCACTCTCTGCGATGCCGAGGCCGGACTGGACATCACCGTGGCCAGCGACTGCGACACGAACAGCAATGAGCCCTCCCGGTCGCGCGTGCCGCGCAACGCCATCGATCAGATTGTGACGACGGACACGCCGCTCATCGCCGAGGACATAGCGATGCATCCGGCCTTCACTGCCGCTGACATCGAGGTGCTTGGGGCCTCCGACACCGTGTCGTTCATCGGCGTTCCCATTCGTGTTGATGGGAACGCCGTAGGCGCGCTGACTGTGGACAGGGCTTTGGAAAGCAGGTCAAGCTATCGGCTCGATTACGATGTCCGACTGCTCACCATGATTGCCAACATGGTGGGACAGACAGTCAAGTTGCACCGCTTCTGCGCGGGGGACCGCGAGCGACCGCCGGAGTTGGAAGATCGGCTGCAGACGAAATTTTCAGATGTTAAGCACCCTGCACCCCGGCGCAAAAAAGTTCATGTCGAGGGGATGATTGGTGACAGTCCGGCGATAAGCGCGCTGCTGGAGAAGATCGCGATCGTAGCCAAGGCAAAAACCACGGTTCTGTTGCGAGGCGAGTCCGGTACCGGGAAGGAGCTGGCTGCGAAGGCAATTCACGAGTTATCGCCGCGCGCCAAGCGGCCCTTCGTTAAACTCAATTGTGCAGCGCTCCCAGAGACAGTCCTGGAATCCGAATTGTTCGGTCATGAGAAGGGTGCCTTCACAAGCGCATTCAACTCCCGCAAGGGGCGCTTTGAGCTCGCTGACAAGGGGACGTTGTTTCTGGATGAGATTGGCGAGATCTCGGCCTCGTTCCAGGCAAAGCTACTGCGCGTGCTGCAGGAGCAGGAGTTTGAGCGCGTCGGCAGCAATCAGACCATTAAGGTCGATGTTCGCGTGATTGCCGCCACGAACAGGAACCTGGAAGAGGCGGTTGCAAGGAATGAGTTCCGCGCCGACCTATACTACCGCATCAACGTGGTTCCCTTGCTGGTACCAGCATTGCGCCAGAGGCGCAGCGATATTCCGCTGCTCGCAGCTGAGTTTCTCAAGAAGTTCAACGACGAGAACGGCTGTACGCTTACCTTCGATCCGTGTGCGATTGAAGTGCTGATGAAATGTGAGTTTCCCGGCAACATTCGCGAGCTTGAAAATTGCGTGCACCGGACAGCGATCCTGGCCGAGGGACTATCAATCGGGAGAAACGACTTTGCCTGCTCCCAAGGCCAATGCTTTGCCGAGGCGCTGTGGAAGTGCAGATCGGGCAAGGCCGCGCTGCAACCAGCGCCGATCCTGCCGGAGTCAACGAATCCGGCCACGCCGCCGGATGCGGCAGCCTGTTCGGCCGCGACCACAGTCCCGCGTGCCGGCGCAACACACCCAATTGGTGCGAGGACCCCCGACATAGAGCGCGTCATTGCTGCCATGGAAAGATGTGGCTGGGTGCAGGCAAAGGCAGCGCGCCTCCTTGGACTGACCCCGCGCCAGATTGGCTACGTGCTGAGGAAATACGGCGTCGAGATCAAGCGTATCTGAAACCGAGGAGATGAGCTGAGCTGCTTAGCGCCTTGCGGCAGCGATGCAGATCCACGTCCGCTTCCACTCGATTCATCGAGGACAGCCTGGCCGAATTCCCGTGTCTGCGTTGCGACCATCGTGTGAGAGGCAACGCTTCCATCGTCAATCCTGTCCGCCATGTTGCTCTCGTTGCGAGCCCCCTGTTGACTAAAACGGAGTTAAAATATGTCCGATGCAAAACTGCAAACTGTGCTTTCGGCTCTTCCGCCAGTGACGCGACAGTTAGATCCTCTGCCGTCCAACGGACCAGCGCCGGACGGAAATTTTGTCAAGCTGAATACGAATGAGAACCCGTTTCCGTTGCCGCCAATCATAATGCAAAGTGCAGTGGCGGCCCTCAAGTGCCAGTATCTATATCCGGATGACGATAACATCAGCTTGAGGGAAGCGGCGTCCAGCACCTATGGCGTTTCCAGGGATCAGGTCATCGCAGGCAACGGGTCGTCTGAACTGCTCGGACTCATCTACAGAGCTTTCCTCGCGCCTGGCGATAAGGTTGCGATGATGTCGCCAGGGTTTTCGTTCAACCGCAAACTTGCCATGATTCAGGGCGCCGAGTTTCTCGAAATCGGATGTCAAGCTCATTCCCTGCCAATGGAGCAATTGCTTTCCGGTCCGGCAAAAGACGCCAAGTTCATTATGTTGGCCAATCCAAACAATCCGACCGGAACATTCCTCCCGATAAGCGATATCGAACGCCTCGTAGCACAATCGGACCGCTTGGTTGTCCTTGATGAAGCCTACGTCGACTTTGCACCCGATCATGGCCTGCGCCTCATCAACCAGTATCCGAACGTTCTGATCTTGAGGTCATTCTCGAAGAGCTATGCCGCCGCCGGCATTCGCGTCGGTTTCGGTTTCGGTCACCCTGAAATTATTGGCAGGCTGCGAAACATCCAGAACGTCTTCAACATGAACGTCATCGGGCATGCCGTTGGTATCAGCGTGCTTGCGCATCGCGGCGCCTACGCAGATAACCACAAGCACATCAAGGATGAACGAGAGCGAGTGACAGTCGCGCTGTCGCAACTCGGATTTTCCGTAACGCCCTCCCGCGCAAATTTCTTGCTGGCCCGTGTGCCCGCGGGACAGGACGGCTCATGGTGGCAAGCAGCATTGGAAAGGCAAAAGATACTTGTCGCGTTTTTTCCGGACAAAGGCTTGGAACACTGCATACGCGTCAGCATCGGCACAAAAGAGCAGATGGATGCATTTCTTGCTGCCGCTGGCGACATTGCTGGAAGCTTAACGGTGCCAAGCTCCAAGGGCAGGGAAGCGTCAGGCTCTGCTTCTTCGTTACGCTGACGCTAATCGGCGATCACACACATCTCTTCCGACTTGCTTGGTCATCCCAGCAAGAGAACAGCCTGCTTTTAAAATCGGGGACTTATCGAGTGACAAACGTCTTTCCTTCAAACCTAGCGTTCGGCATCTTCGATCATCTGGACGAGGATGGCCGCGACATCGGTCGGCAGTACGAAGATCGCCTGATATTAGCAGAGGCGTGCGATCAGCTAGGGTTCTATGCCTATCATCTCGCAGAACACCACTGTACTCCCCATGGGAGAGGTCCATCGCCGAATCTGTTCTTATCGAGCGTCGCCCAGCGCACCCGGCGCTTGCGTCTCGGACCCTTGGTGATGCTGCTTGCGCTTTATCATCCGCTGCGTGCGTTCGAAGAGATCTGTATGCTGGACCAGTTGAGCGGTGGCAGGCTCGAACTGGGCATAGGGCGCGGTGCTCTCCCGATCGAATTGGGCTACTTCGGGATTGGTGCGGACGCGGTGCCGGGCCGTTATGCCGAAGCCAGCGAAATCCTCATGGAAATACTTGTTAATCCGATGAAGGTCGGCACGCTATGCTATCAAGGCCGCCATTTTGATCTCAATGACGTTCCTTTGACGCTAAGACCTCATCAGCGTCCACATCCGCCGACGTGGGTCGCTGCCAATCGACCCGAGTCCGCAGCTTGGGCGGCTGCGAATGGAACAAATATCGCGTGTGTAGGACCTTCCTCTTCTGTTCGCAAAACTACTGATGCGTTCCGCGCCTATCGAGAGGACAACGCTGGCGCGGGGGATCAGGCGCAATTTATCGGATTGCTCCGCATGGTCGTGGTTGGGCGTTGTGACACACATGCCTATTCGCTCGCGGCACCTGCTTACGAACGCTGGCTCAAGAGCTTCCAATTCCTTTACGAGCTTAACGCTATCCCCACTCCACCAAACCTGCCGCTGACCTTCGATGCGGCAGTCGAGAGTGAATTGTGCGTGGTAGGATCAGCAGAATCTGTGCGAAAAGCTCTGTTAGGTCAGTTGGAAGAGGCAGGTGCCAACTACCTGCTTTGTCAACTGGCATTTGGAAATCTGCCGCTAGATGCTTCCCTGTACACTGCGACGACCATTCAATCCGAAATCATGGCTCGATTTGGCTGACCATGAAATTCGCAGTCTGAGGTTGAATCGTTGTACAGCGCTCCTTCACATCCACGTGCTCGAGCGTGCACGTGGTGGGGACGGGCAATCGGGAGGGAGGCCAAACTGACGACGAGCCGGCGGCACAGAATACCAGGTTTGTGCGGTGGCTGGCGTCTGGGCCATCTTGTGAACCTGGATGATCCTAAGGAGATGATGGCCGAGCGCGTCACGATGCAGGCACGCGTCTGCTCTCGCGCTCGCGCTACCCGTTGCCCATTGCCCGCCGCAGAGGTTCTTCTCGCCCGGGGCGGCGTCGGTGCGGCGCCTCCAGCTTCATCAGCGGCCCGGCGGTAGCAAAGCCGCCACTCGCTACGGCGCTGTTGAGGGCGCGCTCGCGAGCGGCTTTGCTACGCCCAGCCACCACCAGGAGCGAGCTCGCCCGATGATGGGGTGCACCGCGGTCGGGATACGATGCTGGAGGAAATCGTTCGCAGCCGGTCTTCACGAACTGCGAGGAGTGCTTGTCCTTGAATGCTGCCTGCTGGCCGTCTGCGGTGCCTGAGTGGTCCGCCGACACGCCCGAAAGTCAACGCCACTACCACAAGGCCGCCAAAAAGTCAGGTCTGGGAGCCAGCTTGCACGGTGGTCTCGTGTTCGGGGATGTCGTCGAAGGAGGCATAGTTGAGATAGTAGAGTTTGGAATACAGGCCGCCCATGGCTATTAGCTCATCGTGGTTGCCAGTCGCAACAACTTGGCCATTCTGAAGCACGATGATGCGGTCGGCCCCCCGGATCGTGGCGAGGCGGTGGGCGATGACGAGGCCAGTCCGCCCTTCAAGCAGCTTGATCAGAGCCTTCTGAATCTGCAATTCCGTGTAGCTGTCGATGTTGGCGGTAGCTTCGTCGAGCACGAGGATCTTGGCGTCAGCGACGAGGGCCCGGGCGAAACTGATAAGCTGGCGCTGGCCAAGAGATAAGTTGTCGCCGCGTTCGCCAAGTTGGGTCTCATACCCGTCGGCGAGGCTCATGACGAAGTCATGCGCGCCGACCGCCGTCGCCGCCTCGATCACCTTGTCGCGCGTGGCTTCCGTCTTCTGGTATCGAATGTTCTCGAAGACCGTCCCGGTGAACAGGAATGGCTCCTGCAGCACCATGGCGACCTGGCGGCCGAGCGATTCTTGGGTGAGGTCGCGCACATCATGCCCGCCGACCAGCACCTGACCCTGCTGAACATCATAGAAGCGGTGGACCAGGGCCATCGCACTCGATTTGCCAGAACCGCTCGGTCCGACCAGTGCGACCGTCTCGCCGGGGTTGACCCTGAAGGAGACATTTTTCAGAACCGAACGGTTCGGATCGTAGCCGAATGTGACGTCCCTAAACTCAACCGAGCCGTCCATTTCGGGCGAAAGCACCTCGGCATTGGGTTTGTCCTGAACATCGATCTTGACATCGAGCACATCGGTCAGGCGCTTGCCTGAGGCCATGGCGCGCTGCATGATCGAATATTGCAGGGTGAGTGAGCGGATCGGGTCAAAGAAGCGCTGGATGTAAAACAGGTAGGCTACCAACACGCCCACATCTATACGGCTATTCACGACCATCGAGCCGCCGACCACAATAACGGCGGCCAAGGCGAGGCCCGTCAGGCCATCGACGATAGGCACCATGACCAGTGCATATCTGGCAGCGATCAGTTGGGTCCTGAGGTTGGCATGGGCCCGGTCGTCGAAAAGAATGAAATTCACCTGCTGGCGATCCATCGACTGTATGGTCCGCACGCCGTGAATGGCTTCGGCCAGCGCGCCATTGACGACTGAATTGGTTTCGTGTGCAGCCATGAAGGCGTCGCGGGCACGCGGCAGCCAGACAATGCGGACGATCACCAGGATCGGCAGAACCGACAGCGTCAGGAGGCCGAGGCGAAAGTCGAGCCACAGCATTACAAAAACGATGCCGAAGAGAAGCGCAACATCGCCTAGGGAATATACCGAGGTTTCCAGGAACTCCTGTATGGAGTTAACGTCGCCTTGCAGGCGCGACATCAGACGTCCGACCTCAGTCTTGTCCATGAACGAGAGCGAAACCTTTTGCAGATGGCCAAACATGGCGCGGCGGATGTCGAACAGGACAGTTTCGGCAATTTTCCCATCCAAGGTTTCCTGCATGTAACCGGCGGCGAAATTGACCAAAATCGCCGAAAGGAACGCGCCGACGGCCGCAAGCTGGGCTGAGCGATCGCTCGCTACCGGGTTCATGCCCTGGTCGATCGCGTAGCGGATGATCAAGGGGATGAGAAGCTGCGTCCCGGTGAAGATCAACATCGCGACAATCGTGACAAATACCTTTGCCCGATAGGGATGGACGAAGCCCCAGATCCGGCGGAGGATGCTCTTGTCGAAAGCCCGGCCGAACATCTCCTCCTCGATCCGGTGCGAGCCGACGACCGCGCGCGGAGGGCGTCTGCCGTCGTCACGTTCGGCTTCGAGTTCGCCGGGGCCCTGGTCCATCAGCGGGCGCCCCCATACTGGGTCATATGCTATCACCTGGGCGCGTCTGGAGATCGTAAAGGGCCCTGTAGCGTCCCCGCTTCGCCAGAAGCTCTTCATGCGTGCCGCGTTCTACGATTTCGCCGTTATCGACAAAAAGGATCTGATCGGCATGCAGAAGCGCACTCAGCCGGTGCGCGATGATGATCGTCACCCGATCCTTGGCGAAGCGCCGCGTCGCCGCGCGAATGCGCTGCTCGGTGCCGGCATCGATCGCGGCCATCGAGTCGTCGAAAACGACGACAGAGGGGCGCAGCATCATGGTGCGAGCAATCGTGAGACGCTGGCGCTGGCCGCCAGAGAGAGAGACGCCGCGTTCGCCCACGACCGTCTCATACCCTGCTGGGAGCCCGAGGATGTAGTTGTGGAGCTGGGCGAATTCGCCAGCGCGTTCAATTCGCTGTCTCTTCGCCCAGGGGTCGCCATAAGCGATGTTGTTCTCAATCGTGGTGGTGAACAGGAACGCATCCTGCTGTACAACGGCAACCGCCTTGCGAAGGCTCTCGAGGGTGACATTGCGTATGTCCTGGCCGTCCAACGTGATGGCGCCACCGGTCACGTCGTAAAAGCGGGGGATCAGATGAGCCATCGTCGATTTGCCGGAACCCTGCGGACCGACGATCGCGATCGTCTCGCCTCTCCGGGCCTCAAAGCTGAGGTTCTTCAGAATGGCGCGGTTTTCGACATTGGGGTACGCAAATGAGACATTGTGGAAGCGCAGAGTGCCGTCGCTTATCTCAAGCGGTCTGGCCTCGAGAGCATCCCTGATCGTGATCTCCTGATCGAGGAGACCGAAAAGCCGCGAACCGCAGCTGGAAGCGCGGGCAAAGGCATTGACCATGAGGCCGATCTGGCGGACTGGCATTTGCAGGATGGTCATGAAGGTCAGGAAGGTCGCCATCGTTCCGACGCTGATCTCGCCAGCGATGAGCTTGTTGCCACCGATCCAAAGCACCAATCCCATTGCGAAAAAGAAGGACAAGGTCATCGCCGACGTGCTGGGTACGTAGATGTCAACGAGATCGTTGGCGAGGCCGAGCGCGGTCTTGGAAGCGCGGTCGAACTTCAGCATCTCATAGGATTGAGCCGCAAAAGCGCGGACCACGCGGATGCCTGCGAGATTTTCCTTCATCACGCGGCTTAGTACCGAAAGGCGCTCATAGAGGTCGAGCCAGGTGGCGCGCAGCCTAAGCTGTGTGGTCGATGAGCGCCAGGCGACAAAAGGCACGAAGCTCAGCGCGACCAGGCCGAGCATGAGATCGATCGAGATCATCATGTAAGCGCCGATCCCGATCAGCATGGTGAGCAGGACCACGCGAACGAGCGCGGTGGAAAAATACATCCGCACGCCTTGGAGATCGAGCATTCCGATGGTGATCAGATCGCCTGAATGGACCCGATCGTGAAAGGAAAAGCTGAGACGCTGGATCTTGTCGTAGTAGGCGAGCCGCAGTTCGTACGCGACATGATGCCCGACGGCTTCGGCAAAATAGTTCTGCGCCATCGTGAAAAGGCCGCGTAGCGCGCTGACGGCGAGCAGCAGGAGAGCCGGGGTCCAGAGCGCTTGTCCTGCCGCGCTCCCGGCGACACCGCCCCCGATGGCTGTCTGGGCCTGGTCGACAGCCCGGCCGAGAAGCTGGGGAATGAGCAACTGGAGGATTGCCGCCATGATCGTCGAGCCCATAGCGAAGGCGACCTGCCAGGGATGCCGAAAATTCATACGCGTTATGCGCAACAGCGTACTCAAATCCCGGCCCCAGCGCGCCGCTTCAACATGGGTCAACGAATTCAGAGCGTCCGTTGCGCTGCCGACAGCATCACTGTTCACGGGTGTATTCCCGACTGCATTTTGCGCCTTCGAGGAAAGCCGAAGGACGCATCATCAAAGGCGACCGCCATTTTAATCCTGTCCACAACCTGCAGCCTTGCCCGTTCCCAGAAGCCGAGCCGCCGCTTGACTAAGTGGCATGTCGATCACCGTGATTCCGCTTGCCGCAAGGAAACGCGCTTCGTTTCTGGTCAGGGTTTCCGCGTCCATTACGGTGCAATAGGGACCGCGGGAGCGCTTCATGATCTGTCTGGCGTAGGTGCGCAGCATTTGATCGTTGAAGCGGCAGCCAACGAAGAAAAATCCACGGGTGATGCGCCGTTCCTTCACCACGTCAGGGATAGGTGTCTGGATATCAATTTCGGTCAGGACTTCGACATAGTCGGAATCTGCGACGAGAAAGTTTTGCGAGGGCCTACTACTCCCGTGAGGTGCATAGAGGACCGTCTTTGCCCCCGATCGGGCGTCGAGCTCCCTCCCGGACAAATCGTAGGTTTTTGTCCAAATGTTGCCGATTTCGTTCGCCCGCGTGACGCCTTGTATCTCAACGACGTCCGTTCGGCCGGTCTCCACGAGAGCCGTGCGCATCGCGCTGTCATACCAGCTGTCGATGATGAGGGAGAGCGGCAGCCTTGCGAGCCAGGCGTGGAGGAGGGTTGGCCTCACCGGCGCTGCGAATATCTCGGTCATCCAAGCTTGAAGCGTCCGGCGATGCCGGCGCTGTTCGATGAACTGCGCAACCGACCACATATTGGTGCGGATCCTGGAAGGGGCGGGCGCCCGTGCATTGAGTGCCGCGGCAACGACCTCCGGAGTATGCGGCACAGGCGGTTCCGCACAGTTGAACCCAAGAAGACCCGGACCGAGATAGGGGATCACCTCATCGGCGGCGAGCGCTGCCTTCGCCAGGTCAAGCAGCTTATCGGCAAAACTGTCCCGCACTATGACAAGGTGGCCCGATGTCAGGATCGTATTCATGCTCGTTTCCTCGCGACGCACTTAGCGGCAGCATCAGTCCTCTTCGGAAACCTTCCTTGCCTCGACAGTGATCGGCAGACGCGTATCCCGTGGGAGATCGGGTAAGACGAGCCGCCACCCGTTCCGGAGCGTGATAGTTCCGCCCCACAACTCTTCCTTCTCAAGCTTGATGATCGGCTCTTCGAGGTCTTTTTTGGGGACATACGCCGACAAGCCAGCATCGGTCCTGCGGATCATGACTTTCATCTGGCCGTCCCTTCATTGGAATTGCTTTCAGCACTGCAGGACTCGGCTTTCTCGAGGCTCATCAGTTCACGCGCTCGCATGCCGACGACGGTGCCACGGTCGATCCACTCGACCGCATAGATGAAGAACTGCTGGAGAAAGGTGCCGATGTCGCGCACATATCCCTCGTCGCCCTTGCGCACGAGATTTTCGCCGATCTCCCTGCCAGGATAGGTGCCGTCATTCTTTATGTGGCGAGTGGCACGTACCCGCTCTCCCGGCATGAATCGTGGAGGCCTGCGGATTTCGATCTCCTCTTCGCGTCCGAGCGACATGTCCGTTCCCTGATTTCTCTTGCGGCTGCAGGTTGTGAACAAGGCGTTGCAGGCGTCCTGCGTAGGCAGCCCCGCCCATGTCGGCAGCCCATGTGGTCACGCAGGAACGCAGGTCTTCGGCACCGGACATACCGAGGCACATTGCTGCGCATCGAAGACCCCCTCGCATTCGGTGCACTTCTGTGACTCGATCACGTAGCTCTCGCCTTTGAACTTGATCGCGCCGGAAGGACATTCGAATTCGCAGGCGCCGCATTGGGTGCATTGGGATGCGATGATCTTGAAAGCCATTTTAACTCCTGGTCCGAATGGATGAGACAGCTCAGGCCGTCGCCGCGAGTGCGGGGGCCCCTGACGCGGCGGTGTAAATCGCGCTGATTGCCGTCTCGATATAGTCATGGGCACAAGCGTCGGTGGCTCTGATTCCAGCGTCCGCGAGCTGATCCTGCGGGCAAGTTCCAATCCTGGCGCACAGCACGATATCTATGCCTTGAAGGGCTGCGACGATGCCACCGAGGGCGGCTTCCTTGCCCAAGCCGCCGAGGCAATACTTCTCCACCTTGCGATGCCCGACAAAGCTGATCCCTCTCGGCGAGGCTTCGTAAACCTGGAATTCCTTCGCATGGCCGAAATGTTCGTTGACGCGGCCGCCGCCCTTGGTCGCCACCGCGAAGAGGACGGCTTTGCCGGGCCTCGCTGCCTTGACCAATCCGATCGCTTCACTTCTGGCCGCCACGTGATCACGGCGCTCCTGCGCGACCAGCTCCCGATAGGCGTTACGCTTGCTGGCATCGTAGGTGACCTCGCCGGGAATCCGGTCGGCCCTGAATTCCTGGCCACGATCCTCGCCAAGCATGCCGACGGCATCTGCCCGGCACTGCCGGCAGTGGCGCATCAACTGGGCGCCGCCTTCGAGACGATCCTGAAGAGCCTTCAGCTCCATTGCGTTTGGGCCGCGCTGCCCACTCAGTCCGTAATGCGTGCCGTGCGCCGGGTCCGAAATCAGCGGCATGAGGTTGTGCAGGAACGCGCCTCGCTCCTTGACCCATCTATTCACCTCGATCAGATGCTCATCGTTCACGCCAGGAATCATCACCGAATTGATTTTGGTGAGGATGCCGCGCGCGGTCAGCATCTCCAGACCCAACATCTGCCGCTCGTGCAGCATCCGGGCGGCTTCGAGGCCGACGTAGCGGCGATGGTCGTAAAAGATCCAAGGATAGATCTTTGTACCGACCTCAGGGTCGACCATGTTGATGGTGATCGTCACGTGATCGACATTCATGTCGGCAAGCTCATCGACATGGTCCGGTAGCGCGAGCCCATTCGTGGAGATGCAAAACTTGATGTCTGGGATTTCCCTGGCGACCCTGGCGAAGGTCGCCTTCGTCTTCTTCCAGTCGTAACAGGCATCGCCCGGTCCGGCGATGCCGAGCACGGAAAGCTGCGGCACCTCGCTGGCGACCGCGATCACCTTGCGTAGCGCCTGGTCGGGCGTCAGCTTTTCAGAGGCCACCCCAGGCCGGCTTTCGTTGGCGCAATCATATTTGCGATTGCAGTAGTTGCACTGGATATTGCAGCCCGGCGCGACCGCGACGTGCATGCGCGCGAAATAGTGATGCGCCTCTTCTGAAAAGCAGGGGTGATCCTTGATCTTCTCCCAGACAGCCGGATCCGTGTCGTCGGGCTTTGTCGACGAGCCGCAGGACGAAGAGGCGCAGCCACCAGCTTTCATGGTGCCAAGCAACTGGTCACCGAATGTCGTGCTGAGGCTCTCAAGCGAAATTGCCGGTGCGGACATGAACGGCTCCGTTGCTGCGTGATGTCGCAGTCCAAAGCGCAAGAGCTATGCCAGCTCAAAGAGCTGTTTCGGTTCACGAATAGGCTTGTCGTGTCAGATTCCTTCGGATTGCTCCGACAAACCTTTGTCGGGCTTACGACAGTGGACACACAAATAGGGTCGCGAGGCTAGCAGCCTCGGGCGCGCAGAGTGTGAGCGAGACCACTCCGGGCTGCTTACGGTTGACGTCATCACGACGTCTAGAATTTCTTCACCACGATACCATGCCGGCGCAGGGCGTAGCCGACTTGCCGCGGCGTGAGGCCGAGGATACGAGCCGCCCTGGCCTGGACCCAACCGGCCTTGTCCATCGCGTCGATCACCCGGTCGCGTTCCGCCAGACGCGGGGGACAAGCGGGATCGTTCGGATCGCCGGCCGTAAGGGGAGATATCTTGCCTGTGGAGGCACCGATGCAACTGGCCGGCAGCCGCAATCCGACCGGCACTGCGTTGACCCGTGCGAGATCGTCGATGGCATTGCCGCCATTCGAGCGGTCGGCTCGCTTCCAGAGGAGCCAGGAAAGGCACTGGCCCTTCTTACAGGCGAAATCGGATGGAGTGATCGTCCTTGAGCGCGCAAGTGTGGCCGTCCTTTGGACGCAGTTCTCCAGCTCGCGGACGTTACCAGGGAAGTAACATTGCGAGATCAGGTCAAGCGCCGGCGCCGCGAAGGCCAGTGCGCGATCGTTCTCCTTGTTGAACCGGTTGAGGAAGGCGTTCGCAAGGCGTGGAATATCGCCGGTTCGCTCTCTGAGCGGAGGCAGGATAATTGGCACGACATTGATGCGGTAATAAAGGTCGGCCCTGAACTCCCCTTTTATGACGGCCGCCTCGAGGTCTTTGTTGGTGGCGCATATGAGGCGCACGTCGACCTGTAGCGTTTTGGTGCCGCCGACTCGCTCCAACTCGCCTTCCTGCAAGACACGCAACAGCTTGGCTTGAAAGGCCGGCGAAATCTCGCCGATTTCATCAAGTAGCAGCGTTCCCTCATTTGCCAATTCAAAACGACCGGCGCGCTGGGAGATAGCACCCGTGAAAGCGCCCTTTTCATGCCCAAACAGTTCTGACTCCAGAACGCTTTCAGACAGTGCGGCGCAGTTCAATTTGACGAAAGACTTCTTCCTCCGACGTGAGAGCTTATGGATGGCCTGCGCAAAGAATTCCTTGCCGGTGCCGCTTTCACCCCGAAGAAGCACGGTGGAATTGGTCCCTGCTACGACCGAGACGGTTTCGAGCACCTGCTTGAGTGCGGGGCTTTCCCCGATGATCCCGTCGATTTTGGCATCCGCATGCCGGGCAGGGTCGTAGGTCCTCCCCTCGTTGGGCGATTTCTCCGGTCCCGATTGCTCATGGCCACACCGCTGACGATCTGTACTCAGGGCGCGATGGAGGCGGATGGTCCGGCCGACAAGGTTGGCGACCATCGTCAGGAAATAAATGTCCTCGTCGTCGCGAAAGTCGGTGGCGCCGTCTCCGGCGCGGTCGATCGACAATGTCCCAAGGATATCATGATCAGCCTTTAGCGGGATACCGATAAAGGCAATTGGGATGGTTCCGATGCTCGAAGACGTTTGAAGGTCAGCCTGAAATAGTTGGGACTTGCGCACGTCCGGTATGAAGAGCGGCGTCCCTGTAGCGACGATTTGATCTGTTACGGCCTGTGGTATGACGCGGCGAGTGCCTGATTGACGTACGTGGGTATTGCCGGCAGTCGCGGCAATCTCCAGCTCTCCTTCAGCGTCCAGGACGACGATTGCTCCGTGACGCATCTGCAGAAATGAAGGCAGGACGTTCACGACATTGGCGAGCGTAATCTCCAGCTCGCTGGGGGCGGTCAGCACCTTCGATATCTCGTAGAGTCCTCTGAGCGCGATATCTGATTGGGGCATGCTTTTGATGGGCGGTTCAGGGCGGGTCTCCCGAGGTCCAACCTCGTCGACCCGATCTTGCGGTCCGTGGGTCATGGAAACACCTCAGGGGTTGTCGTCCAGAGTGCTCCTCCTTTTTTATCTGAATTCTGAAAGCATGGTATTCACGAGCTTCTCTTCGTCAAAGCGACGATCGAAGCAAAGAAAATAGACTTGGCGTTGGGCGAGACCTAAACTGTATCAAGATCAACCCTCTTAATACGTGCGTGCGTCGGTCATCCGAATTTGAAGAGGACTCCGAAACCGCCGCGTGGATAGTTCCACTCGATCTCGCCACTGGTCTCACACAAAATCCGGCAGGTGCCGCACTCCATGCAGCCGTCAGCAGTGATCTCCACTTGACTTTCGTCGTTCAACTCATAACATTTCGCCGGGCAGACGTGGGTAAGCGCGAGCAAGTTCGCGCTTGGCCTCTCGTGCGGTCGCACTTTGATATGCGGGCGGCCGGAATCCACCAAGTAGCGGTTCTGGTAAAGCTTGTCCTCGACACGTGACTTTGTCACTGCGATCGTCATTTCGTCTCCCTTCAGCGCCACGCCAATGCAAGGCGGACCGCGTCGCTGACCAGCCCCCAACGCGAGCGCGCCTTGATGAAGGCCGCCGTGGTCGCCTTTTCCTTCTCGATCTTCGGCGTGCCGTCGACACGCATGAAGTTCTGCGCGGCTTGCGACATCAACCGCGGATAAGTTGTGAAGTAATTGCAGGAATTGGTGTGGAGCAAGGCCGGCATATCTTTGTATTTCTTTAGGTCCTTGACCACGAAGGACTTGTCCAGCATGGCTTTGTAAAGAGCGAGATTTCGTTTGGTCATAGGAGCGTTGCGGCTGTTGACCTCGATGATTGCCTCAGCCGCGATGCGGCCGGAGGTCATGGCGAGGTTCGAACCCTCGCGGTGAATGGCGTTGTTCAGTTGCGCGGCATCGCCGACCACGACCCAACCATCGCCAAACAGCTGCGGAATAGCCTTGTAGCCGCCTTCGGGAATGAGGTGTGCGGAATATTCTTTCACTTCCGAGCCGGCGATCAGCGGCCGGATCGAAGGATGGCTCTTTAAGGCATCAAGGAGAACGTAGGGGCTCTCGACCATCGCGGCAAAATCGGAGACGAGGCAGCCAATGCCCAGTGAGATCGACTCCTTGTTGGTGTAGAGGAAGCCGAGCCCGGCCATGCTGCGGGAGGTCGTGCCCACCGCCTCGATCACGCAGCCTTCATCGCCCTTGACGCCGAACCGCTGCTCAATGACCTCTTCGGGCAGGAAATGCATTTCCTTAACGGCGAGCGCCACGGTTTGTGGCTTCGGCATCTGGCGCAGGCCGGCTCGCGTGCCAAGCAGTCCGCAGACACCTTCTGCGAGAACGACCACGTTCGCGTAGATGGCTCCGCCGGCCCGATCTGTGCGGACGCCGACCACCCTGTCCTTGGCGTCACGGATGAGCTCCGTCACGGTCGTCTCGCACAGAACCGTCGCGCCGGCCTCGCGCACCTTACGCGAAAACCATTTGTCGAACTGGGCACGGATGATTGTGTATCGGTTGGGCTTGGCCTCATTGAAGTCGTCCGACCGATAGTGAATCCCGGTATGGGATGTGTCGTCCATCACCCAAAGCCGCTGTTCAACCAAATGCCGCTCGAGAGGCGCATCGTCCCTGAAATCCGGGATGATCTTCTCCAGCATGTTCGCGTACATGATGGCACCTTGGACATTCTTGGAGCCCGGATATTCACCGCGCTCCAACTGCAGCACCTTTAGGCCATGGCTGGCCATGGTGTAAGCAGCTGCGTTTCCGGACATGCCTGCCCCAACAACAATGGCGTCGAAGTTTTCCTCGATCATGTCCGTCCCTTAGCTCGCAAGCTTATCGCGACTGTGGGGCGACAGCCGCCGGGTGAAGGCTTCCGTCAGTGCGGGCAGGAAGCGGATCGCGTCGGTGACGATTCCGAGGTGAGCGAAATCGAATATCGGCGCGTTCGGGTCGGTGTTGATGGCCACGATGAGATCCGCCCCCTCGACGCCAACCCGATGCTGGACGGCGCCGGAAATCCCGGCCGCTATGTAAAGCTTCGGCCGGATGGTCTTGCCAGTTTGGCCGATCTGCCGATCAGCTGGCATCCAGCTCTTCTGGACTAACGGGCGCGAACAGCCATGCTCGGCGCCGATTGCTCGCGCGAGGTTCTTCACAAGCTGCAGGTTCTCCGCCGCGCCAAGACCAAGGCCTCCCGCAACCACGACGTCGGCATAGGCAAGGTTTGCCTTTGCCGACTGATTGTCCGGCAGGAAGCCGAGGACTTTGGTAGCGATCTCGTCCTCGGCAAGCGAGAGCTTGTGCCGGATGACACGCCCGACCGGTTTATCCGTCCGCTGCGGCATGGGCATGACTCTTGGCCGCACTGTCGCCATCTGAGGGCGGAAATTGAGCGTATAGATCGTGCACAACAAGGAACCGCCGAAAGTCGGACGCGTGGCGGCGAGCGAACTGTCGGTATCCACATCGAGTTCGGTGCAGTCGGCCGTGAGCCCTGTCTGCAAGGTCGTCGCCACGGAGCCGGCAAGATCCCTGCCGAGTGTGGTGGCACCGAGAAGAAGGATTTCGGGTTTGTGGGTATCGACCAGATCCGTCATCGCCTTGGTGAAAGGCTCGTTCCGATAGTCGGCGAGCAGGGGCGCCTCGGCGATGTAGACAAGGTCAGCACCATAAGCGAATGCTTCGGCAACGGCGTTCCCGACGGCCTCTCCCGGCGGTCCGAGCACGACGCCTGCAAGCTGGACCTGAAGCTTGTCTGCTAATTTGCGGCCTTCGCCGAGCAGCTCGAATGATACGGGATGGACCTGGCCGCGTTCGAGCTCGATGAAGACCCAGACGTGCCGGTAGTCCTTGAAATGGGCGGGCAGCTCCTTCTTTATGCCGGCGCGGCCGGCGGCAGGGCGAGGGGTTTCTCGGTTCGCGGTCGACATCGTTTTGCTCCTTGCCGTCACGCGCCGCCGTTAAAGGCGAGCTCATGTTCCAGCGCCGGCTGGCGGGTGAAGATTGCGGTGATGAGTTCGTCAGCGACATCGCGCAAGGCCTTCTCGGCGGTGTCGATTAGTGCCGCCTTTTCAGCTCGAGCAGGAGGGGCGAAAACACGCTTGACGACGGTCGGTGAGCCGCGCAGGCCGCATTTGGTGAGATCCTCAATGCCGGCGTCGGCCGCACTCCATTTCAAGACCTGGCTGCGCGCGGCGCACAAGGCGTCGTGGATCGAGCCCCGGCGGATCTCGTTTGTGCCTTCCAGCATGGTGATGAGGCAAGGCAGCCTGCTCTTCAGCATCTGTGTGCCGCCTTCGGAGCGGCGCTCGACCTTGATCTCGCCTGCAGCAAGATCAATAGAGGGGATCTTCGCGACATAGGTCAGTTGCAGGAGTCCGAGGCGCTTGGCGATGCCGGGCCCGACCTGGGCCGTGTCGCCATCGATCGTCTGCTTGCCGGTGAAGACGAGGTCTGGCGTGCCGAACGTCTCGCCGACCTTCGCGATTGCCTGGGAAAGGGCGAACGAGGTCGCCAGCGTGTCGGAGCCGGCAAAATAGCGGTCGGTCAAGAGCACCGCTCGGTCGGCGCCGTAGCCGAGCGCCTTGCGCAGCGCGTCCTCTGCCATGGGCGGACCCATGGTGAGCACAGTGACTTCGCCGCCATAGGCATCGCGCAGTCTGAGCGCTTCTTCGAGGGCGAACAGGTCGTAAGGGTTGATGATGGTCGGAACACCCTGGCGCATGATTGTGTTCGTCACCGGATGGACCCTTATCTGTGCCGAGTCCGGCACCTGCTTGATGCAGATTACGATGTGCATTGGCGGTTTCTCTAGGCTCCTGTCCGGTTGCGGGCATTGCGGTTATCTCCTTGATCCGCATAATTCGTGCCAAGTCTCTTGCGCTGCCCCTTTCCTACAACTTCGGCTGGTTGCTTCTGACGGCGCTGTGGTGATGACCGGATTTGTCGGCTGCTCGACATTGTCGCGTCGCAACCCTTGTCGCCGCTCATTCTCGTCCGAACCGCTTCAGTACCGAGTCGAACGGGATAAAGGTGTGACCCGGCGCGGCAGGTTTGTTCGGATCGTGGTCTTTGAGCACCTTGAAGACCCGATGCGTGAGCGGCGAGGAAATCGCAAAGTCCTCGTAAGCGCGTTCGAGCGTCGCGCGCACCCTCGCGGCAATCACCTGGTCGGGCAGACCGGAGAAATCTTCTTCGGCAAGGTATTGGCCCACGCGCTTCATTATATGGAGCCGCGAGACATTCAGCACCTTGGGGTCATAGGAGACGCCAAGGACTGAGAAGAACTCCTCCGCGGCCGACAGGCGCTTCAGTCGTGCGAGGATGTCTGTGACATCGATGGGGCGGCTGTCAGCGGAACAATTCATTGCATTCTCCCTGGTCGCAAAACTGTGGCCTTTGCGCGCGCGCGCACGGCTGACCTGGACCCGCACAGCTCGAAGAGGGACGCCTCGCTGCACATTTTATCGTAGAGCTCGACCAGTTGAGTTGCAGTGAGCGTCGATTTGGTCTCGGCCGCCTCGCGCCGGACGCGGGCCACCATCGCGGCTGCCAGATCCGGGTCGAGATCGCGACCGCTTTCGCTCAGCACATGGGCAATCGCAGTGGCGCCGGAATGCTTGCCGATGACGATGCGCTGGCAGCGGCCCACGAGAGCCGGATCAAGCCCCTGATAAGTACGCGAGTCCTTCAGCAGCCCTGCGACGTGAATGCCGGATTCGTGGGTGAAAACATCGGCGCCGACGACCGGCTTAGTGGCCGCGGTCTGCCGGCGGGCGGCCCAAGCCACCTCGGCGGCGAGGCCGGGCAATGCGGTCAGCTCGATGCCGGTATCTGCGCCGCCGAAGACCGCCATCGCGGCGGCCACCTCTTCCAGCGCGGCATTGCCCGCACGCTCGCCGAGCCCCAGGACGGTGACGGAGGCATGGCGCGCGCCTGCGCGGATTGCGGCTAGCGTGTTGGCGCCAGCAAGTCCGAGATCGTTGTGCGCATGAAATTCAAGGTCGATTGGAGACTGCACCACCAGCTGGGCGACAAGTTCGAAGGTTGAAAACGGGTCGAGAACACCGACTGTGTCGGCCAGCCTCACGCGGCTTGCGCCGGCGCGTGCGGCCGTCTCGATGACGCGGGCGAGATGATCCCGATTGGCCCGCGAGGCATCCTCGCACCCCACCGCGACGAAGAAGCCGGCGGCGGCGGCGCGCCTGACCATATCATCGATGACCTGGAGCGCTCCCGCCTTGTCGAGGCCGAGCTTGGCGGCAAGTTGGATGTCCGACGCAGGCAGCGACAAATTGACCGCTTGGACCCCGCTCTCGATCGCTGCATCGAGATCCAACGACGTCATCCGGCACCAGGCCATGAGCCGAACCGGAAGACGCCGCGCGACCACGGCGCGAATTGTTTCGATCTCGTCGACGCCCATGACCGGCGTGCCGATCTCGATCTCTGTCACGCCGGCCGCCGCAAGAGACTCAGCGATCTCCAGCTTTTCCGTCGTGGTAAAGGCGACGCCCGGCGCCTGCTCGCCATCGCGCAACGTCGTATCGTTGAGAGAGACATGACGGGTCATGACCGGTAGCCTGTTCTTCTGCCGCTCACGCATAGACCGGATTACCCGGCCCAGAACCGAAAAAGCTGCGCAGCTTCCCCACGATTGCCGGCATGACCTCGAGCACCCGGTCGATATCCTCTTCGCTGTTGTCCCGCGCCAAGGAGAAGCGGACTGCCGCGTGCGGCGTTTTCATCGCGCTTAGGACATGGCTTGGTTCCTGAGAGCCGGAGGTGCAGGCCGAGCCAGAGGAACACGCGATGCCAATGCGGCTGAGGAGAAGTGGAATTCCATCACTGTCGACATGTTCGAATGAGATGTTTGCGGTGTTGGGCAACCGTTGCAGGGGATCACCAGTGACACAGGTGCCTGGGATGCGCTGGAGGATCCCGCCCTCCAGACGATCGCGGAGCGACTTTACCCGTGTGGTCTCGTCGTCCATGAATTTCAAGGCGAGTTCGGCCGCCGTGCCGAGCCCGGCTATGCCGGGCGTATTCTCGGTGCCAGCACGCCGGTTGTGTTCTTGGTGACCCCCCTTGATCAGCGAATGGAAGTTGACGCCACGTTTTACGAAAAGCGCACCGATCCCTTTCGGCCCGTGCAGCTTGTGGCCGGAGAGCGACAGCATGTCGATTGAGGTCGACTTCAGGTCCATCGGAAGCTTGCCGACCGCCTGTACAGCATCGGTATGGAATAGGGCGCCCACTTCCTTGGCCAACTCGGCAAGCCTGGCCACGGGGAAGATCACACCAGTCTCGTTGTTCGCCCACATTATGGAAACGATTGCCACCTGTGGGGTGAGGGCGGCCATATAGGCGTCGAGGTCGAGCCGGCCACGGCAATCCACCGGGATCCTGTGCACCTTGACGCGGCGGGTCTTCTCAAGATGCGCGCAAAGCGTCAGCACGGCGGGATGCTCGACCGCGGACGTAACGATCTCGGTTCGGTTGGGCGCCGCCTCGAGCGCTGAAAGAAGCGCTGCATTGTCGCTTTCTGTCCCACCCGAGGTGAAGGTGATCTCATCGTCGAACTCCGCGCCGATCAGCGCTTGCAACTGCCTCCGCGCCTTTCTCACCGCCGCACTGACTGAGGCGCCAAGAGCGTGCGCCGACGAAGGGTTGGCGAATTGATCCCTAAAGAGCGGCAACATCGCTTGCAGGACCGCAGGATCGACCCGTGTGGTTGCGTTGTTGTCGAGGTAGACAGGCTTCATAGGTGCGATCCTCAGTTGACCAGAATGACGCGGCGCGGACCGACTCGTTGAGCCTCTGGCGCATGCCGTTGATGATAATGGGCCTGAACTGGCAGCCCGCGCAGACGCCCGGAGTGTTTGACGCAGACCGGATCTCCGTCGAGATGGACATGTTCGCAGTGGCCGCCGTCAGCCGTAAGGACGCCCGAACGCGATAACGTTATCGATGAGCCGAATTTGGCACAGCAGCGCGATCTGTCCGCAAGCAGCTCGGGTGACACCAGGACCCGAGCTGTTTCGGGAGGCGGCGTTCTTTGCATCCCAGGGAAGCGAATGGCTGTCCCGAGATCGGCTTTGACCTTACCTTGTTCTTTAGGACTGTTGTGCCGGCCATATAAGTCTCCTCTGCCGCAAAATCAGTCTGTCGGCTGCACAGGCGCTTCGGGCGTTTAACTGAAGGACTTGCCGCAGCCGCACTTTTCGCGCGCATTGGGGTTATCGAATACAAAACCGGAAGATTCGAGCCCGGTGAGGAAGTCGACGGTCATGCCAGCTACATGGGGTTGGGAGCCCGTGTCCACGAACAGCTTGATCCCATCGGTGTCAGTGATCGCGTCGCCCTCGCGCGACACGCTCTCCAGGCCCATTAAGTATTTGAAGCCGGCGCAGCCGCCGGCCTCGACCATGATGCGAAAGCCTTCCGCCGGCTCGCTGGCGCGGGAAAGAGCAGTCTTGAAGGCGGCAACGGCGTTGTCGGTGAGCGTAATCATGGCTCCATTCTCCTCAGTCCGGGACCTGCTTGCGCATCACGTCGCATGCACCGTGCCAAAGCGAAAAAAACGTTTCAACACAGCGCGGCATCTCTGACACTGCCGTGCTTCTTGTGAGTGCATTGCTGCGAAGCTGTCGGCCAACCGACACGTACTGTCGGGTTTGTCGGGTCTGCCACGAGGGATGTTGGGCCTGAGTTCTTGGTTGAACTCACATCACCAAATACAGAACTTCTTCTGAGCTTGCTTCGGCGCAATTGGCACGGTTTTTGAGGCTCCGTTTGGCGAGACGGCAAGAGCATGCCGATCCACAACCATGCCGTGGGTGCCCGCGCGATGGATGGGGCGAAGCAGGGGATGGCCCGCAGCAGATCAGGATCGAGCATTTCGGCGCGCCTTATCGGCTGAAGATTCCCGGGCAGGGCAGATGATCCTCACACGTCGTAGAAACAGGGGTAAGCATGGACCAACGCGAGAAACCGTCGTCCGACGAAATCCGGCGGGCGTGCAAAGACAATCCGAAAATCCGGGAGCATGATCTCGCCGCTCGATTGGGCATTTCGGAAGCGGAACTGGTCGCGGCGCATTGTGGTCACGGCTCGGTGCGCATCGAGCCGCGCGTCGATGATCTGCTGACCGGCCTCGAAGCGGTCGGCGAGGTGATGGCGCTCACCCGCAACGAGAGTGCCGTGCACGAAAAGATCGGCGTCTACGACAAAGTGGTCACCGGCAACCAGCATGCCATGGTGCTCGGCGACGACATCGACCTGCGCATCTTCCGGAAAGCGTGGGCGTATGGCTTCGCCGTCGAGAAGCGCGAAGGAGCCGAGATCCGCCGCAGCCTGCAATTCTTTGATGCCACCGGCGAGGCGATGCACAAAGTGCATCTCAGGCCCGCCTCAAACCTCTATGCCTATCAGAATCTGGTGGCAGAGCTCGAATCCTCGGACCAGGAACCGATCATATCGGTCGAGGCGCGCGGGGCGCGCGATAACGCAGTGAGTCCAGACCACGCCGCTACGGCCGACGACCTACGCGAGCACTGGAGCCGGCTGAGCGACGTGCATCAGTTCTACCATATGTTGAAGACACTGAAGCTCAGCCGCTGCCAGGCAATGCGTATGGCCGACGAAGATTACGCTTGGCTGCTCGACAATGATGCCGTTGGCGCCCTGTTCCAACAGGCGGCCGAAGACGAGATGCCTATCATGTGCTTTGTCGGCAATCGTGGTTGCATCCAGATCCATTCCGGCCCGATCAAGTCGGTCAAGCAGATCGGGCCGCGGATCAATGTGCTCGACGAGACCTTCCATCTGCATCTGAGGACCCATCACATCCGCGAGGTCTGGGCCGTGCGCAAGCCGACGAGGGACGGTCACGTCACGTCCATTGAAGCCTATGGCGCCGACGGCAAGATGATCATCCAGTTCTTCGGCACGCGCAAGGAAGGCGAACGCGAGCGCAGCGACTGGCGGTTTCTGGCCGAGAGTCTGCCACGCATTCCCGGTCCGAGCGACAGGGATGTATAGAGTGTGCCGACAGGCCCTCGGATTGAACCGGCCGCTATAGGACTCGGCACCACGTTCCGACAGCGGCTCGCGAGGAAATTTAGGTCCATGAGCGGAAAGGCTTGCGGTCGTAGCGGATGCGCACGGTCAGGTGATGCACGCCGGAATGGACCGCATCGATACAGTCAAGCTGGTCGCCGGCCGGACCGGTGCGCACGAGTGCATCGCCGTCTGACCGAAAATCCTTGCAGCGCCTGCGAGCGATAAAACGCATACGCCCATCAACGCCGAACCGAAGCGCGGCTCGACCTTGTTGATATTCGCGCGCAAGCGCCGTCGGGTCTTGTCGGACCGCAGTCGATCCTTGCGCTGGATCGCGTCGTTGCTCAATCCGGGCCGTGCGAGCGATCTCCTCGCTCGTCGACCGGAAGGCTGTGCAGCAGCAGCCAAGCCGAACAGCTTGATGTCGCGGACTCGACAAAACCGACCACGGATGTCGGTTGTCGGACGTTGTCCTAAGAATGATGGACAGGTGATCCCAGCGGCGGGCCCAGTGCAGGCTGGCATTGCTTGGTGCAGCGCCATGGGTACGCCTATCCGGCACGCGACTTGCTTCGACGATTTGATCAGCAGGGCATCAGCAGTGCGTCACGGAGCTCAGAGGTGATTGACCAGCCTCTCAACCCCAACGGGGATAGCGGCGGCTTTGCTTCATGACCGCAGAGCGGCGGAGATGCCCGTTCTGATCGACTTCGCAACCGATCTCATCCGCGCTGTGGGGCTGTATCAGGCGACAGAACCTAGAAGGCGCCCGACAAGAGACGTGCCCATGCTGGAAATCGACTTTATGAACAGCCGTGCAATCTCAATCGAGCCATGAACGCCAATGTAGAGAAAACAAAATGGCGACCAACCCCGTTCCAGATCATGTCCCACCCGAAATGGTGAGGGACTTCAGCCTGTTTACATCGCCAGGGATGCCACCAACACCCAACGGCGATCCACACGCAGCTGTCGCTTGCGTACATGACGGGCCTCCGATCTTTTACTCCCGCTACAACACGCAAGATGGCCGGGGTACCTGGGTCATCACCCGTGCCGCGGACCAGCGGAGGGTGCTGCAGGACGCAGAGACTTTTTCCAGCCATCGCAGCATCTTCTCCTCCATACTGGGTGAAAACTGGCCGACGATCCCGCTTGAACTCGATCCACCGGCCCATGGCGTTTTTCGCTCACTGCTCAATCCGCTGCTTTCGCCAAAGCGGGTGTTGGCTTTGGAACCGGCTGTCCGCGAACGGGCGGTCGAGCTGATCGAAAGGATCGCCGCGTCGGGCACAAGCTGCGACGTGATGAAGGATTTTGCCTTTCCTTTCGCGGTGAGCACCTTTCTTCGCTTTCTGGGGTTGCCTGATGACCGACTCGGTACATTCGTCGGCTGGGGGAAAGATCTGCTCCACGGCGACGATAAGGAACGACCTGTGGCTGCCCGGACGATCCTGGCATTCATCGACGAACTTGCAGCCATGCGCCGCGATGAGGCGGTTGACGATTTCATGACCTTTATCGTGCAGGCACAGGTCGAGGGCCGCCGGCTGACGGACACCCAAGTCCGCGGCATCGGCGTGCTTGTCTTCGTCGCTGGGCTCGACACGGTCGCAGCAGCTATAGGCTTTGACTTGGCGTACCTCGCACGCAACCTTAAAGATCAGCAATTGCTGCGGAGCGAACCGGACCGCATCCCGCTCGCAACCGAAGAATTGCTGCGGGCCTATCCGCCCATTCAGTTGATCCGCGTGGCCACGAAAGATATCGACTTCGAAGGCGCGCCGATCCGGAAGGGGGACTATGTTTCCTGCGCCACTATGATTGCCAATCGTGACCCGGCGGAATTCGCATGCCCCAACACGATTGATTTGGAGCGGGAGGACAACCGCCACGCAGCGTTTGGCTATGGTCCCCACCGTTGCCTTGGCTCACACCTTGCCCGGCGGGAGATTGTCATTGGCCTGGAGGAGTGGCTGGCGCGCATCCCGGCTTTCAGGATCAAGCAGGGTACGGCACCGATAACTTCTGGCGGCCATGTGTTCGGGATCGAAAATTTGATCCTGGACTGGTCTTAGGCCCGCCCCGAGCCGCGGCACAGACAATGGAGGCAGCGCCATGCGCATCATCGTCCAAAAGGCCAAATGCCAGGGTCACGCGCGATGCGCGGCGCAAGCGCCGGACATCTTCAAGCTTGATGACGAGGGCTACATCCTGCCCGGTGACATTGAAGTTGCGGAAGGGGAGGAGCTGCCTGCATCGCGAGGCGCGCGATCCTGTCCTGAACGTGCGCTGGAACTCACTCTCTGACGCTCTGAATCAGACGTCATTCAACCGTGAGTCTGGCGGGCTTGAATGGGGCCGACCATGTGGCCGCACTCAGCACGCGCCGTTTGTCCTGCACGGTCCACGTCCAACTCCGCGGGGGCATTTCCGGCGCCAGTGTTCCCCGTGAGGCGCAAATGGGCAGGGCAGGGGTTCGCGAACACCTCTTCCAATCACAGAATTTGCGTCAGAGCCGATGGACCAGACGAGAATTGCCGAACTACTCGACACGAGGCGACCCGGAGTGCCATACCGAAGAACTGCCCGACCCATGTTGCGGCAGGCCGGGTCTCTGCATGATTTGATAGGACGAAAGCAGGAGAACGCACCATATTTGCCCAACATTATGCCCGGCTCAGCACCGGCCAATGGCCGCACATTGAGCTGGAGAGGAGGTTCGACCAGCATGTGCTTGCCTGTGTGCTTTCACGTGCGCTCGAGGAGATCCAAGCCGGCGAGGCGACGGCGACGGAGGCAACCGGACTTTCGCGCGCCGAGTTGCGCTATGTCCTGGTCCGCTGTTTCCCTGCTTTTCCTATCAACGCGTTTGCCTTGAAAGAGGTGAGCGAGCCCGAGCCGGATCCGGAGGAAGAACTTCTGCATGGACTGCTGCTGGCGCATGCCCGACCTGGCGACCCGACGAGCGCCCGCTTCGCCAGGATCATCGCCCGGCGTGCCATGCACAATGACCACCTCTGGCAGGACCTTGGCCTTTTTGATCGAACCGACCTCGGCCGCCTGCTCGCCTCGCATTTTCCGACGCTGGCGGCCGGCAACACCCAAAACATGAAATGGAAGAAATACTTTTACCGCAAGCTCTGCGAGGCCGAAGGTTTTTCGCTGTGCAGCGCGCCCAGTTGCCGGGAATGCAATGATTTCGAAAGCTGCTTCGGCCCGGAGGAAGGCGAAAGCCGCCTCACACGGATCAAGAACGGCATCGCCTCGGATTGAGAGCCGCTTTCGTCAGTCGTACAGCGCCAGCGCTGCGCCATATGTCTCCTGTCGAATGTGGACGGACGCCTTCGAGGATTTGAATACTGTGCCTGCTGTCCGATTGCTCGCGATGATCGCTTCGGCGGGAGCCGTCATCACGCCGGTGCAGGACCCGCCCCGTACCCACCGCCGCCGAGCAACTGCTGTTCTCCGGGTCGTTGCTCCCGCTGCCCGGCCAGGCTCCATTTGGAATGGGCCGACGTCTTCGACACCGGGCTCGAGCGCAAGATGCTGGCCGGCCGCAGCAGGTAACCCTTGGAAACGGCCGTGGTAGATTTCTCGTGCAACTCGACCAAAGGTGAACTTCGAGGTGCGGTCGATAGCGACGAACATTTAGAGCTTTCAACCGCCGCCGTGGACGGTGCAATATCCACCATCCACGGCGACCCATTCTCCTATCGTCCGCTGGATGCCTCCCGTTACGGAATTTGCGCAGCGAGTTCCCTTCTTCGTTGTCGCACCACAACGGGGAGCCCCGTCCGTTTGCACCCATTCGAGATATTGCTGCCGTGTAACACCGAAGTGGCTGGCAGCGAATGTGTCGCGATCTCGAATGAAAGCGGGACCTCACCGGATTGGAGCGCAAAAGTTGCGCTTCCGCCGGGAGCCGGAACGGAAACAACAAAGGTGATACCCGCCGACTGCATTGCTAAAATGGTCTGCTTATCCAACTGCATTTGCCTTCTCTCCGGAGCTATTTTGCTCTCATGAATCGACAGGCCAATTCTCGACCACCCCAGCGTGTCGCGAACGTCTCCGAAACTTCGAACCAACTACCATCGTTGCCGGCCCCATGGTTGGCACCCATGCACCAGCATTCGCATTCATGACTCATGGCACTCAAACATGAAGGTGAGCATTTTTCCAGTTCTCGATACGGCTGGATGACATAAAGAAAACCATACTTCTCAGCGCCCGTTCAACGAAATTATCGAACCAGCTTTTTGGGAGCTCCCAGTATCACCTGCTCTCTGCCGAGAACCAGACCGGGATAAATTTTCGTTCATTTTAGAGCCACTTCCTATTCTCATCCGCAAAGGGAAGTCTCACGCTAATGCGCTGCCCCTTTCCGGTTCTACGCAAAAACAACAGGTTTTTATTTTTGATTCCAACCTTCCAATACGCCGATCGTCTTCGAGCATCCACATACCCCCAACCCCAAAAGACATACCCTACTAGGAAGGCTACGCTCGCGGCATCGCGCACAAGCCCATGGTCTTCATCGTTTGGCCTTCGCCATTAAGCCAGAGATTGGCATACCCATCGCCCCCTCGCCTATCCGCCGGGCGCATTCTTCGCGGCCCATGCGCCCGCCTGGCGGCAGGCGAGGGGTGGCGGACATGTTGGCGAGGATTTCGGCTGAGGACAATGGGCTCCGCGAGGGTTCAACGTCAACTTGATAATGGCAGCGGTCGGCTCTCGCCGTATGGTCCGGCGCGGACTATCCGAGTCGGACATAATCGCCTACTGGGAAGAAGCCGCTAGGCGACAGACGGAAGAAAATAATGCCAAAATCTGTGAATCTAGGGTGCAGTGCGGGGGCTGTGTTGGTGACCGTACGCAAGTAGAATACGGTTTTTTTACTCCTCCACGTTATGGGGCGGAGTTCGCAAAAACAGGGGGTATACGGCATGGCTGAACCACAACAAGAGGTCTTCTCCTTCGAGGGCGTTCGTCTTCAGGAATTTGAGGTACAAGGCCTGTTTGGCGAGTTTGACTACAGGATTCCACTACGATTAAATGAGCATGTCACAGCGATAATAGCCCCAAACGGGACTGGCAAGACGCTCTGTCTTCGAATGATTGCAGGTCTATTTGAGCACAGATGGTCTGTTTTCTATGACACCGATTTTGGCCGTGCTGGATATACATTTTCGGATGGAACGGTTGTAACCATCGAAAAGAGGCCGATACCTGCTGATAGAGACGAAGGGGACGTAGACGCTTCGGTCCATATACGAATCCTTCCTGCTAGGGGTGAGAAGGCCGATTGGTCACCTCGTTTCTCTGACCCCAAGAGGGCCATTCATTTGGACCGCTATCTCCCATTTCTTACGCGTGTAGCGGGAGACAAGTGGAGGCACGATCACTCCGGAGAAATACTTGGACTACCCGAGATCGTTGAAGCCTACGGGGAATCACTACCAGGGGGCATTCGAACAAAGATGTATGGGAAGGTACCCGAGGCACTGCTCGCGCTGACTCGAGAAATCGATTGCCGACTGATCGAAACGCAACGGCTCCTCATTCTGAAAGACGAGCAAAGAGAGGTTTACTATGGCCCGCCACGCAAGGCTCGTTCCACTCTGGCGATCACGCAAAAAGCACAGACGTTGAAAGAAATCATATCGAAGGAGATAAATGCGTACGCAGCTCTTTCGCAATCTCTAGATCGTTCATTTCCGAAGCGTGTCATTGCCAATACAACGCTCCTCTCCGCCGAGGGGCTCGGTGATCAGCTCGACGAGCTCGATACAAAGCGCCGCGAACTAATGGAAGCGGGTATACTCGATACCGAGACCGACGATCCAGTTGAGCTCCCCGAAGGGCCATTGGAAAACGCTATTGCTAGAGTTTTGCAAGTTTATGCAGATGATACCAAGCAAAAGCTTTCTTCTCTCTCGCCACTTTTGGCGAAAATTAAGCTGTTTAAAGAGCTCATTGATCAGAGATTCACGACAAAGGACGTCACTATAAGTAAGCAGAACGGAATTGATGTTTTCTTCAAAGGAAATATTGTTCCGCTAGATAAGCTGTCGTCAGGAGAACAACACCAACTTGTTTTATTCTTCGAGCTGCTTTTCGAGATTAAGAAGAACTCATTGATACTCATAGACGAGCCTGAGCTCTCTCTTCATGTTGCTTGGCAAAAGAAGTTTATTGGCGACCTCATTAACATTATTAAGCTAAATAAGTTTGATGTGGTGTTGGCCACACACTCTCCGCAGCTTATAGGGAGATGGAACGACTTAGTCGTTGAACTCGGCGATGTCTACGAGGGTGAGTACTCCGAAGAAGAAGACGGAGAGAAATAAGCATGCTGTCCATTTCGAAATACATGGATTCGCATGATATCGCGCAGGAAGTAAGAATGGAGAGAGGGGTTCATAAGGGATCATTCCTTATCGTCGAGGGTAATACAGATTTAAAACGTTTTTCGGCATATATTGATGACGCTGAATGTTCAATCGTAAATTCATACACAAGAAGGAAGGCGCTTGGTGCTATACGGCTACTGGACAAGTGGAGCTTGAAAGGAGTGGTGGCCGTAGTCGACGCGGATTTCGACCGGGTCAATCAATCGCTTAAAGAGATGCCGAACATTGCATACTCGGCCACTCACGATTTTGACTTGGATTGGGTCCAGCCGCATATTCTTGAGCGATACCTGCGTGAGGTTGGGGATCCTGCGAAGTGCGGGATGGTAGGAACGTCGACGGAGATAATCACAAGGATTATGGAAGGCTTGAAGCCCGTATCGGTCGCGCGATTGTGGAACATTCGAGGCCAGTTGAAGTTCAAGGTCTCCGGTATCAACGTGGATGATTGCTTTTCAGGGTTCCGTGTAAACATTGAAGGGTATGTAAACCTCTTAACACAACAAGAGCGCATCAGTGATCAGGAAAAGAATGATTTGGTTCAGATGCTCGAAGCGGCAGCCAAGCAGAAATTTGACCTCTTGCAACTCACCAACGGGCATGATTTTCATTGCGCGTTGGGCGCTTGTTTACGGGCCGACCTTGGCGAGAGACGCTCACCACAAGCCTGGGGAAGTGAGGTCGAGTCCCACCTGCGTCTCGCCTTCAGCGACGCGGATTTTCAATGCAGTGAAATCTTCGAAAAGCTTCGTGCTTGGGAGAAGGCGAATGTTCCGTTTCGGGTGATCGACGGACGCTTTCGACCGGCAGAAGTCGCTGGCTTCTAAGAAACGGTAACGGTTCCTCCAGAGAGGTGGCGGCTGCGCTGCCACCTCTTGGGTCGATTGGGATAAGTGAAAGCGAAGCCGGAGCGTTCCTAGCTGTTTCCCCGAATCTTCCGGGTCGTCGATGGGATTCGCGCCCTCGAGGGCCTCGATCCCGCAACAGGCGGAGCGTCACAATGTGGCAGAGAGGTCTCCCGGTAAGCCTGCTGCATTTCTGGCGGTGCTCCTCGACCTGGCGCGCGCAGTATACGCGTCGGCGAGAGCTTCTGTTGGATGAAGAGGCTCGCCGCCGCATGACGCGGCGCATGAAAATTGCACTTGGCGAGTTTCATTGGAGCACCGTCAGCACCGCGCCTGGCGGGGTGGAAAGTAACCGGCCCAGCACGAAAGAAGGGGCGTCCAGACGCGCGCAAGAATATTGTAGTGGTCGAGCGGCGCTCCTTTGTCGGACGGAAAGACATTCACTGCTAGTCTATGTCGCGCGAATTAGTGATGCCATCTGCCTGGTTGGTGCCCGTTTAACAAGCATCGGCCTAGGGCTTCGCGCGGTCGACGATAATCCTGCCGCCGTTGGCACCACTGGCATTTCGCGACCTGTCTGCGCTGTCGTGCGGCATCTTCACCGTGTTCTGGAGGGCATGGCCGGCGCGTAGCTGTCGCTCGCCCAGAATGCCGGGTTGTCGTGAAGGATATACCGCCAGCAAGGGTTCCATCGCGCTGGCAGCGCTCCTCGTCGTCAAATGGAAACCGATGCCGGCGAGGGTTCGCGTGTCTGGGCGGCGAGGGTCGACATGACCCGAAGGTGAAGCCGGCGAGGCGCTTGCCCTTGTCCATGCGTAATCGCGCATTGCGATTGCATCTCTCGCCGCGCTGCACTTCTGAGGCTGTTCTGTCAGGCGGTCTAGGTTTCGCGCTTCGGGCCGAGCAGGAACACTATGAGGGCAGCGACGAACGTGGCAACAGCACTGTAGGCAATGGCACTGGTAACCCCGGCATTGTCCACCAATAGTCCGCCGACGATCGCGCCGGCAGCGATTGCCACTTGGAATACTGTGACCAGCAGCACACCGGCGCTTTGGGCCTGCTCGGGAACGGCCCTCCGTACCATCCACGTCTGCAATCCCACTGGCACCGCGCCGAAGGCAAACCCCCACGCGGCAACAGCAATCGCCGAGGCCAAGGCCGATGCTCCCGCCGTCAGCAGCGAAACAGCGGCTATCGCTATGAGCAGCGGTGCAAGGGCCGCGACTGCCTTGAGACTGTACTCGGCCAGAAGCCCGCCGGCCAAATTGCCGAAGAATCCGCCGATGCCAAAAGCCAGCAATACAAGCGAGATCGTCTCGACATCCAGCGCGGGAATCTTCTCGAGGAAGGCGCGGATATAGGTGATTCCGGCGAAGTGGCCGGAAGCGACCAGCAGGACGACCAAAAGCGCAACCTTGACCATCGGAATCTTAGCCACATCCAGCAGGCTGCGGAAGCTAGCGACTCCAATCGGAGGCAGTCTCGGAATGGTTATGAGTTGCACCAGCAGTGTAGCTGCGCCGCCGACTGCGGCGAGTATGAAGGCGCTTCGCCATCCCCAGATATCGCCGACATAAGCGCCGATTGGAGCTGCGCAAACGGTAGCCACCGAAACGCCGGTGAGGATGATCGACATAGCGCGCGCCAGGAGGTGGCTTGGAACGAGCCGCATCGCCAGTGCTGCCGACATCGACCAGAAGCCTCCGAGCGCTATGCCGAGCACGACGCGTGCAGTCAGGAGAACCGCCAGCGACCACGCGCCGGCCGCCAGAAGGTCGGACAGGATCAGCAGCAGCGTCATCGTCCACATGACGGTCCTGCGGTCCAGGCGCTTTGTGATGATGGCCACCGTCGGCGCCGAGATCGCCCCGACGATAGCGGTCGCCGTCATCGCCTGTCCAGCCGCTCCCTCGGTTATACCGAGATCATGCGCGAGGGGCGTGAGCAGGCTGACAGGCAGAAACTCTGCCGTGACCAGCCCGAAGGTGCCCAAGGAAAGCGAAATCACCGCACCCCATGCGGGACCAGACGGAGGGACGGGTTTTTCTGGGTCGTGCAGAACAGCGTCCATGACGCATGCCGCGGATTGGGTCATGAACGAAGTCTCCACTTTGATGCAATGCAACGTGATGTTGGCTGCCCTGACCCAAATTCAAAAACACAAGCGCATTTCCCGGCGGCGTTGCACGGAGGAGGGGATGTTCATTGCTTCGCGATATTTTGTGACGGTGCGGCGCGCAACATCGATGCCGGTTTCCTTCAGCCGGACAGCGATGTCCTCATCGGAAAGCACGTCGCCGGGAGATTCTGCGGCAATGATCGCTTTGATCCGATGCCGGACTGCTTCGGCGGAGTGCGCATCGCCGCCTTGGCAGGATGGGATCGCGACGGTGAAAAAATACTTCAGTTCAAAGACTCCGCGCGGGGTAAGCATGTACTTGTTCGAGGTCACCCGGCTTACCGTCGACTCGTGCACGCCGATCGCGTCAGCGACGGTTCTAAGATTGAGAGGCCGCAGGTGGGCGACGCCATGTTCCAAAAAGGCATCCTGCTGACGCACGATTTCAGCCGCAACCTTAACAATCGTCTTGGCGCGCTGATCGAGGCTGCGGATTAGCCAGTTCGCGTTTTGCAAGCATTCGTCGAGAAATGCTTGATCTTTCGAATTTTGGGCAGTTTGACGCGTGACTTCGGCATAGTAGGTTTGGTTGATCAGCAGCTTCGGCAGCGTGGCGGGATCAAGTTCGATCTGCCACCCGCCTTGCGGCGAGGGCGTGACCCAGACGTCGGGTATGATTGATTCAGACGCACCGGATTGGAATCTGTTCCCAGGCTTGGGATCGAGCGCCCGAATCTCATGCATCATGTCGAGAAGGTCTTCTTCATCGACGCCGCAATGCTGCTTCAGTGCCTCAAAATCCCGTCGCGCAAGCTTTTCAAGATGGGCAACCAAAGCTGCCATTGCCGGGTCGAGCCGATTTCGCTGGCGCAACTGAATCTCGAGGCATTCTCTGAGACTTCGCGCAAAAACTCCCGGTGGATCAAATTGCTGCAAGGTTCCGAGAACCCGTTCCACAACAGCCTCATTGACATTCAGGCTCTCGGCCAGCTCCAAAAGATTTGCCCGAAGATAGCCAGTGTCTTCCAGATCGGCGGCAAGCTGGCCAGCGATCAGCCGCTCCTGTGGTGTGAACGCAGTGAGGGCGATCTGACGAGCGACATGGTCGTGCAATGTTTCGGCGAGGGTGGCAAACTCGTCGAGGGAAGGGCCATTGCCGGGCGGGTTGTTGGTCGTGTTGCGAAGGGATTTCCATTGCCCGAGCCGTTCAGGCGAACCTGCCCCGGTCGATCCTTCAACGGCGTCTGCCTCAGGGCCGACAGGCTGATCCGCTCCCGAAATCGAAACGTCGTTAAAAGACCCGCCATCGCTTGATGCAGATTCCAAGAGCGGGTTTTTCTCAATTTCCCGCTCGACGAACTGATGCAGTTCAGTATGCGCCAGTTGCAGCAAGCGAATCGACTCAATGAGTTGAGGCGATGCCACCATGGATTGCTTCTGGCGTTGAAGCAGGCTTGCTGATGATTGCATGGTGAGCGCGATAATCCTGTCGAGGAGCCTCTTGGAGCTGCAATGGCACCAGTGAGACGTTTTCTAGGTCAAGCGGCGGCTTTCAGCGTTTCGAGAACGTTTTGCGGGGATGAGACCCCATACGGGTCGGCCTCGCAGTTGTCGGAGAAACCTTCCTCCTCGAACCAGTGCTCCACCACGCCATTGTTGATCAGGGCGGCGTAGCGCCAGGAGCGCATCCCGAAGCCGAGATTGTCCTTGGCGACCAGCATGCCCATTTTGCGTGTGAACTCGCCTGAGCCATCGGGAATGAGCTCGACCTGCTTCAGGCCCAAGGACTTCCCCCACGCATTCATGACGAAGGCGTCGTTGACTGAGACGCAGTAAATCGCGTCAATTCCCTCCTTCTCAAACTCATCATAGAGCTCTTCGAACTGGGGCAATTGGTAGGTCGAGCAGGTCGGCGTGAAGGCGCCAGGCAGCGAGAACAGGATGACCCGCTTGCCGGCAAAGTAATCGTCAGATGTCTTTTCTTGCCAGCGATATGGATTTGGCCCCTGGACTGACTTATCGTGAACTCGCGTGAGAAAGGTGACGAAGGGAACTTTCCTTTGAACTGTCATCAAGTTGCTCCTAAAGAAGACTGCGCTGAATTCTGGCAGAGCCTGGCGCAATACCGGGCAAAGGCTCGTATGCACGGCACGGAATGAGGGCCTCGCGGCTCGCAACCTCCTTTTCCCTCCCGACGTATGGGAACGCCTTAGCGGTGTCTTGGCCACCCGAACGCAATCGATCTGAGCGAGCTGGACACCGTCGAGCCGGTTGCTTTCCGCGGCTATGGCGCCGGAAGCGGGATCCGGTCACTAGCGATCGTGCGTTTGGAAAAAGGATAGCGGCCGGAAGGAGCCAATATCGCAAGCATGTGGGAGTCTGAAATGTCATTTCACGCAGACTCGGGTCACTGGACTGGTTCAGCGTGTTGCCGATATGTGGCAGTGACCCGCCGGCCTTGGCTTTGGTGACCCTTTGACGGGGCCCTTGGGCACCGGTAAACGGCATTTGCGCGACCGGCCCGTGTTGGCGTGCCGGCATCGGACCAGCCATGCGCAAAGCGGCCACCGAGAACGGCCTTCCGGAGGAGACGATGTCCCGATGTTCAGCGGGAACGGGCACCGTCTCCTCAGACCACTGTCTAGAGCTTAGCGCGTCGGGCATGGTGCAAGTCGCTTTCATCGTGATTTGATGGTGCTCTAACCAGGAGCAGCAAGCGGCGTGCCATTTCAAATAGAGGTGCTGTTGGACCGCCCCTTCTTCTCGGAGGCCGTGTCTTAGAAGATCGGGCGCGCGCTATAACCGCCTCGTCAGATAGGCAACAACGATGCTGTATGGTGCGGAATTCGGCGCTTCAGCCCCGGCTGGGCAAAGACGAACCGGAAGCTGACCCGATGCATTACCTGAGGCTGGAGGGCACCCCAGTCATCGCGTAGCGTGTGGCGCTAGCGTTCATGGGTCGCAGGCACGGCTATCCCGAACATGCGCGTGTCGCAGCAACCATGAGCGGCGCTCTTGGGCAAGCGCCTTGGCCCCGTGAGGATCGAATTCCCCAATCGTGTCTGTTTGCCGCCCTCTTATGTTCGAAACTGGACCAGAATGTCGCTAGCCCGACCGAAAGGTTGCCCAGCGCATACTATCCGACACGTCGCCTTTGTTGTCCGCGACACCGGCCTATTTCGCCGAGCTCTTCTCCGGCCTCAGGCTAAGCCGCTAAAAGCCACCACAAATTTTTTTCTTCGGTCGGCCAAATTGGCACGAGTTTTGAAGCGCCTTCTTTGCGGGCCGAGAGCCGCCGACCGACTTTCATTTCGTGGATGACACCGCGATTGATGGAGCGAAGAAAGAAAAGCAAAATGTCAAATCCGCGTCGGATAGCGTCTAACAGCAGGGGGCCTTCGGCGAAACCGCCCTACCAAACAGCGCGTTGGCCTTGTCGACCCTTGCGCAGGAAATCTTGGCTGGCGGCGAGGTTAAAGGCCCACCACACCGACTTTATCCTGACCTGGAAGGTGCAGGATAATGTTCTGCATCTCGCCGCGCGATGTGCCTAGACAGTTTCGCGTTAGCCGATCTTGATAATCGGTCTGCCTCCGGACGACGTCGTCTACATGCCGTCTTAGGTCTTCGCGCCGCAGCGTCCGCCGGTCACCTTCCGCCCTTCCATCTCTACCGAGTGAAGTGCCACCATGCCCGAACAACCTTTGCCGACGCTGCCGATGTGGCGCGTCGATCACATTGAGCCCTCGCCCGAGATGTTGGCGCTGCGGGCCAACGGTCCGATCCACCGAGTGCGCTTCCCGTCCGGGCACGAAGGATGGTGGGTGACAGGCTATGACGAGGCCAAAGCGGTGTTGTCCGACGCGGCGTTCCGGCCCGCGGGAATGCCACCGGCGGCATTCACCCCGGATTCGGTGATTCTCGGCTCGCCAGGATGGCTGGTCTCGCACGAGGGGGGCGAGCATACGCGGTTACGCACGATCGTGGCGCCGGCCTTCAGCAACGGCAGGGTGAAGCTGCTCGCGCAGCAGGTGGAGGCGATCGCCGCACAGTTGTTCGAGACGCTGGCGGCCCAGCCCCAGCCCGCCGATCTGCGGCGCCACCTCTCCTTTCCGCTTCCGGCCATGGTCATTGGCGCGCTAATGGGCGTGCCCTACGAGGATCACGCCTTTTTCGCCGGGCTGTCCGACGAGGTGATGACGCACCAGCATGAAAGCGGCCCGCGAAGCGCGTCGCGCTTGGCCTGGGAAGAACTCCGCGCCTACATTCGCGGCAAGATGCGGGACAAGCGCCAGGATCCGGGCGACAGCGTGCTGACGTATCTGGTCGCGGCGATCGACCAGGGCAAGGCGACCGAGGAAGAGGCGATCGGCCTGGCGGCTGGCATGCTGGTGGCGGGGCACGAGAGCACCGTCGCGCAGCTCGAATTCGGCCTGCTGGCCATGTTCCGCCATCCGCAACAGCGCGAACGCCTGGTCGGCGATCCATCCCTGGTGGACAAGGCGGTGGAGGAAATCCTGCGCATGTACCCGCCGGGCGCCGGCTGGGACGGCATCATGCGCTATCCGAGGACCGACGTGACCATCGCGGGCGTGCATGTTCGCGCGGAGAGCAAGGTGCTGGTCGGCCTGCCGGCGACGTCGTTCGATCCGCGCCATTTCGACGACCCGGAAATCTTCGATATCGGACGTGACGAAAACCCGCACCTGGCGTTCTCCTACGGGCCGCACAACTGCGTCGGCTTGGCGCTGGCCAGGCTGGAACTCAAGGCGGTGTTCGGTTCGATCTTCCAGCGCTTTCCCGCGCTGCGCCTGGCCGTGGCGCCCGAAGAACTGAAGTTGCGCAAGGAGATCATCACTGGTGGGTTCGAGGAGTTCCCGGTGCTCTGGTGATGCTCGGATGCCACCAGGAATCGCGATGTTCTCGAATTGCCGGCGCGCCTGCCGCGCGCCGATCAGATCAGCCAGCCAACAGGTGACCAAGATGGACGTGCAAGAAACCATGGCATCATGCCGGGACGCCTTCGCCGAACTGGCGTCGCCAGCGTGCATTCAGGATCCGTACCCATTCATGCGGTGGTTGCGCGAGCACGATCCGGTGCATCGCGCGGCGTCGGGCCTCTTTCTGTTGAGCCGCCACGTCGACATCTACTGGGCGCTCAAGGCAACGGGCGATGCTTTTCGGGGGCCGGCACCAGGCGAACTGGCGCGCTATTTCCCGCGGGCGGCGACCAGCCTGTCGCTAAGTTTGCTGGCGTCCACTTTAGCGATGAAGGAACCACCAACGCATACGCGTCTGCGCCGGCTGATCTCGCGCGATTTCACCATGGGCCAGATCGAAAACCTGAGGCCGACCATCGCTCGCATTGCCGCAGCGCGCCTGGACGGCATGGCGCCCGCACTGGAGCGCGGGGAGGCAGTGGACCTGCATCAGGAATTCGCGCTGGCCTTGCCCATGCTGGTTTTCGGCGAACTGTTCGGCATGCCCCCGGACGACATTCTCGGGCTCATCACCGGCATCAGCGCCATTCTGGAAGGCCTGAGCCCGCACGCCAGCGATCCCCAACTCGCTGCGGGCGACGCGGCCAGCGCCAGGGTGCAGGCCTACTTCGGCGACCTCATACAGCGCAAGCGCACCGATTCCAGCCACGACATCGTGTCAATGCTGGTCGGCGCACACGACGGCGATGCCGAGATGCTGTCGGATGCGGAATTGATCAGCATGCTGTGGGGCATGCTGCTGGGCGGCTTCGCCACCACTGCCGCGGCCATTGGCCATGCGATCCTGGCGATGCTGGCATATCCCGAACAGCGGCACTGGCTGAAGGGAGATGCCGTGGGGGTGAAGGCATTCGTCGAAGAAGCCCTGCGCTACGACGCGCCCGCCATGTTCAGCTCCATTCCGCGTATCGCCCAGCGCGACATCGAACTGGGCGGCGTGGTGATCCCGAAGAACGCGGACGTGCGCGTGCTGATCGCGGCCGGCAATCGCGACCCGGACGCCTTCGCCGATCCCGACCGCTTCGATCCCGTGCGGTTCTACGGCACCAGTCCTGGCATGTCGATCGACGGAAAGATCATGCTGACCTTCGGCCATGGCATCCACTTCTGCCTTGGTGCGCAACTGGCCCGGGTGCAGTTGGCCGAGAGCCTGCCGCGGATCCAGGCGCGCTTCCCCACCCTGGCATTGGCCGAGCAGCCGACCCGGGAGCCCTCCGCGTTCCTTAGGACGTTCCGCGCGCTGCCGGTGCGGCTGCATGGGCAGGAGGGCTGAGATGCGCGTCGTGGTCGATCAGGATCTGTGCGGAACGACCGGGCAGTGCGTGCTGACGCTGCCGGGCACCTTTCGCCAGCGCGAACCGGACGGCGTGGCCGAAGTGTGCGTGGCGACGGTCCCGCAGGCGCTGCACGCCGCCGTGCGGCTTGCGGCCAACCAGTGCCCGGTCGCCGCCATTCGTGTCATCGAAAGCGACGCTGGCCATGACGAGCGCGCCAGCGCCGACCCTGCGCCTTCTCCGGTGGAGGCCGAGCGGCATGCTGCGAAAGACCAATGCAATTCAGGAGACACGATGGGACGGTTTGATGGCAAGGTGGCCGTGGTGACCGGCGCCGGCGCCGGCATCGGCAAGGCATGCGCTCTCGCCATCGCGCGCGGGGGCGGCAGAGTGGTGGTGGCCGACATTGATGGCTCGGCGGCCATCGCCTGCACCGCGCAGATCGCGGCCGAAGCAGGCCACGCGCTGCCCATAGCCATGGATATCGCTGATGAGCAGGCGGTGGCAGCGCTGTTCGAGACGGCGGAGCGGCACTTCGGGGGGGTCGACCTGCTGGTGAACAATGCGGGCGCCATGCATCTGACCCCGCGCGACCGCGCCATCCTCGACTTGGACCTGGCAGTATGGGACCAGACCATGGCGACCAATCTGCGCGGCACGCTGCTCTGCTGCCGGCAGGCCATCCCACGGATGATCGCCCGCGGCGGTGGCGCGATCGTCAACATGTCGTCGTGCCAGGGGCTCAGCGGTGACAGGGCGCAGACGTCCTACGCCGCGTCGAAGGCGGCGATGAACATGCTGTCGGCCTCGCTCGCCACCCAGTACGGTCACTCTCAGATCCGCTGCAACGCGGTTGCGCCGGGTCTTATCATGACCGAGCGTCTCCTCGCCAAGCTGGACGAGTGCATGCAACGGCATCTGCGCCGCCACCAGCTCCTGCAGCGCGTCGGCCGCCCCGAGGACGTGGCCGCGCTCGTGGCGTTCCTGCTCTCCGACGATGCTGCGTTCATCACCGGCCAGGTCGTGTGCATCGATGGCGGCATGCTGGCGCATGTGCCGACATACGCCGACGGTGGCAACAGCTGCGCCGCGCGCCCTGCCGGCGACACCCAATCGGCGACGGCGGCGCGCTGCTGATGGACATGCTGCTCAACCCACTCAACCGCCGGCACCGGCTGCGATGCGACATCCCGGTCATGCCTGGCGCTTTCCCCCTGGTCGGGCATCTTCCCGCCATTGTCTGCGACCTGCCGCGCCTGCTGCAGCGCGCAGAACGGACGCTGGGCAGCCACTTCTGGCTGGATTTCGGCCCTGCCGGACATCTGATGACCTGTGTGGATCCGGACGCTTTCTCACTGCTCAAGCACAAGGACGTGTCCTCGGCGCTGATCGAAGAGATCGCGCCCGAATTGCTTGGCGGAACGTTGGTTGCGCTGGACGGCGGCGCGCACCGGCAGGCGCGCGATGCCATCAAGGCAGCGTTCTTGCCCAAGGGGCTGACCCAGGCCGGGATCGGCGACCTGTTCGCGCCCGTCATCCGGGCGCGGGTGCAGGCATGGCGCGCCCGCGGCGAGGTAACCATCCTGCGCGAAACCGGCGACCTGATGCTGAAGCTCATCTTCAGCCTCATGGGAATCCCCGCGCAGGACCTGCCGGGATGGCATCGCAAGTACCGGCAATTGCTGCAGTTGATCATCGCGCCACCGGTCGACCTGCCCGGATTGCCTTTGCGGCGTGGCCGCTCCGCCCGCGACTGGATCGACGCGCAGTTGCGCCGGTTCGTCCGCGATGCGCGCGCGCATGCCGCGCGCACCGGGTTGATCAACGACATGGTGAGCGCCTTCGACCGCAGCGACGGTCCGCTCTCCGATGACGTCCTGGTCGCGAATATTCGCTTGCTGCTGCTTGCCGGTCACGACACCACTGCCTCGACGATGGCCTGGATTGTAATCGAGCTGGCGCGGCAGCCTGTGCTGTGGGACGCCCTGGTTGAGGAGGCGCAACGCGTGGGCGCGGTGCCGACCCGGCACGCGGACCTGGCGCAGTGTCCGGTCGCCGAGGCGCTGTTCCGCGAGACACTGCGCCTGCATCCGGCGACCACGCTCCTACCGCGTCGCGCGCTGCAGGAATTGCAACTCGGCCAGCGGCGCATTCCCGCGGGCACCCATCTATGCATCCCGCTGCTGCATTTCTCGACCTCGGCGCTGCTGCACGACGCGCCTGATCAGTTCCGCCTGGCGCGGTGGCTGCAACGCACGGAGCCGATCCGGCCGGTTGACATGCTGCAGTTCGGTACCGGACCACACGTCTGCATCGGCTACCATCTGGTATGGCTGGAAATGGTGCAGTTCTGCATCGCCTTGGCGCTGACCATGCACAATGACGGGGTGCGGCCGCAGTTGCTCAGCGATGTCGAAAAAGGCCGGCGCTACTACCCGACCGCACATCCGTCCATGGCAATCCGCATAGGCTTCTCATGAGCTGGGCACGCCCTGTGTGGCAAGGCAGCGGCGCCGGCGGGGCGCGGCATTGCTGCACTCAGCGCACGCATTGGTGTGACGCCGGCAACACCGTGACGGCTTGCGCTCGCCGTGGCCGTCTCAGCTACAAGGACATCAACAACATGCAGACCGGTTCCACTCCACGCGACCGAATCGGCGTTTCCGCATCCGGCGGATTGGGCGCGCAGGCGCGCGCCGCCTCTGGCGGGCTGCTCCCCGAGATCTGGATGCAGGACGGCGCAAAGCGGGTCGAACAGGCTCTGGGGCGTCTGCTCTGCGCCAAAGACGACGGTAAGACAGAGCTGATGGCGGCCATGCGCTACGCCACCTTGCATGGCGGGAAGCGCACCCGCGCCTTGCTCTGTCTGGCTGCCGGCGCACTGGCGGGCACGCCGGCGCACATGCTCGACGACGTCGGCGCCGCCATCGAGATGATGCACGCCTGTACCCTGGTCCACGACGACCTGCCCGCGATGGATGACGACGTGCTTCGCCGCGGCCTTCCGACCGTGCACGTAAAGTTCGGCGAAGCCACTGCGATCCTGGTCGGCGATGCGCTGCAGGCCCACGCCTTCCTGACCCTGGCGAGCCTGGATGCGCCGGGCGACAACCGTATCGCGCTCGTGCGCGAACTGGCGCAGGCGGTGTCCGCCGAGGGTGCCGCAGGCGGGCAGGCCATGGATCTGTCGTTGGTCGGAAAGCACGCCGGGCTGGACAGGATCCTGGCGATGCACGGGATGAAAACCGGAGCGCTAGTGCGCGCGTCGGTTCGCATGGGCGCGCTATACTCCATCGCGGAGGATGCCGCGCACGCTGCGCTGTATGCTGCGCTCGATCGCTACACCGCCTGTTTTGGCCTGGCTTTGCAGGTGGCCGACGACATTCTCGACGCGACGGCGGATACCGCGACTCTTGGCAAGACCCCCGGCAAGGACGCGGCGGCGCAGAAGCCGACCTGCGCGTCGATCATGGGGCTGCAGGCTGCGCGCCAGTTCGCCCTGTACTTGTTGCACGACGCCGGGGAGGCCATCGCCCCTCTGGGGCCGCGTGCGGAAGGGTTGGCGCAGATGCTGCAGCGGGCCAACCTCTATCTGTCCGCGCCATACGCATGAGCGTGCGCATCCGTAAGGACTCGCCCCTGTGCTGCTGCGATCGGCCGGCGGGCGCTGCATGCTGCACTGTGTCCGTGTCGGCGGCGGCGTGCGCGGCGTCTGCCCGTTTCTGTTCTCGTTAGCCTTCTGCAGAAGGAACATCCCGCGTGAACTTGTCCGAACAGATCCTTTCCGAAATGCGCCACCTGCTGAGCGATATGAGCGACGGCGGCAGTGTCGGTCCGTCCGTCTACGACACGGCGCGAGCTCTGCAGTTCCACGGCAACGTCACCGGTCGGCAGGACGCATACGCGTGGCTCATCGCGCAGCAACAGGCCGATGGCGGATGGGGAAGTGCGGACTTCCCGCTGTTTCGCCATGGGCCCACCTGGGCGGCGTTGCTGGCATTGCAGCGTGCCGATCCTCTTCCTGGCGCTGCCGACGCAGTCCACGCTGCAACCCGGTTCCTCGAGCGCCAGCCCGATCCCTACGCGCATGCGGTGCCGGAAGACGCGCCCATCGGCGCGGAGCTGATCCTGCCGCAGTTGTGCGACGAGGCCGCATCCTTGCTGGGTGGCGTGGCGTTTCCGCGCCACCCGGCGCTGTTGCCGTTGCGGCAAGCATGCCTGGCCAAGCTGGGGGCAGTTGCGACGTTGCCGAGCGGCCATCCATTGCTGCACTCCTGGGAAGCCTGGGGGACGTCGCCGGCCACCGCATGCCCGGACGACGACGGCAGCATTGGCATCAGTCCAGCGGCCACCGCCGCGTGGCGTGCGCACGCCGTGACACAGGGAAGAACGCCGCACGTCGGGCGCACCGACGGGTATCTGCAGGCTGCATCGCGGGCAACGCGCACCGGCATTGAAGGTGTCGTTCCCAACGTCTGGCCGATCAATGTGTTCGAGCCATGCTGGTCGCTGTACACCCTGCATCTGGCCGGTCTGTTCGCGCATCCCGCGCTCGCCGAGGCGGTGCAAGTGATCATCGCGCAACTCGACGCCCGCCTCGGAGTCCGCGGTCTGGGCCCTGCCTTGCACTTCGCGGCCGATGCGGACGACACCGCCGTTGCGTTGTGCGTCCTTCGCCTTGCAGGCCGCGACCCGGCGGCCGACGCGTTGCGCCAGTTCGAAACCGGCGAGCTGTTCGTCACCTTCCCGGGCGAGCGCAATGCCTCGGTGTCGACCAACATCCATGCCCTGCATGCGTTGCGAATCTTGGGAAAACCCGCGGCCGGCGCCAGCGCCTACGTCCAGGCCAATCGCAACGCCCACAGTGTATGGGACAACGAAAAATGGCACGTTTCGTGGCTGTATCCAACCGCGCATGCGGTCGCTGCGCTCGCGCAAGGCAACCCCCACTGGCGCGACGAGCGCGCGCTGGCCGGGCTGCTGCGGACGCAGCGCGACGACGGCGGCTGGGGCGCGGGTCGCGCGTCCACATTCGAGGAAACCGCCTATGCGCTGTTCGCGTTGCGCGTGATGGACGGGAGGGAAGCGCCGGCAGGGCGCCGGCGCATCGCGCAGGCGGTGGCGCGTGCGCTGAAGTGGATGCTCGCCCGCCACGCAGCGCACGCACTGCCCCAGACACCGCTGTGGATCGGCAAGGAACTGTATTGCCCCACTCGGGTGGTGCGCGTGGCCGAACTCGCCGGGTTGTGGCTGGCGCTTTGTTGGGGGCGGCACGTCTCGGCCGAGGGAGCAGGAGCGGGGCCATGATCCAGACCGATCGCGCGCTGCAGCAGGTGCTGGAGTGGGGGCGTTCCCTGACCGGGTTCGCCGACGAGCATGCCATAGAAGCGGTCAGGGGCGGCCAGTACATCCTGCAGCGCATCCAGCCGAGCCTGCGCGACACCAGCGCCCGCACCGGCCGCGATCCGCTGGACGAAACGCTGATCGTGGCGTTCTATCGCGAACTGGCGCTGCTCTTCTGGCTCGACGATTGCAACGACCTTGGCCTGATCGCGCCGGAGCAGCTCGCCGCGGTGGAGCAGGCGCTGGGGCAGGGTGTGCCGTGCGCGCTTCCCGGATTCGAGGGCTGTGCTGTGCTGCGCACTTCGCTCGCCGCGCTCGCCTACGATCGTCGCGACTATGCTCAGCTTCTCCACGATACCCGGTGCTACTGCGCGGCGCTGCGCGCCGGACACGCGCAGGCGGCAGGGGCGCAGCGCTGGTCGTACGCCGAGTACTTGCACAACGGCATCGATTCGATCGCCTACACGAACGTGTTCTGTTGCCTGTCCTTGCTGTGGGGGCTGGACATGGCGACCTTGCGCGCGCGTCCGGCGTTTCGCCAGGTTCTGCGGCTCATCTCCGCGATAGGGCGCTTGCAGAACGACCTGCATGGACGCGAAAAGGATAGATCGGCCGGCGAGGCCGACAACGCGGCGATCCTGCTGCTGCAGCGCTATCCGGCCATGCCTGTGGTGGAGTTCCTCAACGACGAGCTGGCCGGCCACACACGCATGCTGCACCGGGTGATGGCGGAAGAACGCTTTCCCGCGCCGTGGGGACCGTTGATCGAGGCCATGGCGGCCATCCGCGCGCAGTACTACCAGACCTCAAACAGTCGCTACCGCAGCGACGCTGCGGGCGGAGGCCAGCGTGCGCCGGCCTGAACGCGCGGGAGACGGCGGCCTCCGCGCGCTGCCGTCGGTCCGATCCGACGCAACGCCGTCGCCCGATGACGCGGATGGAGCGAGCATCAGCGACACCAACCTGAGCCGGCGCAAGGACGACCACCTGGACATCGTGCTGGATCCGCGAACGGCACGGGCCAGGGCCGCCGGCTGGGAGTACATTCGTTTCGAACACTGCGCATTGCCCGAGTTGGACCTGACGCAGGTCGACCTCAGCGCCTCGCTGCTGGGCAAGACCATGCGCGCGCCTCTGCTGATCAGCTCCATGACCGGCGGCATGCCACGCGCCGAGGCCATTAACCGGCATCTGAGCGAGGCAGCGCAAGCCTTGGGGATCGCCATGTGCGTCGGTTCGCAGCGCGTGAGCCTGCAATCCCGCAACTCCCAGGGGCTGACGCGCGCGCTACGCCGCCTCGCCCCAGACGTTCCCTTGCTGGCCAATATCGGCGCCGCGCAACTGCGCCAGCCCGACGGCCTGGACCTTGCCCGCCGGGCGGTGGATGCACTGGAGGCCGATGGACTCATCGTCCATCTCAATCCGCTGCAGGAAGCGGTACAGCCGGAGGGCGACCGCGACTGGCGCGGCGTCCTGGCGCAGATCGCTCGCGCCGCACGCAGCGTGGGCGTGCCGATCGTGGCCAAGGAAGTGGGGTCGGGCCTGTCCGCCTCGGTGGCCTGTGCGCTCGTCGAGGCGGGCGTGGCGGTGATCGATGTCGCCGGCGCCGGCGGCACCAACTGGGCCGCGGTGGAGGGCGAGCGGGCCCGCGATGCCGCCGACCGCGCAGTGGCAATGGCATTCGCGGATTGGGGGATTGCTACCCCGGCCAGCGTGCAGGCGGTACGTCGGGCGCTGCCAGCGGTGAAGCTGATCGCGTCGGGCGGGATCAGCGACGGCGTCGACGTGGCCAAGGCTATCCGCCTGGGCGCGGACATCGCCGGGCAGGCAGCCGGCGTGCTGCGCGCGGCTACGCAATCCAGCGAGGCCGTTGTCGCGCATTTCGAGATCGTCATCCGCCAGTTGGCCGTCGCCTGCTTCTGCACCGGCTCGGCTGATCTGGCGGAGTTGCGTCAGGCGCGCTTGTTGGCCTCGGCGCATCTGCCCGCCGGTTGATGTCAGCCTCGATCGCACGTGGCGACGGGCGCCTAGTCTCACTGAGTCAGAAAGTCTCGGAAGCGGGGATTCGCGCTGGTCGCGGGCTTGTTCGGGTGCTGCTTTGTGATCAGGGAGGCGCCCCGCCGTAGCCGACTGGGGCATCTGAGAGTGAAGCCGCATTCGACGCCATGTCGCGCTTTGATCGGGGTGATCGGTCACTCCAACCGAGTTGAGCCCCTGAAGGGGCCGGGGGTGCTGGAGGCCGGCTACGCTTGGACCGCATCAACCACTCGGAAAGCTACAGCGACGGCCACGGCAAGCATACCAACATGGTGGAGAGCTATTTCAGCCGCCTTCGCCGCATAGTCGCCGCCAGCACCACCCCGTTTCGCACCGCTATCTCTACCAGTACGCCATCATGCAGCATGGCTGGAAGATCACCCTCGCAATTCCAACGGTGATAACGCATTTAGGCTGCTTGGCGGAGCGATGCAGCATGGAGTGGCGTACGTGGAAACGTTATTGGCAGCGAAACGTGGACAAAAATAATTCGCAAATTCCCGCATTTCGCCAAATTAGCAACCAAATTGCTACGTACGCATTTATGACGCACCAGATTGCACGTTGCATGTTTGCAGAAAATTGACAAATATGTGCGTTGCTTGTATGGCGCGCCCAACTAGCATTTACCCCGATGGGCCAGGGAACGGGAGAACGACGCATGATGATGGAGAAAGGTGTAAAGCCGAAGATCGCTGAAAGATGCGCTCTTCCGCGTGACATTTCAAGATTCAAGAAACTGCACGAAAACGGTCGCGCGGTTATCAAGCCGAATCCTGACAAGACTCTCGGTTATGTGTCTACCGCTGAATTGGTGAATGAAACGGTGAAAACCGCTTCGTAACCCTGATTTCTATTTGCTTTTAGAGGGCGAAGGTTTACCAACCTTCGCCCTCTTGCTGTTTGGGGCGGCTGGGAGTTCGATTTGAAATGATTCCGTTTGATGAGACAAAATTGGATGAATGGCTCTCCGACTACGAGTCGTTCAATTACGCGTTCCGTCAATTTTGCTACGCGAATTTCAAGGTCCATGAGCTCGACGCGCAATTCATTCCCAACGTTATAAAGCAAATTCACGCCCAGTGGGTCAGCGACAACGAAAAGTGGCTGAATGAAGAGACGCCCGAACATACGACTAGGCTATCGCACGTAAAAATTCTCGCCTTGCTTCTTTATAATCTGAACGCGGAACCGTTTCTCGGCAATTTCTTCGATCACGAATATCAGGAAGACGTCCCTTACGCTTTCAAGGGAACCGACGAGGAAAAGGCCGCTGCGCGCCGCGATCTCATAGATGGCCGTGAAGCAATTTTGGCTTTGGACTTCTGCCTTCTGATCATCAACTGGTTTGAGAAGAACCGGATGGATCGCGCGATCCCGTACCGACAGCCGATGACGCCCGACATGCGCCACGATCTTCTCGGGTACCTTTTGAATGGCAGCGTTGACCGCAAGGCCCTTTACCTGATTTTGAAGGCCATGTATCTTCGGCCAAGCAAGGGCGGCTCCGCCAATTAGCAATCCTTCCCTCTTTTAACGCTCTCCGCTGCCTTGGCTTTCCGCTTCCGCGAACCTTCGTGGAATTGACGCCCTGTCTAATCGGCTCGACAAGGAACGCGTCCGTCCCAGCCCTTCGGCCTGAACGACCCGCTGGGCCGTCTCTTTGTTTGACTTGCTGCCTTCCGCCGCGGGCTTCATGATAACCCTGCAAAGCTCTCCGCCGAAGCGGTTGGGTTTGCGCCGCAATGGCCTGATCCGTGACGGGTCGCCCGTGGCTATATGATACGCGAACAGATCATAGAAGTTGTGACTTGCTTGTCGGAGATACCTTTGCGTATCATCGCGCATTCGAAAAGATCGTTTACGTATCATAATGGATTCTCAATCGGAAATTCTTCTCGAAATTGGTGGGCTTTTCAGGCAGGCTAGGCTGGCGGCTGCGATGACGCAGGAGCAGGTCGCTGATTTGGCGGGTATATCCCGTCCCCGATATCGCGACATCGAAAAGGGAGCCGCAGCCGCGCGTGCGACAACGCTCATGAATATCGCTCGAGCGCTCGGTCTGGAAATGATGCTGGTTCCGCAAGCCATGGTTCCGGCTGTTCAGGCTCTATTGCGTCCGCATGATAATGACGATCGACCGGCCTTTGTTTCTCAACCTGACGATGACGATCATGCCTCCAGTCTTTCGCGCACCTAAGACGATCCCGTCGCTGGACGTGCTCTTGAAGGCAGTGAAGATCGGCACAATCGTCAGGACGCCGGGCGATATGCATTCAACTTCGATGAGGCCTACTGCGCGACGGGCGGCTTTCCGGTTGTCAGCCTCTCGTTTCGGGCAGCGACGGGAGTATTGCGGAAAGATCCGAAGCCTGTGCCAAGCGCCTTGCCCGCTTTCTTCGCGAACCTCCTGCCGGAGGAGAAATTGTGCGAGGCGATGGAAAGGCACCACGAAGGCAATGTGCGGCCAGGCAATGATTCCGACCTTTTAGCGGCGCTGGGCGCCGATCTGCCGGGAGCCGTACGGGCGTTGCCCAGTGACGGCGCGATAGCGGGTTTCGCAGGATGCTTCAAAGGATCAGCCCAAGGCACGGTTCTCGCTTGCCGGCGTGCAGATGAAGCTGTCGGTCATGAAGAACATTGGAAAAGGCGGCGGCCTTACCTTGCCGATGGACGACGAGCAGGGCCGGTACATTGCCAAGTTCCCTTCGACGGCCTTCCCGGGCTTTTCCGAGAACGAATTCGCCAACCTGGCGCTGGCAGCAGCAATCGGCATGGACGTTCCTGAATGCGAACTGGTCGAGAAGTCCGATTTTGAGGGCGTTCCCGAAGAATTCAACACGCTGTCTGACGGCAAGGTCCTTCTCGTCAAACGCTTCGACGCGGCGCCGGTGGCGAGAGGATACACATCGAGGATTTCGCTCAGGTCTTCGGTGTCTACCCCTCGTGCAAATATGAGGGGGCTGCTTATCACGACATAGCCTTGGCTCTTGGCGTGGCCGTCTCGCCTACGGCGGCTCTCGAGTTCGTCCGCCGCCTGGCACTGACCGTCATCACCGGCAATGGCGACATGCACCTGAAGAACTGGTCTTTGATCTATCCCGGTAACGGCGACAAGCCGGCGCTTGCACCAATCTACGACCTCCTATCCACCGTGCCATATATTCCCACCGACGCCATGGGGCTGTCGCTTGGAGGAGAGCGCTTCGTTCAAGGCGCTAGCAGCACCGCGATGGAAAGCATTTGCGAACCGTGCACGGCTTCCGGAGCCAGCAGTCCTGAAGGCAGTGGTCGAGACGGTCAAACTCGTCAACGAGTACTGGTGGCATCTGCCTGAGCGCGACGTTGTCGCAGCGAAAGTGCTCGAGCGGATCGACGAACATGTGAAGGCGATGACGCCGATACTGAACTCCTGTGCCGACAAGTGAGCCGAGACCCCTCGAATTGCTGATATAGCGGGACCATCCGCCTGTGGCACCGGATGAGTGGCCGCGGACCGATGGTATGCCAGCGTCGCGCGCAGGATTCTACGCAGTCTCGACGAGGACACGCGAGACGAAGCACGTCAGCTCGCTGGCACAAAAAGTTTCGCAGCTTCCCGCAAGTAGGTTGAGATGCTGTTCGTCCACTTCAACACAACGACGCGGTGCAAACGAATTCGGTGACTGAGGATCGCGATCCGACGCTTTGTGTCGCCAATGTCGCGTCCGCTACACGGGCTGTTCCGACGATCCTTTCTTGGAACTCAAGCTAAACCCCTGAAAAGCAACCATGAAATTATTCTTCGGTTGGATCAGCCAAATTGGCATGAGTCTTGAGATCCTTAGGTGCGAGGCGGCTACAGCTGCCCGACCGGCATTCAAGTCGCGGCAGCCGCGATGAATGGGAACGAAGGAAGGAAAGCTACATGTCAGGTTTGCGTCAGATCGCCTTTTACGGCAAGGGCGGCATCGGCAAGTCCACCACCTCCCAAAATACGCTCGCAGCCCTGGTCGACCTCGGGCAGAGAATCCTCATCGTCGGCTGCGACCCCAAAGCCGACTCCACCCGCCTGATCCTGAACGCGAAGGCGCAGGATACGGTCCTGCATCTCGCGGCAGAGGAAGGTTCGGTGGAAGACCTGGAACTCGCGGACGTGCTCAAGGTCGGCTACAAAGGCATCAAATGCGTGGAGTCGGGCGGACCGGAGCCAGGTGTCGGCTGCGCCGGCCGCGGCGTGATCACCTCGATCAACTTCCTCGAGGAGAACGGCGCCTACGACGATGTCGACTATGTCTCCTACGACGTGCTCGGGGATGTGGTGTGTGGCGGTTTCGCGATGCCGATCCGCGAGAACAAGGCCCAGGAAATCTATATCGTCATGTCCGGCGAGATGATGGCGCTCTATGCCGCCAATAACATCGCCAAGGGCATCCTGAAATACGCCCATTCGGGCGGCGTGCGGCTCGGCGGCCTGATCTGCAACGAGCGCCAAACCGACCGCGAGCTCGACCTCGCCGAGGCGCTTGCTTCCAGGCTCAATTCCAAACTTATCCACTTCGTGCCGCGCGACAACATCGTCCAGCACGCCGAGCTCAGGAAGATGTCTGTCATTCAGTATGCGCCGGACTCCAAGCAGGCCGGGGAATACAGGGCGCTGGCCGAGAAGATTCACGGGAATTCGGGCCAGGGCACCATCCCGACCCCGATCACCATGGAGGAGCTCGAGGACATGCTGCTCGACTTCGGCATCATGAAGACCGACGAGCAGATGCTTGCCGAGCTTCAGGTCAAGGAAGCGGCCAAGACTGCCGCACAGTAGCGACTGCTGCCTACATGAGGCGCCGCCTGACCTGGTGCGCCTTTCAAAGAACGGCGCCTCGTCGGTGAGGCGTCACCCTGAACCTTGAAAGGGGTCCCATGAGCCTGGAATACGAGAATGACGGTGGCCTCCATGCGAGGCTTATCGAGGAAGTGCTGTCGCAATATCCTGACAAGTCGGCGAAGCGCCGCAAAAAGCACCTCAACGTCGCAAAGAGCGCCGACGAGGCTGGCGAGGAAAGCGAGGTCCTTTCCGAATGCGAGGTCAAATCGAACATCAAGTCCATCCCCGGCGTGATGACGATTCGCGGCTGCGCGTATGCCGGCTCGAAAGGCGTGGTGTGGGGTCCAGTCAAGGATATGGTCCATATCTCGCACGGCCCGGTCGGCTGCGGACAATATTCCTGGTCTCAACGCCGAAACTACTACGTCGGCACGACCGGCATCGACACGTTCGTCACCATGCAGTTCACCTCCGATTTCCAGGAGAAGGACATTGTTTTCGGCGGCGACAAGAAGCTCGAACGGATCATCGACGAGATCGAGGAACTGTTTCCGCTGAACAAGGGCATGACTGTGCAATCCGAATGCCCGATCGGCCTGATTGGCGACGACACCGAAGCTGTGTCCCGCAACAAGGCCAAGGAGCACGAAAAGACAATCGTGCCGGTGCGCTGCGAGGGCTTCCGCGGCGTCTCGCAATCCCTCGGCCACCACATCGCCAACGACGCGATCCGAGACTGGGTGTTCGAGAAGAAGGAAGTGGAGTTCGAGGCCGGCCCGTACGATGTCAATGTGGTCGGCGACTACAATATCGGCGGCGACGCTTGGGCTTCGCGCATCCTGCTTGAGGAGATGGGCCTGCGCGTGGTCGGCAACTGGTCGGGCGACGCTACGCTGGCCGAAATAGAGCGGGCGCCAAAGGCGAAGCTAAATCTCATCCATTGCTACAGGTCGATGAACTACATCTGCCGGCACATGGAGGAAAAGTATGGCATCGCCTGGATGGAGTACAATTTCTTCGGCCCCTCCCAGACCGAAGCCTCTCTGCGCAAGATAGCCAAGCACTTCGGGCCGGAAATCGAGGCCAAGGCCGAGGCGGTCATCGCCAAATACCGGCCGCTGGTCGAAGCGGTCATAGCCAAGTATCGGCCGCGCCTCGAAGGCAGGACGGTGATGCTCTATGTCGGCGGGCTGCGCCCCCGTCACGTCGTCACGGCATATGAGGACCTGGGCATGGTGATCGTCGGCACTGGCTACGAATTTGGCCATAACGACGACTATCAGCGCACCGGCCACTACGTGAAGAAGGGCACACTGATCTATGACGACGTGACTGGTTACGAGCTGGAGAAGTTCATCGAGGGGATCCGCCCTGATCTCGTGGGCTCCGGCATCAAAGAAAAATACCCGGTCCAGAAGATGGGCATACCGTTCCGTCAAATGCATTCCTGGGATTATTCCGGCCCGTATCACGGCTACGACGGCTTCGCCATCTTCGCCCGCGACATGGATCTGGCCATCAACAACCCGGTCTGGAACCTCTACGACGCCCCCTGGAAGAAAAAAGCCGAGCCGTCGGCAGCGATCGCAGCTGAATGAAGCCCTGGCCTCCCGTAAGCCGGGAGGCCGTTAAACGCCTGTGGCCCTTTGTCCGCGGGAGACTTGAAACGTTTCGACGTCCCTGTGCCGCCGTATGGCGGGCCAGATGGAAAGAGGTAACCACCCATGCCGCAGTCGGCTGAAAAAGTTCTCGACCACGCGCCCCTGTTCCGCGAGCCGGAATACAGGCAGATGCTCGCCGAGAAGAGGCTGAATTTCGAATGTCCTCACCCGGACCAGATCGTTACCGACCAAGGCGAATTCACCAAGACGTGGGAATATCGCGAAAAGAACCTTGCTCGCGAAGCGCTTGTCGTGAACCCCGCCAAGGCCTGCCAGCCGCTCGGCGCGGTGTTCGCGGCCGCAGGCTTCGAGCGAACCATGTCCTTCGTCCATGGCAGCCAGGGCTGCGTCGCCTATTACCGCTCGCACTTGTCGCGCCATTTCAAGGAGCCTGCTTCGGCGGTTTCCTCCTCGATGACCGAGGACGCGGCAGTGTTCGGCGGCCTGAAGAACCTGGTCGACGGACTCGCCAACACGTATCAACTCTACGACCCGAAGATGATCGCCGTCTCGACCACTTGTATGGCGGAGGTCATTGGCGATGACCTGCACAGCTTCATCGAGAACGCCAAGGACGAAGGCTCGGTCCCGCGCGACTTCGACGTCCCCTTCGCCCATACGCCGGCCTTCGTCGGCAGTCATGTCGATGGCTACGACGTCACGCTCAAGGGGATTTTGGAGCATTTCTGGAAAGGCGAGGAGCGAACGGAAGCCGAGGGGACCATCAACGTCATTCCGGGTTTCGACGGCTTCTGTGTTGGCAACAACCGGGAACTCAAGCGCCTGCTCGATCTGATAGGCGTGTCCTATACTTTCATCCAAGACGCCTCTGACCAGTTCGACACGCCGTCCGACGGCGAATACCGCATGTACGACGGCGGCACGAAGATCGCAGACGTGAGGAAGGCACTCAACGCCGAGGCGACACTTTCGCTACAACATTACAACACCCGAAAAACACTGGAGTATTGCGAGGGGGTAGGGCAGGCGACTGCCTCGTTTCATTACCCGCTCGGAGTCCAGGCGACCGACGACTTCCTGATGGAGGTCTCCGCGATTTCCGGCAAGCAAATCCCCGAGGCAATCCGCCTGGAGCGCGGTCGACTTGTTGACGCCATGGCGGACAGCCAATCCTGGCTGCACGGTAAGAAATACGCCATCTACGGCGATCCGGACTTTGTCTACGCCATGGCCCGCTTCATCATGGAGACGGGCGGCGAGCCGACCCATTGCCTCGCCACCAACGGCACCTCGGCGTGGGAAACGGCGTTGAAGGAGCTGCTTGCATCATCGCCCTTCGGCAACGGTGCTCAAGTCTGGGCGGGCAAGGACCTCTGGGCGATGCGCTCACTGCTCTTCACCGAGCCGGTGGACCTGCTGATCGGCAACTCCTATGGCAAGTATCTGGAGCGCGACACCGGCACGCCGCTGATCCGGCTGACGTTTCCGATCTTCGACCGCCACCATCATCATCGGTTTGCGCTGATGGGCTACCAAGGCGGATTGCGCGTCCTGACGACGATCCTCGACAAGATCTTCGACAAGCTCGATCGCGAGACAAGCGAGACGGGCGTGACGGACTATTCGTATGACCTCACCCGCTAAGCATGGCGGCCGGCTCTTCGGTTAGGCCGGTCGTCTTCCCGAGGGACTTTGGAGACCGACGCAATGTCCTTGCTCAGAGCCAACACTCAGGATGTCTTCAACGAGCCTGCCTGCGAAAAGAACCGCGGCAAGGATGCCAAGGCGCGCAAGGAGGGCTGTTCGAAGCCACTGACCCCCGGGGCGGCGGCCGGCGGCTGTGCCTTTGATGGCGCCAAGATCGTGCTGCAGCCGATCACCGACGTTGCGCATTTGATTCATGCGCCGCTCGCCTGCGAGGGCAATTCCTGGGACAACCGCGGTGCGGCTTCGTCCGGGCCAACGCTGTGGCGCACAAGCTTCACGACCGACCTCACCGAACTCAATGTTGTGATGGGGCAGGGCGAGCGGAAGCTCTTCAAAGCGATCCGCGAGATCAAGGAAGCGTATGGGCCCCCGGCGATCTTCGTCTATTCGACCTGCGTGACGGCGCTGATCGGCGACGACATCGAGGCTGTCTGCAAGCGCGCGGCGGAAAAGTTCGGCTTGGCCGTTGTGCCGGTCAATGCGCCGGGCTTCGTCGGCTCCAAGAATCTCGGCAACAAGCTTGCCGGCGAGGCGTTGCTCGAGCATGTCATCGGCACGGTCGAGCCCGACGACTCCGGCCCTTACGACATCAACATTCTTGGCGAATTCAACCTCTCGGGCGAATTCTGGCTGGTGAAGCCGCTGCTGGATCGGCTCGGGATCCGGGTGCGCGCCTGCATTCCGGGTGACGCACGTTACGTCGACATTGCCGGCGCGCACCGCGCCCGGGCGGCTATGATGGTGTGCTCGACCGCGCTCATCAATCTGGCACGCAAGATGGAAGAGCGCTGGGACATCCCGTTCTTCGAAGGCTCCTTCTACGGCATCACCGATACCTCGGATGCACTCCGGAACATAGCTGAGCTGCTCGTGAAGCAGGGTGCTGATCCGGAGCTCCTCGGCCGCACCGAGGCGTTGATTGCAGAGGAGGAGGCGATCGCTTGGAAGAAGCTAGCCGCCTACCGGCCGAGGCTCGAAGGCAAGCGCGTGCTGCTCAACACCGGCGGCGTGAAGTCCTGGTCGGTCGTCCATGCGCTGATGGAGATCGGGATCGAGATCGTCGGCACCTCTATCAAGAAGTCGACCGTCGAAGACGAGGAGCGGATCAAGAAGATCCTCAAGGACGACAACCATATATTCGAGCAGATGGCAGCGCGCGAGCTTTACGCCATGCTCTCCGAACACAAGGCCGATATCCTGCTATCAGGCGGGCGCACGCAATTCATCGCTCTGAAGGCCAAGACACCCTGGCTCGATATCAACCAGGAGCGCCAACATCCTTACGCCGGCTATGACGGCATGGTGGAACTCGTACGCCAGATCGACCTGGCCATTCAAAACCCCATCTGGTGCCAGGTGCGGGAACCGGCACCATGGGATTGCCAGCCTGCGGTGAGGCAGGAACTTCCGCGCACGAAAAGCGAGACCGCGACCTTGCATGTTGTCCAGGAATTCGCCGGCACGACGGCCGGTGATTTCGGCGAGTGTTGAGGAGAGCCGATGGTCCGCATCCTTCCCCAGACCAAAGCGGCGGCGGTCAATCCGCTGAAGTCATCGCAGCCCTTGGGTGCCGCCTTGGCCTTTCTTGGCGTCGACGGCGCGATGCCGTTGTTCCACGGCAGCCAGGGCTGCACCAGTTTCACGCTCGTGCTCTTCGTGCGGCATTTCAAGGAAGCCATCCCCTTGCAGACAACCGCGATGGACGAGGTGGCGACGATCCTGGGCGGGGCGGACCATCTGGAACAGGCGATCCTCAACCTCAAGGCCCGCACAAGGCCAACACTGATCGGGGTTTGCACGACGGCGCTGGTGGAAACCCGGGGCGACGACTGCGCAGGGGATGTCGCCAATATCAGGCTGAAGCGCATGGAAGAGCTCGCGGGTACGGAGGTGGTGCTAGCCAACACACCGGATTTCGACGGCGCGATCGAAGAGGGCTGGGCCAAGGCTGTCACCGCGATGATCGAAAGGATTACGCGGCCCGGCGAGCAGGCGCGGCAGTCCAACAAGATCGTGATCCTGCCTGGCTGGAACCTCACTGTGGCTGATATCGAGCATTTGCGTGAGATGATTGAAAGCTTTGGACTCAAACCGGTAATTCTGCCGGACATCTCCGGCTCGCTCGACGGTACGGTGCCCGACCGCTGGGTCACGACCACCTATGGCGGCACCAGTGTCGAGGATATCCGTGAGCTTGGCACGGCCGAGCAATGCATCGTCATCGGTGAGCATATGCGCCGCCCGGCCGAGCTGCTGCAGAGGTTGACCGGCGTGCCTTACGTGCTGTTCCGGTCGCTGACTGGACTGAAGGACGCCGACCGGTTCGTCTCGCTGCTGTCCGCAGTTTCGGGCGCGGCAGCGCCGGCTGGGGTGCGCCGTCGCCGGGCGCAGTTGCAGGACGCGTTGCTCGACGGACATTTCCATTTTGGAGGCAAGAAAATTGCGATCGCTGCTGAACCAGACCAACTCTACCAACTCGCGAGCTTCTTCATCGCCATGGGCTCCGAAATCGCGGCGGCGGTCACAACGGCCGCTATGTCGAAAATTCTGGAGGAAGTGCCGGCGCAGTCGGTTCAAATCGGGGATCTCAGCGATTTGGAAGCGCTTGGCGCCGGCGCTGATCTTTTCGTTACTCATTCCCACGGCCGCCAGGCGGCGCAGCGCCTCGGCATTCCGCTCATGCGGGTCGGCTTCCCGATCTTCGACCGGCTCGGGGCCCAGCACAAGCTCACAATCCTGTACCAAGGGACCCGCGACCTGATCTTCGAGGTTGCCAACATTTTCGAAGCCAACGGGCACGCGCCGACGCCTGAGGCACTTGATCCACTCCGTAAGCGAGAAATGCCAGATGAGCTCCGTCCGTCGCCTCTCGCTCGTCACTGACGAGGTTCACGCACCGACGCCGGAACGCCAAGCCGGCGCATTGCGCGTGGCAATGGCCACGCAGGACATGAAGAACATCAACGCCCATTTCGGCTCGGCCAGGCGCTTTGCTGTCTACGACGTGATGCGCGAGGAGTGGAAGCTCGTCGAAGCCGTGGCCTTCGATGACGTTTCCGGCGAGAGCGGGAAGCACCGAACTGAGGGCGATGACCGCATCACCCCGAAGGTGGAGGCGCTGAAGGGCTGTCATCTCCTGTTTTGTCTGGCGATCGGCGGACCTTCGGCAGCCAAACTTGTTTCCGCAAAGATCCATCCGATCAAAGTCCCGCAGCCCCAGACCATCCAAGAGGTGCTGTTGCGCACGCAGATGATGCTCAGGACGTGTCCTCCCCCTTGGCTGCGCAAGGTGCTGGCGTAGGCAGGTGTCGCTGAACAGAAACCCTCCTTCGAGGACGAGGGCTGAATTGAGGAGTAGCCGAAATGTTTGAAGCCGCTGTTAGCCCTGCCGCCACCGAGGACGAGGCGGCCCTTGCCACCCCGTTCGTCAAATGCCTCGTGCGGTTGATCCGTGCCAATGATTCCCACGGGTCATGGGAAGGCAAATCGGACCCCGAGCTGCTGGGCGACTTCATCATCACCAGGCAACAGCGCCGTGCAATTCCAATCATCGGCGATCCCGATCCGGACGTGCTGTGGAGGCTCGATAAGTTCTACACCGCCGTCGGGCTTGCGATTGAGGAGCGCACGGGCCTGATGGCATCGCCGATGATGGAGATGAGCCATGAGGGCTTCGGGCGCGTGCTCTTCACAGCCGGGCGGTTGGTCGTTCTGTCAAAGACCCTGCGCGACGTCCACCGGTTCGGTTTCGAGACGTTCTGGAAGCTCGCCGCGGCCGGTACCAAACTGGCCGGCGATGCCACCGCAGCCATTGAGGCTCATCCCGAGGTGGCGCGGGCGTGATGCAACCGACTTTCGATCGAGGGGATCATGTCAGGTCTTGAGGACATGCGGTGGCCAGCCCTCTCAATTGAGGCGGTCCAGGCCGATATGGTTCTTGGGGTAGCGCTGATGAAGCCAGGGGTACTGATCTGTTCGCAAGATGCGGAGTTGTATCTGTACTACAGCCACATTCTGGGGGTGGATGGCTTCAGGATTGAACTGGCCAGAAGCGTGGAGGAAGCGCTGGCATTAGCCAGTGAACGGGAGCCGCAGGCCGTGGTGCTGGACTGCCAGCCGGCAAGCTCGACAGGGTCTACCATCTGTGCCCAGCTCAAGGCGGAGTTCCGGAACAGAGGCCTGCTGGTTATTGCGCTGATCGCGCCCGGCGCCGAAAACCAGCAGCTCGATCTCTTGAAGGCAGGTATTGACGAGAGCTTTGTGCGGCCCTTCACGCCGGCGATGCTGCTCGACTATCTACGCACGAAGCTGGCGCTACCGAAGCCGGGTTCAAACGGGATCGAAAATGGCAGCTGGCTCTGCTGCGGCAGCCTTGAGATGAAGCTCGATGCCCACCGAGTTCGCGGCAATGGCCACGACATCCACCTCGGACCTCTCGAATTCAACCTGCTGCGGCAATTTCTTGAGGCTCCCGGCAAGGTCTTCAGCCGAGACGAGCTGATCGACGCGGCCTGGCCGGACAATATCCATGTCGGTGAACGCACTGTCGACGTCCATATCAGCCGGATCAGAAAGGCGCTGAAGGCTGCCTCGCCAGGTAGCGTCATTCGTACTGTCAGGTCTGCCGGCTACTCGCTCGAGAAGCTGGACGACTGAATCGCGAACGGATGGTGTGCCACTCTCCGTCTTCGTTGGAAGGCAAGTCTTGCGGCTCGAAACGCGCTACGGGCCGACATCTCAGGGGGAAGCAGTCAGATGGCCTTCAAGAAAATACTCAGTGTGACGGGAGCTGACCATTCCGATCAGGACGTCGCAATAGCTGCTCGCTTGTGCGCCGAGGTCGGCGCGTATCTTTCCGTACTGATTATATCGCCTCCGCCGCTCCTGATGTCGCCTCCGCTTATTGGGTCCCCTCCGCCGTTGGGCGGTGGCATCCCCGAGTGGTCTAGACATCGCGCACACCACATTGCCGCACAGGAACAATTTTCACACGAGATGGCCAACCTGGAAAAGACATGCAGGGAAATTCACAAAGTGCTGAGAGCCACGTGGCGCTGCTATGATGTCGACACCGAACACTGCGACAAGGCTGGCGTCGGTGACGCGGTGCGACAGCGGGCGCTCTGCACCGACCTGACAATCGTCGGCCCCGCACTTCTCAACGAGACTAGTCTCGGACCCCTTGTTATCAACGGCAGCTTGTTCGACACGGGAAAGCCGGTGCTTGTCGTACCGGAGGGCGCTGAGGCGACTCTGTCTCCACGGCGCGTGCTGGTCGGCTGGGATTCGCGAGTCGAGGCGTCCCGTTCGATTCGAGAAGCGCTGCATCTGCTAGCCGGTGCTGAGGAAGTTCGTGTCGCAGTCGTCGATCCGGAGGCGACCTGCACCGGAAACGGCGCCGAGCCGGGAGCCGACATCGCTGCCTATCTCACTCGGCACGGTGCTCGGCTTTGGGTCGACCGGCTGGCGAGCCGCGGCAAACCGGTGGCCAAGGTGCTAGCGCAGCACGCAATCGACACGTCTGCCGACGTGATCGTCATGGGCGCTTATGGCAGCCGCTGGTTGCGCGAGCGGCTCTCCGGTAGCGTGATAAGATGGATAGTTGGCACGCCTTTGCCGCTGTTTTTGGCCCGCTGACGGGTTCTGAAGTAGCACCGATGCTGTTCAAAGCTCTACTCCGCTGGCCACCTACCCTGATACCAAGTCGGAGGAGGTCGCCGCAAACGAGCAGGTTTCGCGAAGCTCATGAGCAACTTGCAAGCGCCGTCGCGAAGAACATTCCCCGGACGCCTCTAACGCGCTCGGTGTCTGCTCGCCGAGACAACCCGTAACGCGCAGACAAACGGCCGGGCAGAAGCCCAGGCATCCTCAATGCGCTCAAAACACCAATACTCGAGCCGGCGTCAGGTCGAGAAAGAGAGTCGTTTCAGCGCGGCAGGCCGCGTTCGGACATACCCGCGTCGTATTGGCGTTATCACGATTTCCTTCACCACTGGCCGGGAAATGCACGGCAACGACCGTGCAGCGGCCAAGGCACCGACCTTCGAGTCCGACGGTCGGGCTCTTGCCGGCCCTCGGCGCGAACGGTGGCATCAATCACGTAGCATCGCCTGGGATGGTAGCCGTCAGCGGCGAGGGCGGCCGCATCTTCGGCGTTTTCAGTCTGCCTTGGCCCATCGCGTGGCGACCTAGCGGCCTTCAGGCCGGCCAATTCCGACAACGCTCACATTCGCACCAGGTGGTCCCTGTAGGGCCTGCACACAGGGACACAGAACAACAAAAGTAGGATCCGGGAGAGTTCACCGGCCCGGCACAGGCCGGCACTCATCCTGGCCCTCTTCCCCACGGTCATCATCGGCGATGACGGTACTCGCGACCCGCAGCCGGACATGACCGGCGCCGTCGTGAAGAACTCCTGCGTCGCCACCAGGAATTCAAGCGCAAAGCGGAAGAGGTAGGGCAGAGGCGATGCTCGGATGGAGCGGCGCCTGCAATCGCAATGGCGTTGCGCTACCACCTGAGCGACCGAAACGACAAGAAGCTCAAGCAAGGCTTGAGGCGGACGATGATGACGAGGCTGGCGGTAGCCAAGCGGTCCTGCATCTGCTCGTCCCTATATGTCGAGACGTCGGTGGCCACGCTTCTGCGCCGACGGGAAGCGGGTGATGCGTGTCCAAGACCCGACAGTGGCGGAAAATATGTCGCGTCCAATACAACCGGCGATCTTGGGCGCCACAGAAATTTTTCAAAGCATGATCAAGCGTTTACAGCACGCTGAGCGCGTTGGCACGGCCTTTGCGAATTGAGATTCAGCAACACTGAGTGAAGGCTGACTGCACGCAGATGCGCAAGACGAACAATGCTCTCCCTTCGTTGAACCCTCGTGCCCCATCTCAAAAGGGGAACAAGCTTGCGCATAAGGTCACGCAACCTTTGGCAACAGCTTTGGAGGGCAAGGTGATGTTGCGGATGGGGTCACCGGCTCCTTCGATCCAAGTGGAGGACTGGCTGCGTGGCGAGCCCCTTGCGGACTTCCAGCCCGGCAAAGTCTATATCGTCGAATTTTGGGCAACTTGGTGCGAACTATCTGCGGCGGAGATGCTCGAGCTGATGCAGCTACAGGAGAAATACAAGGACAGCGGACTTGAGGTCGTCGGGATCGCGGCTGATGAAGACGCTCCAACGGCCGTCGAGGCCCGGACCAAGTTGGACGCGTGGTTGGCCGAAAAGTGCCCGGATCTGAATCATCGGATTGGGTTCGACTTCACAGGCGAAATGAAGAAGCTTTGGAGGGAACCCAGCTTTTCTGTCGGGATTCCGACCGCGTTCGTGGTCGACCGAGACGGCCACATCGCCTTTATCGGTCATCCGAGCCAACTCGATGAGGTTTTGCCGAAAGTGTTCAACGGCAGCTGGCCCACCAGCAACAAAGCGAAAGCCGCCGATCAGCAGCGGATTGCCACAAGCGAACCCCTGGCGCGCGGACAAGCGCTGAAGAAGCCGATCGATGACAGGTTCTGGGCGGCGGTGAAGCTGGAAGATTGGAAGACGGCGCTCTGGGCGATCGAAGAGGGCATCGCCTTGATGCCGGACGACCTCAATTTCCGCCTAGCCCATGCACATGTGTTGCTTCACAAAATACAAGACATGTGGACCGGCTTGCCCGTGATGCGCCAGTTGGTTCGCGACGCGATCGACAAAAATTCCGAGGATTGGATGGTTTCGGCGCTAGACCAACTTTTCCATCCGGCCAATGACCATTCGCGCCTTCCCCCTGCTGAGCGCTTCGCGATGGGCAAGGAGCTGTCCGAACACATCCTGGCGCTGAATCCCCCGCAAGGCGACAGTCCTAAGTTCCGATCCTATCCCGCGGTCGCCCGGTACTATCACGAGAACGGCAACAATGATCGCGCGATCGAGTTGGTCAAACTGGCACTGACGTCGCTGGACCGTCCGGAGCCTGTCCCGGCCGAATTGAAAGAGCAGCATCTGCCGGATTTGCTGCAGGCCCTCGCCAAGTACAGGGGTGCGAAGGCTTGTTGCGGCGGTCTCTTTGCCGCTGCGCAAAACAGTTTCCCGAAGGTGCCAAAGCGCGGTCGGCCGAGGAAGAAAGATAAAAAAGGGTAATTGGTCGAAGTGGCTTACTGGCCAATACGTCCATTTCCCTGGGACCGCAGCAAGGAGGGTCCATGCAGCACTTGGTCGATCGTTTGCAGCAGGATCGAGGCTCAAATCTTCATGACCTGTGGCCGCATTGCGGCGGAAGTGATGTTCGACGCGAGTTCGCGTGGAAGATCTCGCAGTCGAGCAGGTGTTCAAAGTCAGCCACGAGGACATCAATTGCGTGGAATGGGCCGCCCCGAGCCGCGCGTCGGCTGCGCAAGGGTGCCCGAAGTAGGGGTCCCAGAAAACGGACATCGTGCTTCGAGGAAGAGGACTGAAATAAGGAGAAGGGCGAAATGTCTGATGCCGCGGTCAGCCCGGCTGTCAACGCGGACGAGGCGGCCCTTGCCACCCCGTTCGTCAAATGCCTGGTGCGGCTGATCCGTGCTCAGGAGTCCTACTGCTTATGGGAAGGCAAATCGGACGCCACGCTGCTGGCCGACTTCATCGTCACCAGGAAAGCGCCAAGCGATCCGTGGCATGGGCTACCCCGATCCGGACATACTGTGGAGGCTCGATATGTTTTCCACCGCAGTCGGGCTTGCGATTGCGGAGCGTTTCCGTCCGGTGACATCGCCAATCGTGGAGATGAAAACCCTAAGGACTTCGGGCCAGTGCTTTTCACGGTCGGGCAGTTCGTCTTTCTGTCCAGACGTCCATTGGTTCGACTTCGGGACGTTCCGGCAACTCGGGGAGGCCGGTACGAAACTGGTCGACGATGCGACCTCAGCCATTGAAGCCTATCGCGACGTGGCACGGGCGTGAAGACACCGATTTCAAGGAAGGATCTATGTCAAAGCTGGATGAGATGGGAACGAAAGTCCGAAAGCTTCAGCTGCGCGCGGCAGTTGCCAAAATGCAATTGCGACCTTGCAGAGGATCTCCCGGGAAATGGACTGAGATAGAGGAAGTTGCTCAGGAAACGTCGGCGGTTTTTGCCGAGTTGGATGGTGCCAAGAGAGCGCTCGCTGCAATGAAGAAGTTACGATGACGAACACATTTATCACCCGCGACGGCTCCGGATGGGTGCCGGAATATCTCACTGCTATAGACGTCACGACCTGCATCGGCTGCGGCCGCTGTTTCAAAGTCTGCTCTCGCGAGGTCATGCATCTTTACGGCGTCGATGACGCGGGTGAAATCCTCGGCGCCTGCGACGAGGATGACGATTTCGATGGCGAGCTCAATCGCATGATCATGGTCGTCGATCATGCCGGCCGCTGCATTGGCTGCGGAGCCTGCGCCCGCGTCTGCCCGAAGAACTGCCAGACCCATGTTGCGGCCGACCAGGTCGCAGCATGATCTGAGGAGACAAAACCAGGAGAACGGCGTTGCCCTTTAGAATGTTTTGCCGCGTCCTGGGGCTGGTGCTGTGCAGCACCGCACTGACCGTCTACTTCGCTTCTCATTCCATCGGCACAGTAGTGGTCACGACGCTGGCTTGTTCGCTGCTCCTTCAGCTGGCGTATTTCGGTAGCGTGCTCTTTCTGATCTGGCGGTCGGGTTTCGCTCGCGAAGCTGGGCAAAGGGCTGAGCATTTCGGCAGTTGCGAGGACGTTGGATGCCAATCGCCAGACCATTATGAGGTGACGAGTGACTCGGCAGATTCGCTCCAAAATCACATGCTAGCTATATCGCTGCTGCTCCCTTGAGGCGCGGCCGTGACAAGATCAGAGCTCGGATTCCCGCCACTTTCGATGAACCACGAACCTTGGGCGGATCGTTGAAGAATAGGTGTGATTGACATGGGCAGAGGTGACCGCATTCCGGGACGTCTAATGGCGCGAGATGCAGCTATTTGGGTTCCGTAGGCATGAGAGCCGTCGCAGCACGCCGGGATGCGGGCTGCTTCGTCGCCGTGCGAGGCGCTGGAAATGATGATGAGGCTCTTCTCCAACATCTCATAGCGCAGCTGTCGTCAAATCAAACCGCCTCTTGGACTGGCTGGGTGCATAGCTCAATTCAACTCGATCACGTGTTGCTGGAAAAACATGCTGCAAAATTTCGAACGCTATCCGCTCACCTTTGGACCCACGCCCATCGAGAAACTCGACCGCCTCGGCAAGCATCTGGGGGGAAAGGTGGAAATCTACGCCAAACGCGAGGACTGCAACTCCGGTCTCGCGTTCGGCGGAAACAAGCTGCGCAAGCTCGAATACATCATCCCCGACGCGATCGCGTCAAATGCCGATACGCTTGTCTCCATCGGCGGCGTGCAGTCCAATCACACGCGGATGGTCGCCGCGGTCGCCGCCAAGATCGGCATGAAATGTCTCCTGGTTCAGGAGAGCTGGGTACCACATGAGGATGCCGTCTACGACCGGATCGGTAACATTCTCTTGAGCCGCATAATGGGAGCAGAGGTGCACTTGGTCGACGAGGGCTTTGACATCGGCATCCGCCGCAGTTGGGAACAGGCGCTCGATGAAGTCAAATTAAGGGGCGGCAGGCCCTACGCAATACCGGCCGGGGCCTCAGTTCACAAATATGGCGGCCTCGGTTATGTGGGGTTCGCGGAGGAAGTGCGCGCCCAGGAAAAACAGCTTGGGTTTGCCTTCGACTATATCGTCGTTTGCACGGTCACGGGGTCAACACATGCCGGCATGCTCGTCGGATTTGCCAAGGACGGTCGACAGCGCAATGTGGTCGGTATCGATGCCTCCGCCACCCCCGCCCAAACAAAGGCGCAGGTGCTAAGTATTGCCCAACATACAGCGACGCTCGTCGCGCTCGAAACGGAACTCGTCGAGGATGACGTGGTGTTGCTCGAGGAGTACGCGTACCCGTATTATGGCATTGCAAGCGATGATCGACCTCGTCCAGAAAGGCTTCTTTCCAGAGGGATCGAGGGTGCTCTACGCGCATCTCGGCGGCGGGCCGGCCATCAACGGGTACGGCTACACCTTCCGCAACGGCTGACGCTCGACAGATTGCGATTTCGCCGTTCTGCCCGCCGGCGAAGCGCCCAAAGTAGGTGCGAGGGCCGCCCAGCAAACCGATGGAGCCGGGGGTTGATTGCCGCCCAACGCGAAGCTGAGTTCATTTGGAAAATTTTGGCCTATTGATATTTGCCGAGGAAATCGAAATCCGCGGAGAGTATTACTATCGAGATATTAAAAGCCTTGTTGATATACCGGTATCACAAGTGGCATATTTCAATATAAGAGCTAGAATGCGAATATGCTCAGCTGAACTAAATATGTAATGTGTTACTTGAATATCCGTGATTATCAGCCAAAGAAAAGTGGAGGCATATCCGATGATCTTCCAGGAACTTGGCTCTGCCATCCCGAACGGCCGGGTTTTAGAAATAACGACGACCACCGGCTGCATCGTCGGATGTTCTTATTGTCCGCAGGACAAATTCGCCCATCAGCAAAGAGCGGTTTCTCATGTGAAGCATCTTCGTCTTGAAGATTTCAAGCGATGCCTGGCGCGCGTACCAACTTCCGTCGACGTTAGTTTCGCCGGGTACTCCGAGCCTTGGCTCAATCCTGATTGCACCGAAATGGTCGAGCACGCTTACGCCAGAGGCCATGGCATCCGGATTTTCACGACGCTTGTAGGAATGAAGCGGCTTGATTTACACCGCTTGCAAGCGCTGCGCGCAACGGTATTCGTGGTCCATGTTCTTGATGATGGCGCATACATGAATAGCCGTCTTGTCGGAGACAAGTATCTCGCTTTGATGCGTCAAGTGGTCGACACAGACATCGCCTCGATTCGGTTTATAGTCCTGGGCGAGGTCCATCCGGATATCGCCGGGATAATCCCCGCCGAAGCGCTAGTTCGCGCGCGGCCTCTGAGCAGCAGGGGTGGAAGCGTCGATCCGAAGGTCGTCGAACCACGGCAGCCAGTCGTCGGCGCGCTGACATGCGTTGACGGACGGCAGTATCGGAATGTTCTTCTCCCAAACGGTGACGTTACGCTCTGCTGCATGGATTTTGAACGGCGCCACGTATTGGGCAATCTTCTGCGCGACGAATACGCAGATCTTTTTGACGGGCCAGTTTTTAGCCAAATCGTCGACCGCATGAATGGGACGGATGGCTTTCTGCTTTGTAGGACGTGCGAATATGCCCATCCAAAGGCGTCCGCATGCTGACTGGAGGTCGGCAAACCGCCTGAAAGCGCGTGAGCGAATGTCGATCCTCTTGAGACTGCATAAAGGCGGGCCTCGTGTGGACCCGGTCGACGAGTCTAGGCGCCTATTCTTACGCAGCTTCGACAGATCCTGTGGTCGCATCTCCCCGCACACAGTTGTCTGGCAAACTTTTGTTGGCCTAACAGGGGAGAACCGGCTTAGTCTGGTCCCACATACAGACTGTAATGTCCTCCGCCGTCGGCTTCGAGACCTTGATCCTCATTCAGTCATAATTGGTCGAGACGCTTCAGAAGCGGTCCGAAAGCGGCCCCGACATCAAGAACGCCGATTATCGCCCGCTACGCCGCTCGCTCGCTACAGCGCTGTTGAGGGCGCGCTCGCGCCCGGCTTCGCTACTGCCGAGCTACACTACGAGCCGGGGCACGATGTGGCTCGTGTTGCTGCCGAAGCGGCCTGCAACACGTTAGCATGCTGCTGCATGGCAGAAGCGCCTGTCACACATGAGCCGGTGCTAGCGCTGAGCTTGATAGGATTGGCACGGTGTTTCGCCGGGTACAAGCAGGTGCGTCAACTACCAAATGCCGTAGTATCGACGCCTCCCCGAAAACTCTAGAACGGAGCTCGACCAACGCATAGACGAGAGATATCGCCGTGCAGAGCAACGTGACTACGGTAGAGGAGGATTCGAAGTGCGTCAGTGCAGCAGTTGAGCTGCCGCGCGAGTCCGGTCTCCCTTTTGTCACGGACGTTTTTGAGGAGCGTGTCGGCATTGCTAACATGTGCATGGGAAGTGACGACCGTGCAAAGTTCCGCCCGGACCGTTCCGATCTTCAAGTGAAGCTGAAAACATCCGCAACAAACCAAACGCATTTAATCACTGCTCGTTGAAGCGGCGCGACACGCAGAGGGACCCTGAAATGAACACTGAAATTTTTACGGCTCATGAGTCCAACGTTCGTCGCTACGGGCGGTCGTTTCCTACAGTCTTTACGAAGGCCCTTGGGGCGACAATCTGGGACGAGGCCGGTAACCCTTATATCGATTTCCTTGTAGGGTCCGGCGCACTCAACTACGGACACAACCATCCAGACATTATTGCGCCAGCTATCGAATATATGGTTGGCGAGAACATTCTCCTATCCCTAGACATGTATACAGCGGCAAAGCGTGACTTCATTGAAGCGTTTGTGGATTCGATCCTGAAGCCCAGGGGGCTTTCTTACAAGATACAATTTCCTGGGCCGACCGGCACGAATGCTAACGAAGCAGCGCTGGCACTGGCGCGAAAATATACCGGCCGCTCAAGCGTCATGGCCTTCACGAATGCGTTCCATGGTATGTCGCTCGGCTCTCTGGCAGTGTCGGGTTCGGCGTCAACCAGGAAACTGGGCGGCGTCGCGCGCCACGATGTGATCCGTGTCCCCTATGACGGCTACCCTACCCAAGCTTTCGATTCCGCGAATTACATTGACTCCGTATTGGGCGACCCAGGGAGCGGCATAGAAAAGCCAGCCGCAATCATTCTGGAGACCATCCAGGCAGAAGGCGGCATGAACACTGCATCTGCACCTTGGCTGGCAGAAATTCAGCGGATTTGCCGCAAGCACGACGTTGTTTTGATCGTTGACGACATTCAGGCAGGTGCGGGACGAACGGGCGATTTCTTCTCATTTGAATTCGCGAAAATCGAACCCGATATCGTATGCCTTTCGAAATCCCTAAGCGGTTCAGGTAGTCCGTTCTCCATTGTTCTGATTCGCCCGGAGGTGGACATTTGGAATCCCGGAGAACATAGCGGGACTTTCAGAGGCAACAATCTCGCTTTCGTGACAGCAGGAGCCATGTGCAAAATGTGGTCCGATTGCCAGTTTACTGCAGGCATCGAGCGGGCTGCGGTCAAGCTGCAAACGCACCTTGACCACCTCGTTGCGAAATTTCCCACGTGCATCGAACAAAAGCGCGGCCGTGGTCTGATGGCCGGTCTCAAATGCCGTTCACAGGCCGTTGTCGGCCGTGTGCACGACGTCGCATTCGAAAATGGCCTGCTGATCGAATCTTCAGGACCAAATCGCGACGTCATCAAAGTCCTCCCACCGATAACCATCACCGATGACGAACTCGATAAGGGCATCGCCATCCTTGATCACGCACTAAAGGAGCAAGCCAATGAAGGCTAATCAAGTATCCCAAGCCCCGGCCACCTCGCCAGTTGCGATCAGAGAACGAACCGGCTTGATCAGCACTGCGGACATCATCTCAGTCCTGAAAGGTGAGATCACTGCTCTGCACATCAGGCAAGCTTTCAGCACCGAAATAGCCGAGGAGATCACCGCGAACTTCAGTGGCAGTCCCGGTCTCAAGGAGCGTAAGGATGGCGTCCCCGGACAATATGTCGGCGCATCCCACTACCGGAAGGATGCAGCCACCTATTTCGCAGAGGCGGAGACTGCGCGACCGTACGTCGACGCCCTTTTTGAGAATCTGGTTGATCCGGTCCGAGCATTGTTCGACGCGTTGAAGCGCGAGCTTCGCAAACAGGGCATTGAATTGCGGCTGGCCCGTTCGGAGCACGGTCAGGCTAATGTTTGTCGCGCTCTCAGTTGGTCTGGCAGCGGCACATTCTCCTTGGACCCCCACGACGACGTCGCTCAAGTATTATGTGCTGGAAACGATTACGAGCTTTCTGCGGTGGCGCACAACACCGTCGCAGCACTCAACTTCTATCCCAGCATGCCCGAGGAAGGTGGCAATCTGCGGCTCTGGAGCCACAAGCCGACGGTCACCGACCGAAAGTCGCAAGGTGTGGAGACTACGGGCTATCCCTATTCGGCAGCCTATCTCGAAGGCGTTCCTTGTCGCGACTTCCAGCTCAGGGCGGGGGATATCGGCCTGATCGATGGCGGTTTCGTTCACGGGGTCACCGGTCAATCGGGCAACGGAAAGCGTCGCCTGGTGCTGAACAGCTTTTTCGGGTTTGCGCGGCCGGATCTTGTTCTCTGGTGGACCTGAAGTTGGACCTTGTGATCGGATTTGGTGGACGACCTGCCCTGGCACTCCGCCGGGGCGTTGGTGCAAGCTCGGCCTAGCCAGAAAGCTGCCTTCGATGTTGCGCGACCATCAAGCGTAAACGCGGGAGTCAGGCAGCTTTCCGAGGCCGGAGTCCGTCAAGGCGGGGATCTGCTGGACATCGGTCCTGTAGACCCAGAAGTAGCCGTCCCCGGTTCCATGTCGATATAGGCCCTCCAGCAACTCGATCTCCTCACTGAGCAGTTCGGCGGCGAACTTGGATGGTGCCGGGCCAGAGTGATCGCAGCCACGGTCAGCCGCCGGTCAGCCGCCTGCATCTCTGGTTCTTGCTGCCAGCGTGCCTCCATTTTGCGATGGAGGCTTGCAAATCTGTCGACCTCCCCGCGCAACTCGGCAACGTTCCCGCTGGTTGAATACGATCCTTAGCCTCAGCCGAAGCGCCTTGCACTGCTGCCTTTAGTGCGATGGAAGCTCCGGCCGAAGCAGAGAACATCTTCGGAAAAGCCCCGTGAGTATTCTGCAAGATCTGTCTTGCCCGGCTTTCCATGCGCGAGAAGTCGAGAATGAAGCTCCTGCCAGGGATTGCGCGGAAATGCGGTAAGTATCGACAGGAAAAGTATAGAACGACATTAATGAACTAAATTATTCGCTATATTAAAATTCTGCAAAATTAACGAAACGTACTCTTCGTGCAAAGATAACTTATGCAATTTAGTAATGTGGTAGGTTTTTGGCGATTCCCGCCTACCGAGGACCGGGTGCAGCCTCAGCCGTCACGGCCGGAATCCTTGTGCGTCAGTGAAAGCATCCGGCGAAATGGCTGCGGAGCAGAGAACGATGAAACCACCGCCGATCGCTGCCCCCCGATTTCGAGGGCAGGCAACCAGAGTGTCCGACCGATATTCTTGGGCCCCGTCGCTGCATTTCCCGAAGGCGGCTAGAGTGGCGTTTGCCGTCGAGCTCGGCCGGTTTCTCGAACAGAGTGATACCGTTGCTCAATTCGAGAAGTTGTTCGATCTGTTGTCTGGTTTTGCACGTAATTTCGGTTGCCCGTGGATCGCCTATGGCTCCCCGCCCGACCAAAGACGCTTCAGGCCCATCCGACAACATCCGGCCGTCATCCTGACCTATCCTCATCAATGGCAGGAGCGCTGTCTCGAAATGGGTTATGACAGAATAGACCCGATCGTGAAAACGAGTCGAAAGCGGGCAGGCGCCTTCCGATGGAGCGAGGTGTATAAAAACGCAAGCACGACTGAAGACGAGCGTCGCGTTTTCGATGAGGCTGCGAGCTTCGGCTTAATGTCAGGCATTAGCGTTCCCTTGCACGGCCCGGATGGCAGCTTCGCGGTCATGAGTTTTGCTCGACCTTGCGACCGCGAATTTCCAGATAAAGCAATCGGCTGGTTGCAACTTGCCGCGTTACATTTTCATCTGAGGGTGGCGAAGTTCTCCAGTTCGAATGGGGTCGGGGAAGTTCCTGACCTTTCTCCGAGAGAAAAAGAGTGCATTTTATGGACGGCGAAAGGAAAATCGTCGTGGGAAATAGGAATAATTTTGGGAATCTCCGTAGACACTGTCAACTTCCATATAAAAAATGTCATGCGAAAAATGGACGCCGCTAGCAGAACGGTCGCTGCGATAACAGCCGTAAACTTCGGCATCATCGAATTATGAAAAGGGATGAAAGATGCCATCTTAAGCTAAATAGTCTTACTTATAGGCCGTTTGGAAAATCTGACGTCATCAGCGCGCCCCCGCCATAGTCGACCTGAGCCTCCTCGCCGGGAAGGAACTCAACGATCAAGCTGCTCGGGATCGGTGTGTCGTAACGTGCGGACAAATCGCTTGACGCTCTGGTAGCTGGACGGGAAGCCCAATTGATCGATCAAGTCCTGATAAATCGCCTGCGCATTTCGCTTCAGGCGGACTGTTCTTCGATCCACGTCCGATGCGGTTCGCAGGCCGAGCGGGCCACGCTGCTGGTGACCGTCGCTCCCGACACTCCAAAAGCCGGTGGTCGGGTGGAGGAATTTGGTCCTCCGCGCTTGCCGAGCTGTGGCCACTTCCCCGGGGGAATTTGCCCCCACCCCTGCGCTCGGTAACGCCGTATCGTCTTGCGATCGACACCCGTCAATCTTTGAATCTCGCGCTGGCTGGTGTTGCGACCAAGTACGGTCGCGGCGATGCAGACTGCGGCGAGGAAATTAGTTTCGAGGCGATCGTATCTCGTTGCTATCCGGCGGAAATCCTTGAGGCGGCAGAACATGCGCTCAATTGCGTTCCGGTCGCGGTAGAGGAAGGGTGAGAAGCAGTTTTTCCAGATGCGATTGGCTTTAGGCGGGATGTTTGCGAAGGCTCCCCGTTCACTGATCTGGCGGCGGATGGCATTGCTATCGTAGCCGTTGTCGGCATTGACGAGACTGGTTTCTGGCATCTGTCCGAGAAGCACCTCGCCCGCGTTGCAGTCCGCGACCTGGCCGCCCGTGAGCATAAAGGCGACGGGCCGCCACAGGCCGTCGGTCAGGGCGTGGATCTTGGTGGTGCGTCCGCCGCGTGATCGGCCATGGCCTGATTGTCCCCCCTTTATCCCCGGCCGCGCAACGATGCGCTCGCGCGTCCGAGGAATCGATGAGAAGCTGGGCCGGCGGTCCATCAGCACCGGCAAGTGCATGGAAGATATCGCTCCATACGCCCTTGGCCGCCCAGCGCTGGAAGCGGTTATAGAGTGTCTTTCTCGGGCCATACGCTGCTGGCGCATCGACCCAACGACCGCCGCTCTTGATGACATGGATGATGCCGCTGATGACGCGGCGGTCGTCCACCCGTGGCTTGCCGCGCGTGTAGTGGGCAGGTGCGGCTTCAGTCTCGCAAATTGCGCATCCGCCAGCCAGAAATAGGCGCGATTCATCAATGAACTCCATCTCGAGACCGTGAATCACGACAGCCGCATCAATGGAAGCCCTTCATGGGGCCGGGCCTAGCCTTAGCCTAGTACGGTGCTTTGCAGATATGCGTTCAAGACGTTCAACTCCCGTTCCCCTCCCTGTAGGAAAGGGGCGAAAATTGACGTCCTGCCTTACCGGCTACCGCTGTTCGGTAGCGCTGCCGGTGATCAACAGTTGGGGGAGTTTCAAGTGACCATACCCGGGGGATTTTGACCCACGGGGACGAACACATGTCCATTCTGGGATAGCGACGTGCATCGAGATTGCCAGAGTGTCGAGTACGCGACACCGTGATGTCGACTTAGCCTCCCATTGCACTAAGCAGACTTAGCGTCCCGTTGCACTAAGCAATTGAGTTGATGTGCAGAAAAATCGCTTTTAGGCCTCTGCCCAGCCTGGCACGACTTTTGAAACGTCTCTCGTGAGGCGGGAGGAGCTGGCGAGCGATACTAATATGTCGTGGTGAGATTGCGATCACTGAAGCGAAGAAGGAAAGCAGCATGTCAGGTCAGGCATCAAGTGCAGAGCGCAGCAGAATTCAAGGGGCGAAGTACGATTTCACGGCGACCTACAATCGCAGATGGCCGCACGCCTATTTACGGGCGTGTTTGCTCCTGGACTATATGCTTCCAGATCGGGCCAAGCCGATTTTCGAATGGATCTTCGCCGATTATCGACGCGTTCGAAAAAAGACGAAGTTGAAGATAATCGATGTAGGTTGCTCCTATGGTGTCAACGCTGCCTTGCTGCGAACCGATCTCGACCTCGACGATCTGTATGCTGCCTATCTGGATCCCAGCGGATCGCTGTCGCGCCGACAGGACATTGAGCATCGCGCCTTTTTTCGCAAACAGGGCCTCCGCGACGACATCCAGTTCGTCGGCGTGGATCCATCGTTCCGGGCTGTTCGCTATGCGCTGGATCTGGGTCTGTTGGAGGCTGGCGTCACGGCCGATGTGGAAACTCGTGACTTGATGGTAGAGGAACGTAGCGCACTCGCGGATGCGGATATCCTCATCAGCACAGGCTGTGTGGGTTACGCAACCGAGGCAACCTTTGCACGCGTGTATGAGGCGTCGGCGTCGTCACGCCCGTGGGTCGTCGCCTTCGCAATGCACCCCTTCAGGTACGACGACATCGCGGCGGCCTTTCGGGCTTTCTCGTTGGAAACACGGCTCGTAGAACGGTTCAGACAGCGCCAGCGCCGCTTCTCCACATCGACGGAGCGGCAGGCGATCCTGAAGGCTATGGCCAAACTCGGCATGGAGGATCATCTAGAGCGCACGACTGGCTACATCTATGCGTCCTGCTACATCTCCGCACCGCCGGGCGAAACGCTCTGAGCCGTTGGTCGCCGCAGCGCGGCGGTCAGGACGAGATTCCGACTCGAATCCAGGTGAGCGTCGACAGGGGCGGTGTAACACAGTCACCATCTCGATCCGCCGCTTATCCAATCTGCGATCTCGCGCCAGAAGGGGAACCTGAGGGCCTCGCGCAGTGTCATTGCCGTTGCGCAGCTTCGTCGAGCAGGGCTGTCGAGTTGGTCGCGACTCGCAGTCAATATCAGCCGGTCGTTTCGAACCTCGCAGAAGGTCTAAATCTGCCTCCTATTGCGGGGATCTGAAGGATCGTCGGCGCAAGCCAAGTGGCTCATGACCAGATCGAAAAAATGCGTGCGACCTGGATCAGACGTTTCAGGCCACCGAGCTCCTCGACGCGGAAGCCAAGTCGATTGATCCCAGTGTCGACATGCAGGGCGGCTCCGCCAGTCCAGGCTTCACGTTGGCAGAACTCGATCCAAAAACCGAACCTGAAGCTGGATTCTTAGCGTTGGAACGGGAGACTATAGTGGCTCGTGTTGTATTGGTTCGGCATGAAGATGGTCCGGAGGACGACCGGGTCGTTGAATTCTTCCGGGCGCACGGCGTCCTCCCCCAAACGATCAGACCCTTCTTGGGTGAGCGGTTAGACGATGTGGATGCATCGGTCGTCGGCAGCGTGATCTTTGGCGGGAAATTTAACGTCTTCGACGATCACGAGTACCCGTTTCTCAGGGACGAAAAAGAATGGGCCGAGCAATGCCTGAAGCAGAACGTCCCCCTGCTTGGGATCTGCCTTGGCGCCCAAGTCATGGCTACCGTCCTCGGCGCGAAGGTTGGACCTCTTCCTGGCGATCCGGGCGAGTTCGGCTACTATGAAATCGTCGCAACCGAGGTCGGGAAAGCCTATCTCCCGGAACGGCTGCACGTCGCGGAGGCGCACTATCACCAATTCGAGATTCCGGCCGGCGCCGACCTCCTGGCCAAAAGCGAGCTATTTGAGCACCAAGCATTCCGTTACGGCGAGAAGGCCTTTGGATTCCAATTCCATCCCGAGGCAAGTCCCTCCGTATTTCGCCGATGGCAGCAAGACCCGGGAAAATACGTTAGACCAGGCGCCCAGGACCGTGCCAAGCAGGACAGGCTGATGAACATCCATGACGCCGCGCAACATGCTTGGTTCATGGAGTTCCAGGGGCGCTTTTTCGAGCCGGCAGTGGAAGCTGCATTCACCAAACGCCGGTCGTCAGCGGGTTGAAAAAACGGTGGCCTGTAAGCCAACTGAACGGCCGTTCTCAGCTCCGGGGGCTGGCTTGGCGGCCCGTTACCCATCTAGACGTTATGACCGTGGCAAGGGGCAGCCGGCGCTTAGTCTTTGCAGGCTTAAAGCAAACGGGGTTTCATTGAGCTTCACAAGCTCTTGATCGAAGCCGTTTCCGGCGAGGCTCTCCGTCGAGGACAAAGCTATGATAGCTTCGCATAGAACGGAAAGAAGCTTTTGACGCTTGTTGCGCAGATCCTCGCTCGCAGAGGTCCGAACGTACAAGATCGCGCACCGCCTCATGCACCGCGTCCGGAACCCATATTCCCTTCAATTCGCCGGCCGCAGCAGCCGCGCCAGGCTGACCGCGTGACGTCGGTTGGTCTTAATGGGCTCGCCCGAGGGCTTCGGGATCAGGCCGCAATGACATCGCAGCGGTGGCCGAGCTCAACGATCTGCCGATAGAGCCCGTAGCCGGTCGGCCCGGCTTCGGGGCAGAAATGCAGGCGACCGTGCTTTTTCTCCAGCGCACGTAGCGTTCCACCGCCGCCGGGGTCGCCTCGATCTCGCCGACATAGCGGACCTCCCCGTTCCGTCCGCCTTCGGCAATCGCCATGGCATGTCTTTCGACGCATCGACACCGACGTAAAAGACATTATCCTGCTTTGCTCGGGAGTGCCGCGCCTACTCCAAGCAAAGGACGGGCCATGATGATTGAGCCCGTTCAGCTTCTGCGAGACGAGCGGCAAGCTGAGTTGACGAACGGCCACGAGAGATCGCGTCAGGGGTGGCAGGGTTCTCATGTTGCGCCTAACTCGCCGGGGCTCAGATAACCTAGAGTGTCTTGCCTTCGCCGGGGTTGTAGAAGCTAACTGAGTGTCCGAAAACCGGCAGCAGGCCACACATAGACGACGGCCTTACGCTTGAGGACGGCAGTCGGAATCAGATTACCGCTCGCCATCAGCGCAACGGGCCATAGTGATCGCCCGGCTCGCCAACGTACTGGTGGCTGCCGCCGGCGTGGCAAGGGAGGAGGAGAGCTGCGCTCGATATAATCGAACACATCGGCCCTGGCGTCATCCCTCGTCCTGTAGAACTTGCGCGCGTGCGTTCGGTCTTCAGCGACGAGAAGAAGCTCTCCATCGCAGCATTGTCCCAGACGTTGCCTGACCGGCTCATCGAACAGATGATGCCGTGGTCGGTCATCAGCCGCTGGAACTGCTCGCTGGTGTTCAATCATCCGCCGCAACAGAAGCTTCAAATGAATTTACAGAACCTTTGCGACTGCAGATCACTGACCCTGTTACATTCACCCCAATCTGAGGTCCGGCACAGACAAGGCCTATGCTGATATTGCTACGGCCTCAGTGCAGCACGCAATGGAGGTCAACGCAGATGACAAGAAAGGCGCTTATCCTGATTGAAGGCCATCCAAGGGGCAACGGTCTGCTATATGTCCAAGCGGCGCAGCGTCTTGGCCTTCATCCAATTACCATGTCGACTGATCCAGCTCAGTACGATTATCTTGCGGCGGAAAGAAGTGAGGCAATCCGCATTGATACAGACAATCTCGATGCGCTGATCCGCGAGTGTTCCCGGGTAGGAATGACCTATGACATTGCTGGCATTACCGGTTTTTCGGGCAATGATGAGTCGGTCTATGCAACAGTTGGCAAGCTCTGCCGGCATTTCGATCTACCGGGACCGAACCCAGACTCTATCGAACAATGTTACGACAAATTCATTCAACGTCAGCTACTCGCGGAAGCTGGCGTTCCAATTCCCGCATATCGCTTGGCTGCGAATAGGACGGACGTACAAAGCTCTGCCGCGGAGATTGGGCTGCCAGTGATTGTTAAGCCAACCGTAGGCAGCGGCAGCATGGGTGTTCGATTGTGCCGCGACGTCGATGAGTTAGCGGAACAGACGACCTATTTGTTGAGCGGGCAGCACATATGGCGGTCCCCGCCGAGGATACTGGTCGAAGAATTCGCACAAGGCCCTTCTTATTGGGCCGATATAATGGGAGATCAAATCATTGGGATTGGCACCGTTGAGGGCGGCCCTCCACCGCATTTCGTCAGCCGTGCGTGGACCATTCCGGCCCCGCTGAGTGATAATGAGCATGAGCGTATCGCCGATGTTGCGCTGAGCTGTTTGCGAACTCTCGGGCTTGGCTGGGGGCCATGGGGCATTGAATTCCGGTGGACGAAGCGTGGCCCGGTCGTCATTGAAGTCAATCCGCGGCTACATGGTGCGCCGGTCCCCCAACTGCTTCAACTGGCTTACGGTATCGATGTCGTCACGGCGCACATCAAACTTGCTATTGGCGAAGAATGGGATTTGCATAAAAAGCATTCGCACATTGCGGCCGCGCGGTTCCTAGTTGCTGATCGCGATGGCATCCTCGAGTGGACCGCCGACGACACTCGGGAAGCTAATGTACCAGGTGTTGCCGAGATCAAATTTTATCTTGAACCCAAGGCGCGGATCATTAGGAAAGGCGATTACCGAGACAGCCTCGGACATGTCGTTGCCACTTCACCCAGCCTTGCTTGCACTGAAGCGATCCTTCAGCGTGCCGTCGATTCGCTCCATTGGTCGATTACGCCATTTCCGACCGTTGGCGACTAGGCACGATCTGCTATCCCTCGTGCCAGCGCAGACGCTAAAATAAAAATAGGTCGTGTCCCATCATGTTCTCTTGTCTTATGACAAGAGAACCCCATCTGGCCCGGCTAAAGCCACCGACCTTCTTCCCGAACATAACGCCGAAGGTCGTACCCATCCGGCCCGACTTCCGATTACCCACATCGTCGGCGGGCCTATTGCCCCATATGAATCTGCCGTGATTCTGTCCGTGACGCCGAATCACGGAGGCGTCACGGATGCGAGACAAGACCACCAGCAGCGAGAGCGCTTGGCAGGAGGAAGAGCTTTCTGCGGCGGCCCTTCCCGACAAGCGTCTGGCCCGTCGGCTGCGACGGTTGCTGGATCAGATGTCAGCTGCGCCGGGCAAGCCAATCCCGGCGGCCTGCGGCGACTGGGCGGCGGCGAAGGCGGCCTACCGCTTCTTTGATAACCCGCGTGCGACCGAACATAGCTTCTGGCCGGCCATTTCGCCGCGACCGCGGCGGGCATTGCGGCGAGCGAAGGTCCGATCCTTATCCTGCAGGACACGACCGAATTCATCTACAGCCGCGCGCAGCCGGGCAAAATCAGACCATCAACGCCGGGCGCTACAAGGCCGGGCAGCCCAACGTGCTGACTTTGTGCGGGGTGCTGATGCATTCGAGCCTGGCCATCACCCTCACCGGCACACCCCTCGGTCTGACGGCGGTGAAGTTCTGGACACGAACGAAATTCAAGGGAACGCTCGCGCTCAAGCGGCACATCAATCCCACGCGCGTGCCGATCGAGACGAAGGAGAGCTACCGCTGGCTGGAGAACCTGCGCCAGTCCATCGCGCTCGTTGGCGTATGCGACATAACATCGATCGACGGCCCTTCGCTCCCATAAGCCTATGCAAATCCGCCCTGGACCAAGCTGTCAGGCAGTCACGGCACCTAATCAGAATCTCTCCGGTTCGCGCAAACCATGTCACAAATCCGTCAAAGAAATTTATCGACACTTAGCAACGCAAAACCGCTGACAGTGGTAATCCTGCCGCCACTACCGCCATCTCAAGGCGATGGTCGACATCAGAAAGGGCCGCTCTCCAACAACTCCAGTGCGAGTTGCGAGATTATAGTGCACTTGGCCTTTTCACGCTCGGGCACCCGACGGACTGTACGAATAAATAAATAGTATTTGGGGATAAAGATGGTAATTACATACGAACTATTTGTGGAGTAGTTTGAGATGGAACAAATTACTGATAAAGCCAACGCGCTTCTTAGAGTTTTGAAGAGCTCACTTGAGGCGTCGTATAGGATAATCTGTTTCCCGCACGGGGGCGGGGGCGTCCAGTCGTTCCGTAATTGGCCGGACTATCTCCCCGACGACGTTGAACTTATTTGCCTGGATCTTCCCGGGCGCGGGAAACGATCAGCGGAGCCCGCCATTCGCAGCATGGACGTATTGGTACCCATGGTCATCGAGGCGCTCCAGGCATACAGCGATAGGCCTTTTGTTTTCTTCGGTCATAGCGCAGGTGCCCTTGTGGCTTACGAGGCCGCCCGCTCCCTGGAAAAGGCCGGTCGGCCATCTCCCTTCCATGTTGTCGTGTCTGCTCATCCGTCGGCGGATCTGCCGGCGGATGAGCCGCCGATGTATAGATACGCGGATGACAAGTTAACCGATGTGGTCCGGAGCCTAGGTCTGGTGCCCAAAGAGGCGCTGGCAAACGAGGAACTCCTTCGTAAATTCATCTTGCCTCCGATGCGGGCCGACTTCGAACTCGCGGAGACCTACGGCCGAAACTTACCGACACCTATCAAGGCGGCGATCACCGCAATGGGAGGGGCTCAAGACGAAACGGTCAATGCCAATGATCTCGACAAATGGCGTCGGCTCACGACGTCACGGTTCGCCCGGATTATGTTTGAAGGCGATCACTTTTACACGCATTCTATGACAGAGGAGGTGGTGCCTAGCCTCCTGCGCGAGGTTGGCGAGGTGAAGCGACAACTTCCGGCGTCCATCCAACACGGCGAGGTCTTCCCCTATAGTAATCTAACGCTGCATGAGCAATTCTGCAAACAGGCGGCTCTGACACCGAACAGTCCTGCCATCGTTTCAGAGGCTGCGACCATCACATATCGTGAACTCGACGAACTGATCGAGATTCTATCCAGGCACCTCCTCGGATATGGTCAGAGCCGAGGTTCGCGCGTGGGTATCCTGATGGATACCTCGCTTGAATACGTCGTCGCGTTGTTCGGTATTCTTAAGACAGGGGCCGCCTACGTCGTGCTTGACAAAGCGCAGCCCATGGTTGCGCTACGGCGGATACTTGAGAAGGCGAGTGTTGAAATCGTTGTCACCAACAACCGTTTCGCAGACAAGCTTCCGCCTGACTGGTCTGGTATTGCGCTGTCGCTCGACGAGGGTTGGGATGCACAACTCGGCAAGGCCAGTCCGGCCAATCCCCAAGCGGTGGACCTCGATGCGCCGGCCCAGATTGGATTTTCTTCTGGCACGACTGGCGAACCAAAAGGGGTCCTCTGCCCCCACCGAAGCCTCGTATGTGCCAACCAATGGCGCTATCATGCGCTGCCGTACGCGCCTGGTGAGCGTGAGGCGGTCAATCTCTTCGGGGACATAACGCGGCCGATCCTCGCCGGGATTCCAGCCTATCTGGTCCCTGACGACGTCATCTACGATCCGCACCAGCTGGTCGAGTACCTGGAACGAAATCGAATTTCCAGAATATTGCTAACGCCTTCACTGCTGGACGTGATTATCAGCAGCGGCTTCCTCGACCTCCCCTCCCGCCTTCCGGATCTCAGATTGATCTACCTATCAGGCGAGGTACTAACAGCAGCGTTGCTTGCGCGTGTAAAGGACGCGCTGCCGCACATCAGAATCATCAATTACTACGGGGCAGTAGAGGCAAGTGATGTCGCGCATATTGACTTGAGCGACATGGATCCGACGGCAATACAAAGGGTCGCACCGGTCGGTCCGCCCCAGCACAATGTCAGTGCCTATATTCTCGGGGAGCAACGCGACCCCGTACCACGGGGCTTCCTAGGCGAGGTCTTCGTCGGCGGCGATGTCTTGGCTCATGGATATCTCAGCAGCCCGGAGATGACACGCGAAAGGTTCTTTCCCGACCCGTTTCGCGCAAATGGCACGATGTTCCGCACTGGCGATCTTGGCCGCATGCTGCCAGGTGGCCACTTGGAAATTATCGGGCGCTGCGCTTTCATGGTGAAGATCCGAGGTTACAGCGTCGTCCCCGGGTCTGTAGAAGCTGCCTTGCTTCGCTATTCCGGGGTCTGCTCCGCCGCCGTATTGCCTGAGCTCGATCCGACGACAGGCCAGCCGGACCGATTGGTCGCCTATGTGGTCCTGCGAGATGGTTGCAAAGGCTGGGAGGCACCTTTGCGAGCGCATTTGAAGTCCGAGTTACCGCATTATGCGATACCCGCGCATTTCGTGGCGGTAGGGGAATTGCCCATTGCGGCTAACGGGAAACTTGATCGGTCGCGCCTTCGCGGGCTCGCGCAAGAGGCGTGCGCTCTGGTGACCGGTGTCGACGAGGTCGAATCGGCACTTCGCACAGCCTGGCGCGACCTTCTCCATGCCGAAGCTGCCGATCCGGGCGACAACTTTTTCGACTGCGGCGGACACTCCCTTCTGGCTGCCCGCCTCTGCACGCAGCTTCGTGAGAGTCTGAAGGTAGAGCTCCGGGTAGTGGAGGTCTTCCTCAACCCGACGTTCAAAGAGCTGGAGGCTCTTCTTCGCAGTCGCGGCGGCGGGCAGGGACGTCCCATCAATCGAGAGTTCCCCAAAATACCGCCAGTATCGGCGGGGAGAGCGCGTGTTGGGGCGGCCAACGAGGGACGCGGCCCCGGGATGGACATTGCGGTGATTGGTATGGCTGCACGCTTTCCCGGCGCGGAGACCGTCGAGGCGCTCTGGGAAAACCTCTGCCAAGGGGTCTCTTCGATCGCCCCTCTCTCCGAGCAGGAACTGCAAGCCCGGGGCATTCCGGCCGACATCCTGAGGCGCTCCGATTATGTGCGCGTTGGCGCCCATCTCGACGATGTGGACCTTTTCGATCCAGACTTCTGGAATCTGTCGAAACGTGAGGCGACTCTGATGGACCCGCAGCATCGCCTATTCCTCGAATGCTGTTGGAAGGCCCTTGAGTCGGCCGGATATGCGCCAAGCCAGCATGAAGGCCGGACCGGAGTGTTCGCAGGTTCTTCTTCCCCACTCTATTTACAGCACCATTTGAAGGGCGACCTCAGCGATCCCACCAACGCGCCACTTGCTTTCCTGATGGAGCTCGGCAACGAGAAGGACTACCTTGCCTCGCGCGTGTCCTACATGCTGAACCTCAACGGCCCAAGCATTGCGGTACAAACATCATGTTCAACTGGGCTAGTGGCGATCGCAGTCGCCGCTCAGTCGGTAGCGGCCGGCTATTGCGACATGGCGCTGGCAGGTGCAGCGAGCATCACCTTCCCTCAAGCGGGGTACCAGTACGTCAAGGATTTCATTAATTCTTCGGACGGTGTGTGCCGAACCTTTGACGCCGATGCGAATGGCACGGTGCTTGGAGACGGGGTAGGGGTCGTCGTTCTCAAGCGCCTCGAAGATGCGCTTGCGGCGGGTGATCCGATCCGCGCAGTGGTAAAAGGATGTGCCATTAACAACGACGGGCGCGCCAAATCGTCCTTTTCGGCGCCTAGCGCGCGAGGCCAGACCGCTGTTGTGCGCCAGGCACTTGCCACCGCGGCACTCGGCCCTGACGACGTGGAATACATCGAAACCCATGGGACTGGGACCAAGATCGGCGACCCGATCGAGGTCCGCGCATTGGCAGAGGCTTTCGCGGGTCAAGAGGAAACCGGCAAAGCCTGTGCGCTCGGGTCAATTAAACCGAACATCGGTCATGCCAACATCGCCGCAGGGGTCGCGGGCTTCATCAAGGCAGTTCTGACCCTAGAGCATGGGGCAATCCCTCCGACCATCAACATTAATCGGTTGAACGAAGATTTGGGCCTGGAAGGCACGCCCTTCTTCGTCAACGAGAAGCTTCGACCCTGGCCCCGTCCGCAGGGGCATCCTCGAACTGCGGGAGTCACCGGCCTTGGTATCGGCGGCACCAACTGTCACGTTGTGCTGCAGGAATGGGACAGTGCCGCAACGGCTTGGCCCGGCTCCGTCGCGCGGGGCTCGCATGCCCTATGCCTGTCCGCAAAATCCCCTTCGGCGTTAAGTCGGGCCTGCCGGAATCTAGCCACGTTCCTGCGGCGCAACCGCCATATCGATCTGGGTGACGTCGCGCATACGCTCCGCGTAGGGAGATGCCAGTTCGATCATCGAACCGTCGTTGTGGCGCGCAACTTGGACATGGCTATCGCGCGGTTAGAGAACGAGGCGGATGGTACGGCTGATCGGGTTCTATCCTCTCCGTCCATCGGGTTCATGTTGCCGGGCTCCGGAGTGCAGCACCCGCGGATGTTCAAGGACCTCTTTGATCACGTGCCAGACTTCCGGAAGGCCTTCTTGGCGTGTGTCGCCGCTAGTCGCCCGGTCATGGATCGTGATCTCGAGACGGTCATGTTTGGGCACGACGACACATACGCGACTGCTTCGTTCGAAGAGATAAGTGTCATGATTTTCTCCGTGCAATACGCCCTGGCGCGTTTGCTAGAACTGTTTGGAGTGCGGGCCGATTATCTCGTCGGACACACAATGAGCGAATATGTTGTGGCCACCCTGGCGGGCATTCTAAAGGTAGAGGATGCTGTTGGGCTGACGGTCGTTCGGAGCCGCGCGATGGTGAATCTTGATATCGACGGTGCTATGCTTGCGGCCAAGTGCAGCCCTTACGACGCTGAGCGTATCCTAACAGAGGACGATTGGAGTGATAGAGCAAGAGCTGGCGAGCTCAGCCTCGGCGTCGTGAACTCAAATGCCAGCGTCGTATTCACCGGCAAGCGGGAACTTCTCGAAGGATTTCAGGAAAAACTCGAACAGCTACAGATTCCCAACCACCTCCTTAATACAGGTGGCGTGCCCTGCCATTCTCAACTGACGAAACCAGCGTCCGACATCATCGACCCGCAGGTTCGCGCCCTCGAACAGTGTCTGCCGAATGTGGCCATTGCTCTGAACTCAGGAGCTCTGCATGAAGCGAAAATACCCTTGCCGGGCACTTACTTGAGCAGGCAAGCGATCGAGACTCTCCGATTTGATAGGGCTCTCAAGCCCGTGGTCGCGGCTGGTGTAGCTGCACTCGTTGACCTCGGGCCTTCACGAAATCTGGCGCGTCTAGCACTGGAAGCGATCAACTCAGACGACTGTAAGACCCGAATTCCATCGATCGTCCCAGCCGCGCGCGACGAGAACGATGAAGAATCCACTGACCGCCATGTCCTTCTGGAATGCCTTGGGGCACTCTGGGCCGCGGGTGTTGTGGTGGATTGGAAACGGGCCAGTGATCAATTGGAACCGTTCGGCACTCGCCGTCGCATTTCCCTTCCAGCGTACTCATTCGACGGTCACCGATGCTGGCCGAACGATCAGCCTGCGAGCCGGACGGTTCCGCGGCAGTCCGGGGAACGAGAACAGCAAAGGGGGGAAGTGTCCACGACACCAGACGAGCAGCCACAAGAAGAGAGAAGATCTATATCGAAAGAAGAAGTCGAAACAGGAAGCGATAACATGTCGAATAACGCTGACACGAGGAGAATTTTTCTTGATCAGGTCAAGGAAGTTATAGGTTCTGACGAAATAAGTTTAGACGATAACTTCTTTGATGTTGGGGGAGATAGCCTAATAGCCGCAGAACTCCAAGCTCATCTGGATCAAAGTGACCGTTGGAGGTCGCCGCAACTGGATGAGATAATTGAGGCGGCGACGTTCGGCGACCTGTATGGCCGAATATGCTGTACCGCATAGCGTCTCAGACCCTCACCGAGCTTCGGAACTCGGGCACGAACAAACACTCCCGAGCCTTTGCTCAACTTGCCGGGGGAGACGCAGAAGCAGATCGCGCAGAGCCTCGCGCGACTTCTCTTGCGGATGCGGTCGACGAGCGTGCCGACAGCGGCGGATCGGCATGTTGAGTGCATCGAATAGACCGGACGAGTGCGTCACTACTGCATCGCGGAAAGCTCGCTTACATTTACGTCCGCCAGTCCTCCGTGAACCAGGTGCGGCATCATCAGGAAAGCACGGAGTTGCAGTGCCGTCTTGTCGATCGCGCGGTCGCTCTCGGCTGGCCGCATGAACGCTTGCGCGTCATTGAGGAAGATTTTGGCAAATCCGGAGCCGGGACCTTTGCTCCCCGCATTTGTGTGGCAGGAGCAAATCGGATGAGGCAGGTCAGCATGGCGACGCGGGATGAGCTGGTGAGCGCGGTAACGGAGCGCTACGCCCGAAGCGACCGGCCAGGGAATTCGCACATTCTCGATGAGTTCGTGGCGGTGAGCGGCTTTCACCGCAAGCATGCGATGCGCTTATTGCGCAACGGACCGCAGGGTGGGCCGTTCGGGGCCGCGGCCGGAGCGGCGGCTTTATCACGAAACGGTTGGTGAAGTGCGGGTGTCGGAAAAGTCGGACAGGCGAGGAAGCCGGCGGCCCTGCGTCGGCATGAAATAGGACAACAGATAAACGAAGAGGAACATACAGACAGTGATTTACCCGAGAGGGTGATCGTTCCCGTTGGGACGATGGGCAAGGCGATCTCGTGGCAGGCTAGATCCTGGATAGATTCTCCCAAGGTTGCTCAACAGATTGAGACGCCTCGCTCTCCTGCCCCCCATCATGCGGCGGCCCGGCGCCGACCGCGAAGAGAAGCGAGGGACCAACGGGGCGACATCGTCCGGAAAAGACAGGAAAAGCTTGACCTCACCGACCCCAATCAGAGAAGCCTGCTACCTAGCTTAAATAACTCCGATCCATCCCCTTCCGCCCGATCCGGGCCCTCCCCGATAACGGCCTGGAAAGTCATAATACAAGACTACGCCCTATCAGAATGCTGTGCCCTATACGCATATTGGTGCGTATAGCGATTCAAGGCGGTCTGAACCTCAGATATTCCCGACGGCACGTCGCACTGCAACTAGCCGATCCTCCCATGCGTCGCCGGTGAGCTTCTTTGCCCTCGCTGCCAAGAGTTGCGGACGAAGGATGTCGCGCAGTGCATCGGTCAGCGGCGGACCGGCCAGGCGGCTCCAGTCAGTCTGCATCAGGATCGACCACCTTTCTTCATCTATCTCGCCTGAGGCCTCCGGATCTATCCAATCCAATTGTCCCTCACATGGGCCATTGATACCCCAGCGGAGACCAGGTCCGCCCTTAATGATGTTGTCGATCTCTTCCATCGTAGCCTCGCCGGCCGCGATCATGTGGAACCCCTCGCGCCACATCGCGGCCTGCAGGCGATTGCCAATAAAACCCGCAATAGCACGAGACATCAGAACTGGTTGTTTTCCGATGCTGCGGTAGAATTCGACCGCAGCTTCAAGTCTTTCAGTCGGCATTTCAGGTGTGCCGACGATCTCCATGGCCGGGATCAGGTGCGGGGGGGAAAAAGGATGTGCTACGAGGAGGCGACCCGGATTGGGAATGCCTCTAGCGATATCGGCTGGCAAAAGTCCTGATGTGGAGGAGGCGATAATCGAATCGAGCGGCGCTAGACAGGCAATTTCCCGCACCAGCGCTCGTTTGAGATCTATCTGTTCCGGGGCATTTTCCTGAATGAGCTCTGCCTCGGCCACCGCCTCACTCAAACTGGCGCAAAGTCGAAGGCGTGTACGTACAGTCGGTATATTTAGCTCTCGCAATTGCGGCTCATAGCGGTCGAGGGCTGCCAATAGACGATCTTGCCAACCCGGTGCCGGATCCCATGCGGTCACCTCATGCGTGCCAGTGATGAACAACGCCACCCAGCTCGCGCCTACGGTCCCTGTGCCAATGCATGCGATGCGCATAGATTGCCTCATATCAACGAATCTTGAGAAAACCTGAACAACTTGAAGCGCCGATAAGGTTAGGCGCCAACGGACTCAAGCGTCATCCGACATATAGTTGTGATGTCGTAGATAGGGAGCCCTGTCATCCGACGGATCGCCGGCGTTATCGGCGGGAATCCAGTGCAAGTGAACAGTAGCGCAGCGATTCCCGGATGTGCTGCGCGGAGCCGGGCGACGCAAGCAGCCACATCGTTCTCGATATCGACGATATCGGTCGGTTGTGGCGGACGCATATACTCGTTTTCTAACATCTTACCGCCTTCGATGCCGCCTATGACTATCTGCGCCCGCTCCTCCGGATCACTAAGTCCAAGTAAATCATCTCGAAACACTCGAGAATCTGCCGTCACTACAGCGAGTTTCGTTGCCGGCGGCAATTGGCGGAGCAGCGCCGGCACCAAGAGCAGGCTGGACATTACTACCGGGACAGTTACCGCCGCAGCCACGGCTGCCTGATATCGGACAGCAGAGCCGCAGCTCGATGTGATTACGACTGCGCCTCGCTCTACGAGCCTCCGCGCTGCCGCAACAAAGGCAGACTCGAGCTCAGGATCGCCGTGCATCACAACATCGGCCCAAGCTCCTTCGACGGTTTCCGATATTACGGGGAAGTCGAAAGTAGCTGAACTACACAGCGCGCCGGACGGCGGCGCCGGCGGTGTCATGCCGGCCGGCAAACCAGGTTCCAAGCCCAGAATTCCAAGACAGCTTTCGGTATGCGACTCCATTGCGGCCTCCTAGGGCATGTAATTGAATTTGAAGTGCGTGGTATGTGCGCCTCCCCCTGTTCGTCAAATATCGATTGTCGCTGCCGATCATCTGGGTGCAAGATGGCTGTGTTCGGTCGCAGGTCGGAGATCTAGTGGTTGACGCCCAACAGAAGAGTCCGATTGGGGGTTCCCCTTGGGCAGTGCGCATGCGAGTCTGGCGCATGCGCACAGGAATATCCCTTACCATTTCGTCGATTGATTGCCAGCGCGTGAGTGCGCTGATCCGGGACCGCAATGCACCACAGAAGCACCTTCTGGCGCGCCCAGATCATTCTGTTGAGCAGCGACGGCGTGGGGAGCGTCCAGATCATGCGGCAAACCGGGCATCTGGCCGCTGTATAGATCTTGCGAGTGCTCGTGATAACGAAACCGTTCGAGCATGTGACACGAGCCAGTTCGTGCAGTCCGTCGGGTCGAGCATGCCCCGAGCGTGTAAGGCCACACACTGTAATGTCGTAGCGCGCACTGGGGTAATTGGATGGCGGCCCTTTGATGTCACCACCGCCTTTAAGATTGCTGCTGCGCGGTCTTTGCTGTCTGCGCGGCTGCAGGCAGATGGGTGTGAAAAGGATTTAATAGGCGCACGAGCGTCCGCGGCTGAAAGTACAACCTGTACCTCGCCGCTAGGTGGGCTATGACGATCGAATAGGTGAAGGCACTCAAGGTCCATGCTATTTGCCCCGTCATTGACGATCATGACGCATCCGAGTTCCTCGCGCTCCTCGAAGATCGGGTGGCCTACGTGGCAGCGCCAGACAAAGCCTCCAGTGAGATGGCTGGAGGTGGCCCAGCGCTCTATCCCGCAGAGACGTATGTCCATCTCTCGACTTGATCCGTACGACCGGGATCAACAAGGATTCGTCTCAGACCCGCGTCCCGCTTTAAATTCTCGGCAAATAAACCGGAGACGCTCCGCGTTACATGGTTGCCATTTCGGTCTAACTTGCCGGAAGATAAGATAATAGCGATTCGTAAATGTGGGAAGTCAGAGTGTGTTAAGCTTCAGTTTATATTTTTTGAACTTAGTTACAGTAAAATTAAATCAGATTTGACTTGAAGGTCGGAGGACATCTTAAGCGATGCTCGAATTGCCGTTGACCCTAGGCGTTTAGACGCTTACAGCGTACGCATCCGAGCAAGCCCGAGCAAGTCCGCCTTGTAGGCCTCGTGGGGTTTGGCAGCCAGCTGGGTCCATGCGAGCCGGCCCTTTTATACGATGGCCGACGTCGAGGCGAATGCGCGCCGAAGAGCGCCAGGGCAAGAAGCCGGTCGTCTTGTCGCCGATCGCGTTGGAAACGATGCAACGGATCGATGCCCTGTTCGACATCGAGCGCGAAATTAATGGTCAAAGCGCGGAGGTCCGAAAGGCGGTTCGTCAGGATCGCCACTGGTCCTGGATCTGGAAGCGTGGATGAAGGGTGAGCGCGCCAAGCTGTCGGGCAACGATGATCTCGCCAAGGCCTTCGACTACCTGCTGAAACGCTGGTCTGCCTTCACCCTCTTCCTAGAGGATGGGCGTGTCTGTCTCTCGAACAATGCCGCCGAACGCGCACTGCGTGGTTTGCCAGCTCGGGTTCATTCTGCCCATGCAATACTGGTTCTGGGCGAGGAAGGCGGCCATGCGCTTCTCGCCCAGGCGGCTGGCGCTTTCGGGCGTCGAGTAGCGTTGGATGAAGGCCAGCGCAATCGGGCTGGCGATGTCGGCGAACACGCCGGCGGCGCCAGGCCAGAAACTTTCGAGCAGGGCACGCAACTGGTTGGTGAGGACGAGTCTTGTTGCGACGAGATCGTCACGGCCACGCACCAGCGCGCGCAGTGCCTTGATAGCGTCGGACTGCGGCTTGAGTGGCGCCAGCCGGTCCATCAGTGCGCAGGATGTCGGCGAGAATGTAGGCATCCCCGGGATCGCTCTTGGCGGCAACGGCGCGATAACGAGGCCGGCACGCCTTGACGACATTGGGATGGATTGGCGTGACGACGAAGCCGGCTTCGACCAGCACGTCGACAAGAAGCCCGCTGGGCCGCTCGATGGCAACCGGCGTCTCGCCGGGTGGCCCATGCCGGCGCAAGCGGGCAACGAGATCGGCAAGGCCGTCCCGATCATGGGCGACGCTGAAGTGGTCAAGGATCTTGCCGGCAGTGTCGACGATACAAACGGCATGGCTCGATCCGCCCCAATCGAGGCCGACGAAAATGGTATGGATGCACCTCACAGAACTGGAGTATGGTGCCCGGTGCCGGGAGCCCTCACGGGATGCTCATCAATCGGCGCTCTGGACCCATCTTGGCCGAAGTGTCCGTGGCGCATCTTCCTGTAGCCCGTCTGCGGCTTCCGGCCACCGCAACGCCGCAGGTCTCATGCGGGCCCTCGAAGGGCGAGCACCACAAAATCGTTACGGTGGCGCGGGACCAACGCCCAATCAGCTCTTAAACTGATTCAACGCAATCGTGAGGTTGCCTGATTGCAGCAGGGCGAACTGGCCGCGCTTGTGGAGAAGGGCCCGGATCGTGCCGTCGATGGCGTCGTTCGCCGGCGGCGGATCGACCTGAAGAAAAGGACCGCTTCGGCGTTGATTATGACGCGCGCTATGTCGGGAAGCTGCTGCACAAGCTCGGCTTCTCCCACATGAGTGTGCGACCGCGTCATCCGGCGCAGGATGCCCATATCATCAAGGAATTCAAAAAAAGCTGGCCTCGCACGCTGAAGGCGCATCTTTGCGACTTGCCGCCGCGCACGAAGGTGGAGGCCTGGTTCCAGGACGAAGCAAGGATCGGCCAGAAGAACGGGATTGTACGGCAGTGGGCCAGACGCGGCACGCGGCCGCGACAGCCGGCCGACCAGCGCTACAAGAGCGCCTACCTGTTCGGCGCCATCTGCCCAGCACGTGGTACCGGGGCGGCTCTCGCACTGCCGTTTGCCGGTACCGAGGCCATGCAACTCCATATCAACGAGATCAGCCGCCATGTCGAGAAGGGCGCGCCCATGCCGTACTCGTCATGGATCGCGCCGGATGGCACACCACCGCAAACCTCAGCATACCGGACAACATCACCCCGATCTTCCTGCCGTCGCGCGCGAGAACGTCTGGCAGTATATGCGCCAGAACTGGCTCTCCAACCGTGTCTTCGACAGCTATGAAGATATCATCGCTGTGGCCTGCGACGCCTGGCAGAAACTCCTCGCAGCTTCCGAGACCATCACATCAATCGGGATGCGCCAATGGGCCCATGTCGGTCAAACCCCATGACTCTTGGTATTACGGCCGCGAGTTGGTCCCGCCGCTCACTCTGTTCAGCACTCGCACTCGCCGACTAAAGCCCTTCACCCCATCCGCTCGGAAGCATGTGCGCCGGGCGATGGCGGGAAAACTACGGTCCGGTCGCCGTTGAGGAAGGTGCGGTGCTGGATATGCGCATGCATGCTGCGGGCCAGTACCTGCGCTTCCACGTCACGTCCGATCGACACATAATCGGCTGAGCTCTGCGCATGGGTAATGCGGGCCACATCCTGCTCGATGATCGGACCTTCATCCAAGTCAGCCGTCACATAGTGCGCGGTGGCGCCGATCAGCTTTACCCCGCGCTTGAAGGCCTGCTTGTAGGGGTTGGCCCCTTTGAACGAAGGCAGAAACGAGTGGTGGATGTTGATGATGCGACCCGACATCTTCTGGCACATCGCATCCGATAAGACCTGCATGTAGCGCGCGAGCACGATGAGGTCGGCGCGCGTCTCCTCTACAATCTCCATGATTCGGGCTTCGGCCTGCGGCTTGTTGGCTTTAGTGACGGGCACATGGTGGAAAGGCAGGTCGTGGTTGACGACCACCTTCTGGTAGTCGAGGTGGTTGGAGATGACGGCAACGATGTCGATGGGCAGGGCGCCGATGCGCCAGCGGTAGAGCAGGTCATTCAGGCAGTGACCGAAGCGCGACACCATCAGGACGACCTTCATCTTCGCTTGGGCGTCGTGAATGTCGAAGTTCATGTCGAAGTCATTTGCCACCTCGGCAAGGCCTTCTCGCAGTTCTTCCAGGCCACGCCCCTCCTCGCTGATGAAACTCATCCGCATGAAGAAGCGATCGGTTTCGGGATCGTCGTACTGTGCGCTGTCATTGATGTTGCAGCCGTTCTTAGCGAGAAAGCCCGCCAAGGCGGCGACGATGCCGCGTCGGCTGGTGCATGTCACGGTCATAATATACTTGCTCATGGCGCCATCCAGAAAGAAATAGGTCCGGCCATCGCGGACAAGAGAGATGCGAGAGCACTCATGAAAGGACACGCCGTGTCGATCATCCTTCGGGGTCTTCCAGCCCGTGATGCGGCAGCAGGCGGTCAGGGTGTTCGCAAGAAGACAAGCGATCGTCATCGGTCCGACGCCACCCGGCACGGGCGTCAGGACGCCGGCGATCCCGCAGGCGCTGTCGCGCCGCACATCGCCCACGAGCCGCACCCGGTCTTCCCGCTCGATCTGGTTGATACCGACATCGATCACCACCGCACCCGGCTTGATGAAATCGCCGGTGATCATCTCTCCGCCCCACTGCGGCAACCAGAATGTCGGCCTGACGGCAGATCGCGGCAAGGTTTTCAGTCCGGCTATGGGCGATCGTCACGGTGCAGCTTTCGCGCGGCAGAGGCTGGGCCATCGGCTTGCCGACGATATTGGAGCGCCCGACCACCACGGCGTTACGGCCGGCCAGATTGCCGAAATGCTCACGCAGAAGCATCAGGCAGCCGAGCGGCGTGCAAGGGCTCATCGAGCGCTGGCCGGTTGCCAGGAGGCCGACATTGGTGACGTGGAAGCCGTCGATATCCTTGGCGGGATGGATCGCGTTGATGACCGCATCGGCATCGATATGCGGGGCAGCGGCAGCTGCACCAGAATGACGTGAACCGCCGGGTCGGCATTCAGCTGCGCGATCAGCGCCAGCAGCTCCACTTCGGCCGCTTCAGCGGGCAGCTTGTGCTCGAAACTCGCCATGCCGGCTGCAACGGTCTGAACGCCCTTGTTGCGGACGTAAACGGCGCTGGCCAGATCGTTTCCCACCAGCACCACCGCCAGTCCCGGCACGATGCCCTGTTCCGCCTTCAGTATGGCAACGGAAGCGGCAACCTTCTCGCGCAGGCGGGCGGCAAAGGCCTTTCCGTCGATCAGATGCGCGCTCATGATTTTCTGTCTTCGAGGCGCAGGATGTGCCTTTCAAGCGCATGCCAGATCGAGCCGGCCGCCGAACGCAAGCCCAGGATCGCGATGTGTTGGGCGGTGCGCCGGATCACGAACACGCTCATATGTTCCAGGCCGGTGCGCGTCGCCGAGCCGGACAGGAAACGGGTCGGGTCGATGTTCACGAGCTTCGCCATCAGCTGAAGGATCGGCGCCTCACCTGAGGGCGAGCGGAGCTCGAAAGCGACGAAGCCGTCGGTCTGTTCCGTAACGGAGCAATCTGGACAAAAGTTCATCACTTCCGCGGTGAAGTCCCTGTCCGCTCGGTCCAGCCCTTCGATCATCCACTGGTCGGGGCCGGTCCAGAAGGCTGCGACCCCGCCCGATGGTGTCCAGGCCCCGGGTCCGGGCAGGTCCAGGCCGAAAGGCGCGGGTTTGGGCCTACCACGGCGCAGGGCTACCGCGGCAAGCGCCAGTCCGCTATTTTCTTCGAGGTCGAGTGCGCCGTGGCGGAGACGGCCTGGCTTGTCGCCGCCAAGCGCGGTGATGGGCTTGAGGTCAGGCACGCAGACGCTCTCCTTCCGGATCGACGAAGTGGGCGGAAACGACGCGCAGGCGGACGCTCTGATTCTGAATCGGATTGGCCGCGACGATCACCTCGCCCTGGCGCGCCGCGCCCTCCTCGAGGAAGCCCAGGCCGATGCTCGAGCCGACATGCGGGGAGAAGCAGGCCGAGGTGATCCAGCCCTGATCGGTTGCTGATTCTTGCGTCGCCCCTTCCGCGAAGAGGTGCGATCCGGCCACGACGGGCTCGGACGGGTCTACCGGCTGGAGTCCTATCAATACGCGCGTGTCGGCAAGCAAGCCTTCGCGCCGCGACATCAGCGCGCCGACGGAATCCTTCTTGGCCGAGACCATGCGGCCCATGCCCAGCATCTGCGCCGTGGTCTGGCCGTTCAGCTCGTTGCCGGCGGCGTGGCCCTTTTCGATGCGAAGCACGCCGAGCGCCTCAGTGCCGTAAGGGGTCGCGCCCAGATCCTGTCCCAGTTCCACGAGACGGGCCATCAAGGCGTTTCCGTAGCGCGCGGGCACCGCGATCTCGTAAGCCAGTTCGCCGGAGAACGAGATGCGGAAAAGCCGCGCGCGCAAACCCCCGCAAACCGACAGGTTCGCGCAGGCCATGAATGGGAAGGCCTCGTTCGAGAGATCGAACCCATCCACCATGCGTTCGAGCAGCTTGCGCGCATTGGGTCCGGCCACCGAAAACTGCGCCCAGGCATCGGTGGTGGAGATCAGCTGCACGTCGAGTTCCGGCCATAGGCATTGCCGTGCGAACTCCATGTGACGGAAGACAGTGCCGGCATTGGCAGTGGTGGTCGTCACCACATAATGGGTCTCGCCTAGGCGCGCGCAGGTGCCGTCGTCCCAGGCCTGCCCGTCTTCGCGCAGCATGAGGCCATAGCGGACCATGCCGGGCCTCAGGCTCTCCATGGCGTTGCAATAGAGACGGTCGAGGAATTCGGCCGCGTCCGCGCCCTGCAAATCGACTTTGCCGAGCGTGGTCACGTCACAAATGCCGACGCCCTTGCGCGTCGCCAGCACCTCGCGGTCGACCGACTGCCGCCAGTGGGTCTCGCCAAGCCGCACGAAATATTGCGCGCGCATCCACTGACCAACTTCCACAAAGACGGCACCCTGGGACGTTGCCCATTGATGGCTGGGCGTCAGACGGCGCGGGCGGAAATGCGCTCCCGTGTCGCCGCCGCCGAGAACCGAGATCGAGACCGGCGTGTAAGGCGGGCGGAAGATGGTGGTGCCGGTTTCGGCGATCCCCTTGCCGGTCATTTCGGCCATCACGGCTAGGGCGGTGACATTGGCCGTCTTGCCTTGGTCGGTCGCCATGCCGAGCGTGGTCCAGCGCTTGAGATGCTCGACCGAGCGCATGTTCTCCTGGTGCGAAAGCTTGACGTCCTTGACCGTCACATCGTTCTGGAAGTCGATCCAGGCCCGGTGCTTGCCCGGTACATGCCAGAGCGGGCGCAGGTTTGCAGGCGCGTCTTCCGCAGCGGGCAGTTCGGGCAGCGTGGCGGCGATGGCAATTTCGTTCAGGGTACGGACAGCAGCTTCCGCGCCTGACAAAAGTGCCGCATGAGTCGTGCCCCGGCCCGCTGCCGCACCGGCAACGATCATGCCTCCGGGCAGCTCGGTAGGCGGCAGAAAGGTCTGCTGCGACTCGTTCCAGACCGGACGGCCGCGCTGATGCGAGGCGAGATGCACGTTCGGGTTCCAGCCGCCTGACACGCCCAGCGCTCCGCACGCGATCCATTCCGTGTTGCCGCCACGTGTGACTTCGATTGATTGCAGGCCCAGCCGCCCCTTAGAGCCGCTGACCACCGCGTCGCTGATCACGCGATACTGACCTTTCGCCTGCGCGTCGGCGCGCGCATCCACCACCGCCGCGATCTCGACACCGCGGGCGAGAAGGTCGAGCGCTGTCTGGTGGCCGTCATCATTGTTGGTGAAGATCGCAACGCGCCGGGCGGGGCTGACCGCCCAGCGATTGGCATAGGCGCGCAACGCGCCACCCAGCATTATGCCGGGCCGGTCATTGTCCATGAACGGGATATGCCGCTCGGTGGCGCCTGCCGCGAGCACCGTGTGCTTCGCCGTGATGCGCCAAAGCGTCTGGCGGGGCTGGATACCGGGATCGGCGCGGTGATCCGAAACGCGCTCGACCGCGCCGTAAATGCCATGATCGAACGAGCCGAACACTGTGGTGCGGCGAAGAATGCGCAGGTTGGGGAGGCACGCGAACTCGGCTTCGAGTGTCGCGATCCATTCCGTGGCGGGCCGGTCGTCCAGCGAATGGCTCTCGGCCAGCAGCCGCCCCCCGAGGTGATAGTCCTCATCGGCAAGGATGACTTGGGCCCCGGCCCGCGCGGCGGTCAGCGCTGCGGCAAGGCCTGCCGCGCCTGCGCCTACCACGAGCAGGTCGCAGTGCAGGAAGCCCTTGTCGTAAGGGTCGGGATCGGCTTCCATCGACAAGCTGCCCAAACCCGCCGCGCGGCGGATCGCCGGCTCGTAGAGCTTTTCCCAGAAGGCGCGTGGCCACATGAAGGTCTTGTAGTAGAAGCCTGCCGTGAGGAAATTGGCGAAAAGGTCGTTAACCGCCATGCCGTCGAAGCGCAGCGAAGGCCAGCGGTTCTGGCTCTGCGCTTCAAGCCCGTCGAACAGCTCGGCCATCGTGGCGCGTGTGTTGGGCTCGCGCCGCGCGCCGCTGCGCAACTCCACCAGCGCGTTGGGCTCCTCGGAGCCCGCTGCGATTAGCCCGCGCGGACGGTGATATTTGAACGAGCGGCCCATCAGCCGCACATCGTTGGCCAGCAAGGCCGAAGCGAGCGTGTCGCCGGGGTGGCCGGCATAGCTCTTGCCGTCGAAGGTGAAACGCAGCATGCGGCTGCGGTCGATCAGGCCGCCGGATAGTCTCATGCTGCGTCTCCCCCACCGCGCGGGGTCCGGTTGCGAAGCGCGACGTCACGGGCGAGTTCCGCGCCCAAGATCTCGTGCGTCACCGTATTGCGCGTCACCACGAGCCAGGACCGGTCGCCCTGTTCATGGAACCACAATTCGCGGTGCACGCCCGCCGGGTTGTCGCGCAGGTAGACGTAAGGAAAGAACGCGTCCGCTGCGTTCTCCGCCATGCCGTCAGGGCGGTCGAGCAGCGAAACATCGCCGAGATAGGAAAACTCATGCGCATCGCGCAGGTTGAGCAAAGGATGGGGGATCAGCATAAGGCTGGCCTCAATGCAAGTTCGGCTGGGCGCCCGCGCCCTTTTCGTCGATCACATAGCCCCGCGCGAACCGGTCCAGCCGGTAGGCGGCAGCGGTTTCGTGGGGGCGGTCGGTGGCAAGCAGATGGGCGAAGGCGTAGCCCGAAGCGGGTGTCGCCTTGAAGCCGCCATAGCACCAACCGGCATTGAGATAGAGCCCGTCGATCGGCGTGCGGTCGATGATCGGCGAGCCGTCCATCGACATGTCCATGATTCCGCCCCACATGCGTAGGAGCCGCGCGCGCCCGATCAGCGGCATCACTGCCATGCCGCCTTCGGCGACATCCTCGATTGTCGGCAGATTGCCGCGTTGCGCATAGGAATTGTAGCCGTCAATGTCGCCGCCGAAGACGAGGCCGCCTTTGTCGGACTGGCTAATATAGAAGTGCCCTGCGCCAAAGGTGATGACGCCCGGAATGGTCGGCTTCAGTCCCTCGGACACGAAAGCCTGCAGCACATGGCTCTCGATCGGCAACTGCCCCATCCCCGCCTGCGCCATCACGCGGCTGGTGGAACCTGCGACGGCAACGCCGACCTTCTTCGCGCCGATAGTGCCACGCGAGGTCTCGACGCCCTTTACCTGGCCGTTCTCGATGCGGAAGCCCGTGACCTCGCAGTTCTGGATCAGATCGACGCCCTCCCGGTCGGCACCTCGCGCATATCCCCAGGCGACGCCGTCATGGCGCGCGGTGCCGCCGCGGCGCTGCAGGAGGCCGCCTTTCACCGGAAAGCGCGCATTGTCGAAGTTCAGGAACGGGATCATCGCGTGCAGCGCGTCGCGCTCCAGAAGCTCGGCATCCGCACCCGCCAGAATCGCCGCATTGCCGCGCCGGCGATAGGCGTCGCGCTGGCCGTCGGTATGGAACAGGTTGACCACGCCGCGCTGGCTGACCATCGCGTTGAAGTTGAATTCCTGCTCCAGATTTTCCCAGAGCTTCATCGAGAATTCGTAGAAGGCCTCGTTGCCGGGAAGCAGGTAGTTCGAGCGGATGATGGTGGTGTTGCGCCCGATATTGCCGGAGCCGAGCCAGCCCTTTTCGAGCACGGCGATGCGCGACTGCTTGAACGTGTTCGCAAGGTAGTAGGCCGTCGCCAGACCGTGCCCGCCGCCGCCGACGATCACGTAATCATAGACGGATTGCGGCTCGGGATTGCGCCAGAGCGGACGCCAGCCCTTATGGCCGGTGAGGGTTTCGCTGATAACACGAAGCGCTGAGAAACGCATAAGAACACTTTCGGCAACATCATTGCGTTCGCCTTAATCGCATGATCGTTCAAATCGTGCCTATCTAAACTAGACACATAGTGTACTTTTCGGGACATGCGATCGTCCCACCACCCCCGTCACTTCGGCTTCTTTCTGTGCGACGGCTATGCGTTAATGTCGGCTGCCGCCGCCGTCGAACCCCTGCGCGCGGCCAACCTGCTGACCGGGCGAACGCTATACGAGTTGCTTCTGTTTTCCGATCGTGGTGGCAAGGCTCGGTCTTCGGTCGGCAGCTGGTTTGATACCGCGCCGATCGGTGAACCCGCGCCGGAGCTCGATATCATGTTTGTGGTCGCGGGAGGCGATCCGCTCAGCGTCGATGCCGAACGACTGTCAGGCTTTCTGCGGAGACTCTCCGCGCAGGGCGTGGCACTCGGCGGAATTTCGGGTGGGGCCGCCATCCTGCACAAAGCAGGCCTCTTAGAGAGGCGCCGTTTCACCATCCACTGGAAGCATTATGATGCGCTTCGCGCCCGCGCGCCCGATGCGTTGATGGAGCGGCGGCTGTTCGTGATTGACCGCGACCGTTTCACCTGCGCGGGCGGCTCGGCACCCTTAGACATGATGCACGCTTTGATTGCCGCCCATCACGGTGCAAACCTGGCGCGCGAAGTGAGCGACTGGTTCATCCATACCAGCCTGCGCCCGGCGGAAAATCCTCAGCGCCTGGATGCAACGTCCAAATATGGCGTGCACCATCCAGCACTCATCGCCATGATCGCCTTGATGGAAGATCACATCGCCGATCCCATGAGTCTGCCCCAGCTCGCCACACTATCCGGTATCGGCGAGCGGCAGCTGGAACGGCTGTGCAAGACGCAGCTCGATCAGTCGGTCATGCAATTCTACCGGAAATTGCGACTGTCCAAAGCGGTCGATCTTCTTCGCCAGACCGCGCTTCCAGTCACTGAGGTGGCGTTGGCGACCGGCTTCTCCAACAATGCGCATTTCGCCCGCGCTTACCGGCAGCATTATGGGATTTCGCCAACGCAGGAGAGGCGTCCGGCTATGAGACGTCGGGAGTACGAGCTCTGATCAAGATCGATGACGAGCTACGATGCCGTTAGCCAGTATGTCACAAATTGCTCGCCAATCTGCGAAGAGCGGAGTTCGCCGGTTTTGCATTGTCAGAAATAAGCCCGAACGCTCATGCCGCAGCGTCATAATGAACAGTTGGGAGGCCGTATCGACACGAATGAAGCCGGCATACGCCCATGCTTCACGTCTTCGATAATCCGCGCACCTGCTCGTTCGCGACGAGAGTCGTCGTACCCCCGTAAACCTGCCATCGGCGAGCTCCGCCGCACTTAGGCCACATCGCCTCATTCCGAGCCATCCTTTCACTATGCTAAGGAAATCGATGCAGCGCATCATCTGCCGACCAAGTGCAATCTAGATGCTATATTTTCCTAGCCTGTTGGCTGCTGCGGATGAAGAAATTCATAACGATTCTGCAAGAAGTCGCATTTGCACGTGCTCATAAGTAACATTCAATTCGCGATTGCCAAGACACCCGCTTGACGTTGCCTCCAAGCTGTCGTGAGCCCGTCGGCTTCATTCATCGTGTGCTTGGTGCCTACTTGACGCGGCCGCCATCCTTTTCGAAGCGCGCTGCATCGCGCTGACGTTCACCCGACGGTGAATGCCCGAAGTGTTCCCTATAGCAGGCGGAGAAGTAGGAGCTGGTACAGAAGCCCGTCGCGATCGCGATGTCTATATTGGCCAGGCTGGTATGGAGAAGCAGATCCCTCGCTTGTTCCAGACGCAGGGTCTTGTAGTACCGTGCGGGAGTCTGGCCCGTATAGCGCCGAAACATCCTTTCGAGATTCCGTACGCTCAACCCGACCTTTCGCGCGATCTCAGTGTTGCTGAGCGGGTCTTCGAAGTTCTGTATCATCAGGCCCGCGGCTTGGCCGAGCTGCGGCGGCAATGTGTCCAGGCGCACCGAGCTACCCGAGCGCTGTTCGACACTTCCGGTTCGGATCCGATCAACTTGAAACTGATTGGCAATGGAGCGGGCGAGAAGATCGCCATGGTCCTGGGCGATGATGTGAAGCATCAAATCGAGCCCCGCCGTTCCGCCTGCGCAGGTGTAACGGTTCTTGTCGATGACGTAGAGTTCGTTGCTGAGCTGAATGTAGGGAAACTCCTCGCGGAAGGCCGGCTGCCCCTCCCAATGGAGCGTGCACCGTGCATCGTTTAGCAAATTGGCTCGAGCAAGAAAGACGGCCCCCATGGACAGCGCCCCCATCCGGCATCCTTCGCGTGAGCGCCGGTTCAGAATGACGTTGAGGCGCGTCTGATCTTTTGCGACAAGCGACATGCCGGCGCAGACAAAAAGATAGGCGGGCTGCTTCGATAGGCCCAAGCGCTCATCGACATTGACAGAAATGCCATTCGATGCATTTGCCGCCGCGCCGTCTTCCGACGAGAAACTCCAGCGATAGGCCTCAAAGCCAAGCAACCGGTTCGCGGCCCGTAGCGGCTCGATGGCGCTGGTCACGGACATCATAGAGAAGCCGTCGAGCAACATGAACTCGACGCGCTGAGGATATTCTTCCATGCCGTCATCGGTGATCGGCATCGTCTCCCCGATCAACGAAGGAGAAAAGTACTCGGCTTAGACTGAGTATGGGTCAGCTCCAAGGATACGGACTGTTCGAGACAGGGTGAAGTTCCCCCACCGCGTAGCGGCCCAGACGGAACGGCTTGAGCAGCGAGGATTTGTTCCCGATCACCTCTTCCGCGACCAACGCGCCGACTCCGATCATCTTGTAGCCGTGGTTGGAGTCTGCGATCATGTAGACGTTCTCACGAAACGCTTCGAAGACCGGGAAGCTGTCAGGCGTGAAGCAACCGATGCCTCCCGAGGGCTCCTTGTGATATTGAGGCATTGTGCCTTCAAAGCGCTTGTGGCAGTGCGCCAGCGCCGACACCCACATATGCGCGAATTCAGGGCTTGAAACAAATTCTGGCGAGGCTGGGCCATAAGGATCGATCTGGACCTGATCGACTGGTGTGCCGACCTTGTAGGGCATCGCACCGCCCTGGATGCCGCCGAAATTGAAATCGGGTTTGTAATAGATGCCCCACATGCTCTCGGTGATGATACTGCAATCGACGGCGGAATATAGTGGAGCGTCAGTATCGACATGCATCACCGGCGGCATCTTGCCGTCATTGGTTTTGAATGCGTCCGGTTCGACACCAAGCACGCCTTCCTCGAGCTGCCAGAAGCGCCACATCGGAATTCCGTCATGCAGCTCGCCGTCCTTGCTCTTGATTGTAACAGTATCGGGCAATTCGGCCATCTTCCAGAAATCGCGAACCCAGGGGCCCGCGCCGACCACGAGATAGTCGCAGGCGATAGGTCCGCGATCGGTGTCGACGCCGGTCACAGCCGAACTGGCTCCATTGGCGAAGGTCATGCCCTTGACGGTGACGCCGCTGAGGATCCGCACGCCTTCGTTCTCGGCCTTCTTTGCCAGCGCATAGATGGCGGCAGCGTTGTGAGCGTAGCCACCCTTCTTCTCGTGCAGCACCGAGGTGATATTCTTCGCCTGCCAGTCGGAGAACAAGTCCTTCATATAGGCGTCGGACTCTTTGGCGCCTTCCACGAAGACGGATTCATAGCCGATTGCCTTCTGCTGCTCGTAGATAGAACGAACGTCATCGCGCATCGATTCCGAGCTGATCTGCATGTAGCCGACGGCGTTGTACTGGTAAGCCTCCGCGTCGCTTTCCCAGACACTAACAGAATGGGCCATCAGCTCGCGCATGGCGGGCTGGAAGTAGTTGTTGCGAACGACGCCGCAGGCAATACCCGATGCACCCGCGGCGATTCCGCTCTTGTCGATGACAAGGATGTCGCTTCCGCTTCCTTTCCGGCTGCGCTTGAGCGTCAGTGCAAGGTGGTAGGCCGTCGAAAGGCCGTGAATGCCAGCGCCGATAACGAGGTACGGGGCCGCCGTAGGGAACGCCATGGTTGATCATCTCCGGTTTGTCAGCCAGCTGCTCTTCGCCTGTGTATGTTTGGCATGATCATCCAGCTATGACACGCTGAATGTCGGATAAACGTCAGTCCGCGCGAGAAAACCGGCAGCGGCGGATCGGCGGCATGACGATAGTCCTGAGGATATCCGCGTCGTGGAATTCTTCCCCGCACGCTGTGTCTTGCCCCAGACAGGCCGACCATTTGTGGGTGAACAACTAGGCAAACTCCACGCATCTGTAGGTGGCAGCGTCATCGTTGGCGGCAGATTTGACGTTTCGGACGACCGCCAGCACCCGTATATGCCATGAACGCCAACCACCTCGAGCCATTCAGTCCTACGCGAAGTTGCGATCGGCTGACGTTTTTCCAACACCGCTTCGTTTCGAAATTGGCAACTGGAAGGGACGTCTTTCCGTTGCGAGGTACTCCGATGAGCAGCCCACAGGCAGCCGGCCATGAACAGAAGACCCGCGAAGCGCTAGCGCGCTGTGCTGACGGCTATTCGTTGCCGCAGGAGTTCTATAGCGATCCGGATATCCACCGGGCGGACGTCGAGGCGGTTTTCTTCAAGGAGTGGCTGTTCGTCGCGCCCGAATGCGAGCTCCCCGATCCGGGAGATTTCGTCACCGTGCAGATCGACACCACACCCGTCGTCATCCTCAGGGCTCAAGAGGGCGAGTTGCGTGCCTTCCACAATTCCTGCCGTCATCGCGGCTCACGCCTGTGCAGCGAGCATCGCGGCAACAAGGCGCGCCTGGTTTGCCCCTATCACCAGTGGACTTACGATCTGGACGGCACGCTGCTTGCGACACGCTATATGAGCGAGGACTTCGATCCGTCCAAATTTCCCCTCAAGTCGGTCCACGTCCAGACACTGGAAGGGCTAGTCTATATCTGCTTGGCCGACGAGGCGCCGGACTTCGAATCCTTCAGGAAAGTCGTCTCGCCATACATCTCGCCGCATGAGCCGCGCCGCACCAAGATCGCCCACGAGTCGGTGATCGTCGAGGAAGCGAACTGGAAGCTCGTGATCGAAAATAACCGCGAATGCTATCATTGCGGTGGTGCGCATCCCGAACTCCTGGCTTCCTTAGTCGAAATGGCATTGCCGGAAGACGCGCGCTTCGGTGAAGAGTTCGAGATCATGCAGCAGAAGGCGCGCGACTGGGATGCGCTCGGCCTGCCACATGCGCCGGTTGATGGCGGCCTCGAGTTTCGCTGCATCCGGCTGCCTTTTCGTAAGGGCGCCGTTTCTATGACGATGGACGGTCAACTTGGCTGCCGCAAGCTGCTAGGCGAACTGACAGATCCCGACCTTGGATCGGTGCGTATGTTCCATGTGCCGAACAACTGGAACCATTTCCTGTCCGATCACGTCATTGTTTTCCGCGTTCTACCGCTCGGGCCCGATCGTACCGAGGTGCGGACGCTATGGCTGGTCCACGAAGACGCGGTCGAAGGGTGGGACTACGAGCCCGAGCAGCTTTCAGAAGTATGGCGGGTCACCAACGACCAGGATCGCGTGCTCGCCGAGGAGAATCACAAGGGCATCAAGGCCGCTGGTTACGAGCCCGGTCGCTACTCCGAAGTGGCCGAGTTCATGGTGCTGAACTTCATCAAGTGGTACCGCCAACAGCTATCTAACCAGTTCGACGGACCGCGGCACTGTCTGATGGCGGCGGAGTAAACCACCTATGGCGCAACACGCGAGCCTTGCACCGCGGGCCTTTCCCAAGCCCGGCGTGCCCGTTTTCGAACCGGACGATCTGCGTCTTGGGCTTGTTGATCGGCGCGCGGAGACGGCGAACGTCACAACCTACGTCTTTGATACCATCCGCCAAGATAGGGAGATATTCCGACATCATCCGGGCCAGTCGCTGACACTTACTTTGCTTTCAGGAAGCAATCTATTCCAGCGCAGCTTCACAATCGCGTCTGGCGGCACGGGCGGCAACCGCATCGAACTGACCATCAAGACTGGTGGGCAGGCGCAAGCGACGCTCTGGATGCACAAATATCTGCGTATCGGCGATACGCTCGCCGCACGTGGCCCATTTGGACGCTTCAGTCTTGTGCATGCGCCAAAGGCTCCTCTGTTGCTGGTGGGCGCAGGTAGCGGTATGACGCCGATAATCTCGATGCTGCGCTGGCTTCGGGTGCGTGCAGACACGCTGGATATAGCATTGGTCCAGCTGGCGCGCTCACGCGCCGATGAGCTTTTCGGCGACGAGATCAATGCCATGGCAGATGCCATGCCCAACCTCTCTGTTCATCTCTGCTTGTCTCGGCCGGACGAAAAATGGACGGGTTTGTCGGGACGAATCAGCCGGCCGATGCTGCGCGGAATCGTGCCTGACATGGCGCGGCGCGTCGCGTTCTGCTGCGGCCCCGAGCCTGTGATGAAGGCGACGCGCGCGATCTATCTTGCAGAAGGCGGGGTCGAAGACGCGTTCGTAACTGAGACTTTTGGCGGCGCAGAGCACGTCTCGGGTCGACGACAGATTGCCATGCCCGCTGTTCGTCCTGTGGGAAGGCTCTCCCAAGTCAATCTGTCTGTTCCCACGCCTGTCGAAAGGGCATGGTGCCCGGCACCGCTCATGCACGAGAGTTCAGAACTTGCATCAGCGCCGGTTCCTTCCGGCAAAGATTTGATGATCGGTTTTAGGGGAAAGAATTTCCCCGCCAAGCCAGGGCAGTCGATCGTTGCCGCCGCAGCCGCGAGTGGGCTGCGTATTCCGACCGGCTGTGGTGAAGGTTCTTGCGGCGCCTGCCGAGTCCGTCTAATGAGCGGCCAAGTGGACATGCACGACCAAGGTGGCATCAGCCGGCGCGACAAGGCGGCTGGCTATATCCTCCCTTGTTGCTCCTATCCATTGAGTGACCTTGAACTCGTGAACGACCTCGCGGGTGTGGATCAGGCCGTTGTCGTGTCTCCGCCGATAGCGTCCTCAATATAGCCGGGGTCGAGAGAGAAGGGTGCTGTCGACGACCGCAGGAGACAATGCAGATCGAATAGTGCCGCGAACCCCCCTGGCCTTCCTGCCGCAGTTCACCGCGCCACTCATACCAGCGGCGGCGATCACCACCTTGTCCAGAAGGTGCGCGTCGCCTGGTCACATCGGACACTGCAAGGTCAGTGCCTGCTGTTTCCTCGGACATAGGCGGTGATCGTGATGAACAGTGGGGAGCGAGCGCCGATTTCCCACCGGGTTCGAGACGTTCGCCGGTCGGACATATGCTTCCGTCTGCTTCAATCGCCTGGTCACAGGCGGCTACAATTGGAGGCCAGGGGCGGATGGGACCCGGATCGGCGGAAACGGCGTGGATCCGCAACAGGCAAACGGCGTCACGGCGCGCCTAAGTGCAGTCCGTGCTATGACCCGCAGTTCAACCACAGCCGAGGCCTCGACAAGGACCTCAAGGCCACCATCACCGGCACTTCGCGCGAGGCCAGGGTCACCGACACCAGTGACTGGCAATTGGACGTCTTGCCATGGGCCTTCGGCTCTTCCTGCCCGACACCTGGACGAATGATCCCGAGCGGATGATGCGGGCGCGCATCCCGAAGGATCGACAGGTCGCTCTGACAAAGCCGGAGATCGCCATCGAAGAGATCGATCGTGTCATCGCCTCCGGCGTGCGTTTCGGCTGCGTGCTTGCCGACGCGGGCTAGGGGTCGAGCAGCTCTTTTCGTCAGGCTTTGAGTGAGCGCGGTCTGCGATGGGCGGTAGGACTATCGCGGCGCCAAAACGTCTATCCGGCCGATGTTGATCTGATCTTCCCGGTCGCGACCACCGGCAGGCGCCGCCAATATCACATCCCGGACCAGCCGCCCGTCTCCGCCGAGATGATGCTGTCTGGTGAGAGATGGCACAAGATAAGCTGGCGGCGCGGCACTAAAGGTCGGCTGACATGTTTGTTCGCGGCTCGCCGTGTCCGCGTTGCGGATGGTCATAAGCACCGGATGCTCGACAATCGCATGCAATGCATGCCAGGCGACGAAGTCTGGCTCGTCGGCGAACGCCGCTCGAGCGGCGAGCAAAAATACTATGTGTCGAACTTACCAGCCGATGCCAGCCTCAAGATGCTCGCCGCCACGATCAAGGCGAGGTGGATCTGTGAGCAGGCACATCAGCAATTGAAGGAGGAACTCGGCCTCGACCACTTCGAAGGCCGATCCTGGAGTGGATTACATCGACACGCCTTGATGACCATGATCGCCTACGCCTTTCTCCAAGCCCGCCGCCTCAAGGCAGCGGGACGGAAAAAAAAGAGTCGGCGGACCACCGCCACAACCGAGCATGCCAGCTGTTAGACAAGCCATTCTCGACCTCTTCACGCGCTCGCCACCCCGCAGATGTCCTCACTGTCAGAAGCTGCTCGCACACGCCCTCAAACCTAATCTGCCAAAGTAGTGTTAGCCGCTGAAATACTTTTCGGCGTTTTTAGTAATATATTCCACGAAGTCCAGACAGATGAGCGATGGAAGGCGAACCTTTGGAAGTACAAGGGCGATGTCCCAGTGGATTGCGGGATCAACTGGGATGAATTTGACACTTTCGCAGCCCTCGCCCACAGCAACACAAGGATCCACTAAGGCGATGCCAGCTCCCGCCCCGACAAGGGTAAGAATTCCGTGTTGGGTACGGGCTTCCAATCGAACGTCCACTTCAATCCCGGCATTCTTGAAGGCACGATCAACGAACACTCGGAAGGGTGTAGTGGCAACAGCGGCAATAAAACGTTCGCCGGCAAACTCTTCTATCTTGATCACGGACTTTTCGGAAAGCATGTGGTCGAGGGGCACAGCACATAACGCGCTCTGACGCCGAAGAAATCGCACTGATATCTCTGTTTGCGGAACAGGCAGTACCACTAATCCCAAGTCATACCATGTTTCCGCAATCCAACCGGGAATGTGCGATGACGGTCCGGTATCCAGCTCCATACGAACTTCTTTGTGTTTTAGATGATAAGCGGCGGCCAAATGCGGCACAAAACCTTCCGAATAGACCGTTTCTGAGGCGATCCGTATCCGCCCCCGCTTAAGCTCTCTCAGCGATGTTGCAGCTTCTCTAAGTCGCGCAAGACCCGAGAAGGCCGTGTTCGATTCCTGGAATAGAAGATGGGCTTCCGAAGTGGGTCTAAGACGTCCATGTTTTCGTTCAAAAAGACGAAGCCCCAAAGTTGCTTCAAGATCCGAGATGAGCCTGCTGACGGCTGGTTGCGAGATCCGCATGGCCTCAGCCGCTCGCGTCACAGAGCCATACGACATTACGGCACGAAAGGACTCCAGTTGGCGAAAATTCAAGGCAAGCCCCATAATGTTTGGTTATGGATTTAGAAGAAAATTCGAATATCAATCAAGCACGAAATGGATATCGTAGGCATCAGCAGTAAACGACGCGGGTTCGCGGATGTTTTTATCAGAATGACAGTCATGACAATTGGTTTTGGGTGAGTGACGCTCTCCCGTATTAGCGGAAAAGGATACGATGGTCCGGGTAGACAATTGACGGCACAGCGTCGGACAGCAGGGATCGCCAAGCTTCAGTCACCTTGGCATGCGAGAGCGCCTTTCGATCCTGTACGCTGCTTAGAACGGGATATCGCGCCGTGATCTGGCGATTCTGGCGGACCAACCCCAAATCGACGCCCCATGCGGACGTTCGCGACGAGAGGTAGCGCTGCCCCGCGCCACTAAAACGAGGAGAACCACCATGAATGTCAGTCCCAATCTGCCTCTCGAGTTAATTGAGCATCGGCCCGATATTTTAGGAGAAGCGCATGGCTTCGGGGGATTCCTATTCGACACGTCTGGCAAGCCGGTTAGTAAGGACGGACTGGGCTGGCTTTATACGACGACGGTGGCCAATGAGAAGTGGGAAAGCTGGGTGAGGCCTTTCAGCTTCCGGACGTTCCAGGCTGGCTCTCCCACTCGGGTTCTTTTGCCGAGACCCGGAGACGATCGGGCAGTCCTGCACCATGTTGTGGCCATTGCGGAGCAGTTGTTTGTGGGGCTGTATTGTGATGGATTGGGGGTAGGGGCCGCCATCGCGTCGGCGCCTGACAGGCAGTTCTCTCGCGACGACGCTTTTGTCTTTACACCGGAAGTGGGCTGGGAAACGCGCGGCGGCCCTGCGGACGGTTGGTCGTTAGAATCGAACGGCGCGTACCTGCTGTTCAGTGACACTGCCCAGGAGACAATTTTCTGGCAGGGGTATGACAGCTACAGCTATCGCAAAGATGGTAGCCTGGGCGATCTGGGATGGGCCAAAATTCGCGTCGACAAGGGGAGCGGCCGCGTTTCCTTGTTGAACCGGCACCCGCGCAACCCCTTGGCCTTCCGAAAGCCGGACTGGCGATGCGCCAGGTGCGGCGGAAATCTAGCGATCGACGTGACCATCGCTGGAAAGAAGCCCTTTTTCTACTACATCACGCCGGAAACTGGTCCCATCGTCATTGGCATGGCTCTCAGTAACGACCCTCTTTTTCTGAATGATACTGAGCATTTCGTACTGGATATCATGCTCGGAGACGAAGAGGTCGCCGAGAAATTTGAAGCGTTGCAGGTCGATAATGAATTGATCCTATTTTATGAAAGTCGGATGAGCTCGGCCGCGCGAGCAGCCGGGCCGAGCTTCAATGACAACTCGTGGCGGACCGGTCTACGACGCTATAAAATATTGTAGGCTACAGTAGTGTAACTGGCAGTCTCACGACCCGTATGGACGAGAACGGATTGATCGATTGGCCTCTGCGTGGCAAGGGCTTTCTGACATTGATGACAGGTCGGTCGGGTGCAGGCATGTATTCGGGCTTTGAGTGCGGCCTGTTCATGCCGCTGGCCCTCATGAAGTCCGCGGATCGGATCCCAGACAGGTCAACGCGCTTTTTGAGCGGCACCCACTGAGCGGGTTTGTCCGATCCCGGTTCGACCGTCCACCATCAAACCATCAGCACCACCAATCTCTGCGTATCCTCTGCGACTACGTCACGCTGCCGGCAAGTTGCGAAGCGCTTGCCCGTAGTCATCAGCGCCCAGACGATCCGCGCCATCTTGTGCTCGTCGTGTTGTTCAACACGGTCCGGCCGCACTGAGACGCTGCGTTCATCGGTATGTTATCATAGAGGTGGTTAAAGGTCTGACCGAACGCGGTGCGGGAGGTCGCCTGTTATGCTGCTGGTTTCAGCAAGACTGGAGACGGCAAGTCTGACGAACCCATGAGTTGGCGAGGAACTTCTCTTATCGGGTTGGATGCCTGCTTGAGCTTGTTGAAGAGGCGTTCGATGCGATTGCGCTCCTTGTAGAAATTGCCGCGTTACTGATCGTTGGATCGAGATGAGCGTGCTGGACGAATCTGACCACGCTTGCATGCGAAGCCAATGTAATGACCTATGATCGACTCGATCGTTATGCAGAGAGAATTGAACTGCCGATGATGCTTTCAAGGCGTTATTATGGCGGCACTGTAATCTGCCAATATCAGACGAGAATGGGCGAAAAATAGATGGATGCAGCCGGAAAATTCAAAACAATAGTGACCGACGATCTTATCGACGGATATGGGCACATGAATATGGTGCACTATCTGGCAGCGTTCAGTAGAGCTGCGGATCTACGGCTCGACGCTGCGATACGCCGAAGTCCAGATGGTTCGATAATCTCTGCTCTCGTCACCGCCGAAGCGCGAGTCGCTTATAAGAAGGAAGCCATGCACGGCGACGATTTGCTCCTCACTACTTGGATAGCCGACCTTGACGAAAAGCGAGTCCATGTCGCGCAAGCGATGGTGCGTGGCGACGGCACGGTACTGTCGACAGCTGAACAGCTTTTCCTAAATTTCGACCTGCTATCGCGCCGCGTAGAAACATTCCTGCCGGATGTGATGGCCGAGCTTGGACGCCGGGCCGCGGCGGACCGTGGTACATTCGATCCGGGCATTATTAATCGCCGAATGGGCATACCGAGAATAGCATGAATTCAATTGATCGTCGTCAGACTATGTCATCGGTACCTCAATGCGTGTTCGTGAGGAACGATCAAAACTGAGACGGCCGACGTGGGTCGTGTCACGCGAGGTGGTGTAGCTCGGCGGTAGCGAAGCCGCTCGCGAGCGCGCCCTCAACAGCGCCGTAGCGAGCGAGCGGCGCAGCGGTGGTCACCGATGTTCTTCCGTCAGGGTCGGGTTGCTGACACCAACCTGATTCGAAGACCGATGAGCGGCTGATGGAGGTGGGCGCGGCGACCGGTGCCGGCTATGGCGAAAAGAGCGCGCTGCGGGCTGCCCAGCGGGCGCAGCATTCAAGGCGTTCTAGTTGCGGTGACAGTTGTTGTCTGTGTTCTTTTCCGAACAGTGCCAAGGGCGCAATCTATTCCTCATTCCTGCCTTATAAAGAAAACTTATAAGCGATCAACGGCGCCTGGCCGCACTCCCATGCCATAAGATGAATGAGCCATGAGCTGGAACGGATCCCCCCGCGATCGATGGATTACTGGGAAGTTTCCTCAGCGATTACTCGCTCCTACGAATGCTTTCGACAAACCCCGATTGAGGTTGCGGGATTTGTTGAGGGCTCTCAGCTAAGCCAGGACCGCAGTCTCTGCGAGTGCTGGGAATGTCAAAGGTTCATGGATTCGATCATCTCGCATTCAGACGGTCTTCCGTGCGCCTACTGTCGCCCCAGTTGAAATGGCGCCATCTCGAGAACTGGCTCGAGGCGACCCGCTACCTCAACATGGATCATCTGCGCGAGCACAAGAAGGAGAACCTGAGGGCACTGGCCGCCTGACGCGGCCGCCCATGTCCGCCGCTCCGCTAAACACGGGGGCTGCGCGGCGGACACGCCAACGTCACCGCTGAATGCCACGCCATTTTTGCAGAACTTGACGCACACAACTCACAGGGAAATTTCCGACCATCAGCGACCATACACGGTAATCTCGGATCCAGATGGTCAGCGACAACAATCAATATTTGACGATCACGTGATACGCATGAAGAATTCCCGAAATAGGCTGCCGCCCCTTCGAAAGTATAAGCGCTCGGCGCCGCCACCGACTGCAGACGCCACACTAAACAATAAAGACGATACCGAAGTAGGAGTTTCTGATGTCGCGGAAAGTCGTTGTCACGTGCGCAGTCACCGGAGGGGGGGCCGCGAGTCTTGCGAAGCATCCAAATATCCCCAAGACGCCATCGCAAATCGTGAAGGCCGCACTGGAAGCTGCAAAGGCTGGGGCTGCGATCGTGCACATTCACGTCCGCGAGCCCGACACGGGGGCCCCATCAAACCGATTTGAGCTTTATGAACAGGTTGTTAAGAAGCTCAGGGACGCGGCGACCGATGTCATCATCAACCTAACCTGTGGAATGGATGGGGAACTTGAACTTGCTTCTTTGGATCCTTTAAAAATAGGGAAGGCTAGCACTCTTAAGAACGCGATTGGCCGCTGCTCCCACGCCGTCAAACTTCAGCCGGAGCTTAGCACCCTGGATTGCGGAACAATGGCTTTTGGGGATGCGATTTTTGTTGCGCGTATGTCCGATCTGCGAGAGATGGCGACACTTATGCGCGAGGCTGGTGTCAAGCCCGAGCTCGAATGCTTCGATCTAGGACACATTGAAACCGCTAAGAAACTTATCTCTGAAGGCATAATTGACGGTCCGCCCGTTTTCCAATTTTGCCTCAGTACGGGTTATGGTGCTCCCGCTGTGCCGAGCGCTGTGCAGGCGATGCGAGAGCTTCTCCCTTCCGGGGCAGTCTGGGGTGGATTTGGTTGTGGTGCAGATGAGATGCCGATAGTTGGACAGCTGGTGGCTATGGGCGGACACGTCAGGGTAGGTTTGGAAGATAACATTTACCTCCGACGTGGGGTGCTGGCATCCAATGCCGAGCTCGTTGACAATGCGGTTGGGATCATCGAGCGCATGGGCGCCAGCATCGCCACACCTGCCGAGGCACGCGCAATCCTCGGAGTAAGAAAGCGCGGATGACCGCACTCGAAAACGGGCAGCGGGCCACTCCCGCTTGATCTGCTCGCCCGGACAGCGCAACCAAATCGCTGCCGCCATCGCGGACAGGGGATATGACGCGCCGCTTTACCGAGCGGGTAGTCGCCAAGCCGCGCAGGCAGATCATGACATCCGAAATCCTGATTAAGGCCCAAGAGCCCGTCTCGAAAGTTGGAGCGTTGGCTCTGCGGGCCAGAGGGTCCGGGAGCTCCTTTGTTGAACAGACGGCGCTTGGGCCGACTTATACCAACGGTCTTGGCTGCTGACTCTTTTGTGATTTTGGCCGATTTGCGCGCCGTGATTCCCTATTGCCGAAGGAGATTCGGCGATGGGATCAGCGGTGAAGTTGCGGACGGACTTTTCGGCGGGGGAGCTTCGCCGTCTTGCCCGGAACTCAAAGGATGTGCGCCAGAGCAGCCGGCTGTTGTCGATCGCGGCGGTTCTGGACGGCATGAGCCGGGCCGATGCGGCCCGGATCTGGGGCGTCGCGCCCCCAAAGTGACCCCCTGCGCTTTGAGGCGTTCTTCCGCGCAGTCACCACCAGTCCAGACGCAGACCGTTCACCGGTCTGCAATGACACGCGGCTGCCCCACTCTGCGGGCCGCCAATCACCATCTAACTCCAAGATGGCTGTGATATCAATTTTGTATTTGCCAATTCAGAGCCTGCCCGCAAGTCTAAAATGCAGAAAATGGGCGACCCCATGGGCAATTCCGCGAAGATCACCGGGCGAAATCGATCAACATTCCTGCACGTGAATTTCTCGGAATGAGCGCCAGCGAACATATTGGCGCAGGGCGAACGGTTCTGATGGCCTACCCCTGGGAACCAAACAAGGGCGAGTGCGTCAGGTGAATCCAGACGTGGGGACGGTTGTCGAGGTCATGGGCAGGCAAGCTATGGTCTGCTTTTCGGACAATTTGGCGTGGTCTGTCCGTGCTGCACAGCCAAAGGGAAGAAATATCTCTACGTCGCGAATCCCCAGCAGCCACGGCTGGAACAGGTCTGTCCAGCACTTGCCAGCAGGCTGCTGATAACTACGCACATTTCGCTACCTTGTGTCCGAAAAACAACACCGATTGCAAAGGTACGCCTCATGACGCTCTCCTCGATCCCCAACCCCGACTTCGTCACTCTGTACGATAACAGGGCGCGTTGGGACCTGCCCGACCACCGCCGCCACGGCTTCCATAACCTTCACACCACGTTGCGCTATGGTATGTCTTTGCGCGCTCCCGGCGTCCTTCCGCTCAGGAAGGAGGTCGACTGGACCATCGGGGAGCGGCCCGAGGTCGCACGCTTCCTCGCTATGCCGCATTTCTCGGCCTTCGTCATGGTGCGCGACGCGCGCATCCTCTACGAGGCCTACGCACCAGATTTCGGCCCCGACAGGCCGCATCCCCTCATGTCTATCACCAAGACGACAATCAATCTGATGCTCGGCCGCTGCGTCGCCGACGGCCTCGTCGACCTCGACCGCAAGGTGAAGGACTACCTACCTGAGATCGGTACGGGCTACGCTGAGGCGACCGTCAAGGCGGTCGCGGACATGAACGTCGCCAACGACTTTAACGAGGACTACAGCGACCCCTACACTTCGGCCTTCGACATGGATGTCGCCACCGGCAACCGCCTGCCACTGGAGGGGCAGAAGGAAGAGACGACTCGCGCCTTCCTCTGCGGTATCACCGGAGACGACCTGCCGAATCGTACCGGCGAGGTGCTCTATAAGTCAGCTAACAGCGAGGTCATCGGCTGGATCATCGAGCGCGCCAGTGGCCGGGTGTTGCGCGATTGGCTGATCGACATCGTCGAGGCGGCGGGCCTTGAAGGGTGTTTCCATATCAGTTGCGATCGCCAAGGTGTGCCGGGGCTATACGGCGGCGCCTACCTCACCGCCCGCGACCTAGCGCGCTACGGGCTACTGTTCGCGCGCAAAGGCGAGGGTGTCGATGGACGTCGTGTCGGTGATGCGGCATTCATTGAAGAGACGCGCCGTAATCCGGGTCCTACCTTGGCGAAGCCGCGCGACTGGACAAGTTATAGTCGCCAAATGTACACCGACGGAACGTGGTTGGGCCACGGCGGCTATGGGGGCCAGTTCATGCTTGCGAACCCTGACTCCGGCACCGTTATCGTTTACTTCAGTGTTCTCGAGAACAAGAGCGCCTCCGACATCGACTTCAGCGGCCCTCTGATGAAAATGATGGCCGAACTCGCTGCGTGAGCGTCTCGGTCCACATTATCGATGCGATCCGCCTCAATCAAAATTGAAGAGCTGCTTGAGAGGTGAAGGGCACGCCGGTTAGCATCAAATCAGGCGAGGCTGGTCGAGGTTGCCCAGCCTGATCTTCAGCTTTGAGATCGGCCTTTTGAAGCGCCAGGATTCGTTTCGGGTCTCGACGATCTCGCGATGGTGGGAGAGGCGATCGAGCAGCGCGGTCGTCATCTTGGCGTCGCCCTGCGATGTCACGTTGCCTCCATATAGGCGCGTGAGACGTGCGGCCGCCGATGTCAGCTGACCACGCCACGGCTTTTCATTCCGCCATGGCCCGCAGGCGGTGAATATGTGTAGCGAGAGCGAAGCGTTTCGAGCGGGGCGGGACGAAGAGATTGCGCAGAGCGGAGAAGATCAAACTGTCGCCAGGCTGCTCCATAGGATCGAGCTGTCTGCCTCAGTTTCAAGCCTAAACCTCTCCTTCTGGTCGCCGCCTGACCCAAGGAAATTACCGGTGTCCCCGCGAGGGCGCTGCGAGGGTGATCACCACGATCGGATTATCTCAAAACCAGATGAGCTCGATATATAGGTTATATTTGACGGCGGTTTGATGCCAATGACAGTCTTACGCAATCAAAAGACCGAGAATGCGCTCGAAGAGCATCGGCCTTCGAAAATACATCTTCACCCATAAGAAAAAGGGGAAAGGGTTAAACTCATGAGCAAGAACTATCGCATTCTCGACCTCCTCCGGCGCAATCGCTCGCCGCTTGAAAATCACCTCATCGATGGTCTCGTCGACGGCCGTGTCAGCCGCCGCGATTTCGTGCGCCATGGCAGCCTGCTTGGTCTGTCGCTGCCGCTGCTCGGCCGCATCGGCACGGCCGCTGGCTTCGGTGCGGCGCCCTCGCTTGCCCGCGCCCAGGGTGCGCCAGGCGCCACCATCCGCGTTGCCTGCAGCGTACCGACAGCAGCGATAGACCCCGTCACCATTGCCGATACCGGCGGCATCATGATCATTCAGCAGGTGGGCGAGTTCCTCTGCGTCGATGGCCCTGACCTGTTGCTGCGGCCTGCGCTGGCCGAAAGCTGGAAGCCGAACGACAAAGGCACGGTGTGGACCTTCAAGCTGCGCAAGGGCGTGAAATTCCATTCAGGTGGCGAGATGAAAGCCGACGATGTGGTGGCCAGCATCGACCGGCTTGCCGACCCGGCCGGCTCGTCCAATGCGCTCTCGGTGTTCAAGGGCGTCCTGCAGAAGGGCGCGACCAGGAAGGTCGACGACTACACCGTCGAGTTCCACCTGGATGCGCCGAACGGCAACTTCCCTTACATGGTGTCGTCGGACAACTACAATGCCATCATTCTGCCTGCCAACTACAAGGGCGACTATGAGAAGAGCTTCGACGGCACCGGGTCGTTCAAGCTGGAGAAATACACGCCCAAGGTCGGCGCCTCCTTCGTGCGCAACGAGGATTACTGGGGCGACAAGGCATTGCCGGACCGCACCGAGTTCACCTTCTTCGACAACCGCCAGGCGCAGATCCTGGCGCTGCAGGGTGGTCAAGTAGACATCACCAATATAACGGCTCTGTCCGGCATTGGCCTGCTCAACGATCCGAACTTCGATATTATCAGCTTGAAGTCGTCGGCGTGCCAGCAAGTGCACATGCGCTGCGATTCGGATCCGTTCAAGGACCCGCGCGTGCGCCGCGCGATTGCGCTCTCAATCGATCGCGACAAGCTCGTCGCCGGCCTGATGAAGGGGCGCGCCTCGCTGGGCAATGACAGCCCAATTGCTCCGATCTACCCGTCAACCGATACGAGTGTGCCGCAGCGCAAGCAGGACATCGCGCAGGCCAAGCAGCTGATGGAAGCTGCCGGCGTCGGCAAGGGCTTCAAGGTGACGCTGACCGCCGTGCGCGTTGCTGAAATTCCCGAATACGCGCAGCTGATCCAGAATTGGGTTAAAGAGATCGGCATTGAGATCGAACTCAACATCCTCGACGCGGGTAGCTACTACGGAGACGCGGTGTTCGGCAAATCGAACTGGCTGGATTCGGTGATGGGAATCACTGACTATGGTCACCGCGGCGTGCCGAACGTCTTGCTTTCCGCGCCGCTGAAGAGCGACGGCACTTGGAACGCCGCGCATTTCAAGAACAAGGATTATGACATGCTCGTGTCCAGCTACATAGCGGCTGTCGATCTGGAAGGGCAGAAGGCAACGGCGGGCAACATCCAGAAGCTGCTGCTTGAGGAAACGCCTATCATCTTCGGCTATTTCCTCGATTACCTGACGGCGACGACGAAAGGCATGACGGGCGTGCAGCCGAGTGCGGCTGCACAACTTTTCCTCGAAAAGGCATCGAAGGCTCACACCTAAGCCAAGGAAAGCCAATCTTCTAAGAGTCTTCTCTGATTGGGGTCGTTGAGGTCAAGGTGCTCCTACGCTTTTTTCGCGGACCGTTCCGCGGGTCACTCGCTTCTCTTCGCGGTCGGCGCTTGGGCTGCGGCATGATGAGGGCAGGAGAGCGAGGCATCTCAATCTGTTTCACGACCTTGCCGAGTTTTGGCCGGCAGGTTCCGGGCTCTTAACGGGATCGCGTCGCCCATCGTCCCACGGAACGATCTGGGCATCGCCCGTTCGGGCGAAAGCTCCACTTTTGCTCGTTCGGTGTTCGTCGCGGCTTACGCCGCCAGCGCGGCAGGCACCTTCCAAAGCGGAACTCGGTCGCGTCAGCCCACATGCGATGCAGGTGACCGCCACACCGCCAGCTTGCGGGCCACCGCCACTCCCGCCCGCGCCATGCCGCGGCGTCTGGCAATGTTCACGCCCCAGGCGCGCAAGCTCGACCAATTGTTCGCGCCCACCAGCAGCGAAGGCGCAGCTTCGTTGAGGGCGGTGCGGGCGAGTTCGTCACCCGGCGGCTGATCTTGCCCTGCATGTCGGTCTCGCCGGACTGGTAGCGCGCCGGCGTCAGCCTCAGATGCGCCCCAACAGCCGGCCGATCCAGGGTCCCCATTTCTTCGCGGGGCGAAAGATGGCCCGGCTGGCCCAAAATCATCACGCGAAATGGCTACTTTCTGTCAAATTGTACAGAGGATCGTCGAATCCACCTCCGGCTGGTTGACATGCTGGCGCCGCCTCGTGCGCGACTACGAGAAGAGCATCGACGTCCCTTACGCCATCCTTGTCGCTATGGTCGGCAATCTCATCCGCAGAAACGTTCATCCCTGAATTCAAAATGGACTCCTAGCGCTTACTTCGACGAGCGTCGATCGCCAGAACAATTACACGCGTGTCATACAAAAAGCGGCGCTAGAGTTGATGTTTCTGGCCTTCCCGTCGGAGTGCAACGATGTGCGGGCCAACGGATCGCGAGGTGCACTAGCGGATACCAAGGTCGACACCTCATCTAGCCCATAGATGAGTCAAATCTGAAAGCTGTATTTGACTGCCGCGACATCGGGATTGATGGTACGGAACATCTGAACGGTTGCGCTTCTCCCGCTGCAGGGCCGCAATCGTTGTTTTCCATTTGTTCTTCCGCCGCTGGTGACCAGTCATGCTCGCCCACGCATGTCACTGCCTTTTTCACCGACACTGAAGAATGCCAAACATAGTAAGGGAGGAGTACTTCTATGAATCTAAGTGAGTATGCGGAGTACGATGCCACTGGTTTGGCCTCACTCGTGCATTCGGGTGACGTTACGCCTTTGGAATTGACGCGGCTAGCTCGCGAGGCGCACGACCAGGTCAATCCGCACATCAATGCCGTAGTTGAATTCTACGAAGATGCTGAGACCGTTGCCGGAGCGAATGGAGGGATCTTCCATGGCGTGCCTTTCCTTCGCAAGGATATCGGGGAAAGCGAAGCAGGCCGCCTACAGGAAAAAGGAAGCCGACTGTTCAAAGGATGCCGCTCCCATACCGACAGTTATTATTTTCGCCGCGCCCGGGAGGCCGGGCTTCGGACAATAGGAAGATCAGCGACCCCGGAGCTTGGATCGACCGTAATGACCGAATCCTTTCTTAATGGTATCACCCGCAATCCATGGGACTTGGAGCGCTCTGCGGGAGGCTCCTCTGGCGGAGCGGCAGCGGCAGTGGCAGCCGGCATCACTCCTATTGCCCACGGTAACGACGGAGGTGGATCAATTCGAATCCCGGCGTCGTGGTGCGGTCTTGTAGGGCTGAACCCGTCTCGCGGGCGCATTTCCGGCGGCCCAGACAATCAGGACGCATCGTTTGGTCTCACCCGCGCTTTTGTTCTCTGTCGAACTGTGCGCGACATGGCCGCCGCACTGGACGTTTTTTCCGGCCCCCATCCCGGCGATCCATTTATCATCATACAGCCGAACCGTTCCTACGTGGCGGAGCTATCACAGCCCACCGGTCGTCTGCGGGTCGGTGTCGCAAGAACGAGTTGGGGCGCGGTCGGCCTTGAGCCGGAAGTGCTACACGCTGTGGAGGCCACTGCAAAACTTCTGCAGGAAATGGGGCACATGGTAACTGACATAGTCTCACCATATGAGCCTGTCGAATACAGCAGAAGAGCGTTTGCCGGGGCGAACGCGTCCGCGAATCTACTTGAACGGGCGGCACGGGCCATGGGGCGCACTATCAACGCGGATACCTTGGAGCCAGGCAACCTCAAATGGTATGAATTTGGCCGTGACGTACCTCTTTCTGAAGCGGTGGACTTACAAGAGGTGCTCAGGAAAATGCGTTTCCGCGTGGGCGAGGCGATCCATGCCTTCGACATTCTGCTGACCCCCACGATGCCAATCGTGGCCGTGCCGCATGGCGGCATCTATTCTGCCACCAACCCAACGCTTTCCGCAGAAGAAAGCATCGAAATAGCTGACACGGCGATTTGCCAGTATGCTGGCGTGTTCAATGTGACTGGACAACCATCGGTGTCTTTGCCGTTGGCAGAAAGCGCCGGCGGCTTACCGATCGGTATTCAGATCGTGGGCCGCTTCGGTGATGAGTCTACGCTCGTCCGGGTAGCACGCGATTTGGAGGAGGCCAGACCGTGGAACTCCCGCTTGGCAAAGGTTCGAGTGGGCAGCAACTGATTATCATTCGAGCTCTCTGGGGTCGATCTTTGATTGATGTGCAAGCCGCTTAATGCTTGAACCGCAGTGAGCGACCCTGCGCCTGCTGATCGAGGAGAGTGAGCATCAGGCGGCGTGCAAGGGAAAGAAAAGGAGAGTATCCATGCAAGATCACTCACAACAGCAGGATACTGCGGGCCCGATCGGAATCCTCTGCCTCTGGAACGGCCACCCGGACAGTCCTCGGCCTCAAACATTCGATGGCCGTCGTGTCATCTATGAACAGGTCCAAGGTGCCTGGTGGCAGGCGCTTATGGACGACGAGCCAGGACTCTGTGCTGCCTACGCCGAAGCCGCGCGTCGCCTCGTTGATCGCGGTGCCGTTGCGATCAGTTCAGGCTGTGGCTATACCGTCCGGTACCAGGAGGCAATCGCTGCAGCGGTGAAGGTGCCCGTGGCTACGGGGAGCCTCCTCTTAGCCCCGACGGTGATCCGGCACCTGCCCCCCAAGGCTCAACTCGGCGTCGTGGTCGCTCACGAGAAGTACGTCGGGACCGATCTTTTAGGGATCGTTCGCGATCCTGAGGAACGCGCGAGAGTCGCAGTCGACGGTATTTCAGGTAGCATGCTTGTGGAGAACGAACTGAAGCGTCCGACAGGAATGGCGCCTCTCCCTGACTCTGACACCGAGCGCCATCTCACGGACGCCGTGCGGCGACTTTGCGCAGCTCACCCCCACATCGGCGCATTCATCTTTGAATGTACAGAGTTCCCCAAATTCGCACCGAAGCTGCGGCACATGACGGGCTTGCCTATTTACGACCATATTACAAGTTTTCGGATAATGTTTGAGGCTATGACCTGTAGGGCGTGATCCTTAAGGCCGCGAGCAGTCCGGATCATGCCTACGAAATCTATCTCGCGGCCGCGAAATGTGCATGATCCTGGATGCGGCTTAGAATGGCGCCAGTTCCCTGCTCAGTCGTAGTGTCCGCTCAGGAGGTGGGCCCCTCAGATACATTGGCAGTACGCGCCCGCACTTCGACATCTTGTCACCTTTCCACGGCAACAGCGGCGTAATCAACCAGGTCGAACGGGAGAGTTCCATCGACGCAAAAAAACGTGCCGCTTAATCACCGAGTTCTCAAACACAATTGGTCGCCTCCAGCCGTTCGAAATGAGTCAGAGAATGGGTCGTCCTGAAAAATAGGTCCCGAGGCCGCCGAATAGTCAGCGCCCAATGGACCAACTGAACCGGCAGCGGCTCGTTGAGTCCCAGCTGCCCGGGATGCCGACGATTATTTCTCTGGTGTCGGTGTGTCGCCGGCGATCATAACCGCCGGTGCCAGGCGTCAGCTTGGAAGCGGGGACCAAGATCCCGACCATTGCATGACGGAGATTTTCGCGACTATCCTCAGATACGCGCTTGCCTGGACGCTGCGCGGATCAGGTCGCGCCCAGGCGTGCGGTCCATTGCCTCAATCTGTTTCACGACGTTGCGAACCTTGGTTCGGCAAGTTCATCGTCCCCATGAAACGATCCGGGCATCGCCCTTTCGGGTGCAAGTTTTGTTCCTGTTCCTTGCTCCTTTGATCTGTCTCTGGTCCCGCCACCAGTGCGGCAGGCACCTTTCCAAGCGGAACTCGGTTGCATCGGCTCACATGCGGTGCAGGATGGCGGCCAGTTTGCGGGCAACCGCCACACGCGCTCGCTATGCCGCGGCGTCTGGCGATGTTCATGCCCCAAGCGCGCAAGCTCGACCATTTCTTCAGCGCACGAGCAGCGAGCGGGGGGCGGGAGAGTTCGTCGCTGCAGCGGCTAATCTTGCCCTGGACGTCGATCTCCCGGACTGGTAGCGCGCTGGCGCCAGCCTAGATACGCCCCCGCGACCGCGACGAGCTGAGCCGCTCTGGGCGGTCGATCATGGTGCGTAAGGCGAGCGGGCGCCGACAGACTGTCGCGAACCTGCTTCGTCAGGCAGGCGAACTCCGTCACTCCGTCAGCACGCGCTGAGGCTCGAAAGAAGCGGCTTAACCAGCGGCACGACGATCGGGTCTGTGCCGGCCAGTTCGCGCATGCGACAGGCAAATGCTGCGCGCGAGAGCGTCCCGAGCTTGACGCCGGCCTCGCGTGTGGCGCGTACAACATTCTCGGTCGGCCACTTAGATTAAGCTGTCAACAGGGCGCCGCGCTCGGCCTCTATATGCCTGCCTGCTCTGAGCGAGCAACAGTTCGAGCCGATCAAAGCTCGCGACGGATCTGCGCCTTCAGGTGCTCAGGAAGCGGGCGGCCCTTGCCGGTCGTTCGGAGCTGGTGGATGCCCTGGGCAAGCAGCAGGCCTTAGATACGGTTTACTCGGTAGGTCTGTCGCGGAAAGGCGACGCTCGATCGTGGCTGCCTCAAAGTTCGGTTTTCTGTCTCCTGTTACGTTTCCGGATGCACAAGGCGGGAATATAGAGGCCGGGGTCTGCGTATCGGGCCGGCCACTTCCGGACCTGACAGGCGCAAAACGTTCTAGTCGCCGGCATGGGCGCAGCGGTATTGGCCGAGTTTCCCACTTCGACGTAGTCACGGACGCGATCGGCGAGCGTTTCCAGATGTACTGGCAGGCCAAACACCGGCCCCGCACTAGTCGCCGCGCCTGGAAGAAGAATTTTGCCCCCCCTGCGTCTTGTCCGTTGCCTGTCCCAAGCCGGTACCCACATCGATGATATCGGGCTGTTCGTCGGCCGGCGCCTGCACCGCGGAATGATCGACGGCAAGCGCCCTGCTGTGGGACGGTCCGGAGGGACGCTCAAAGTGATTTCTAGGCTTCTGCTTGATGAAAAACGACCGATAGGGTGCGTCGATTTGCGGAGGCGCGGGCACAACTAGCCTCGTTTCGGACGAGTGTTCGTCTGCTTCCTTCGACGTTGCGCCGAAGGAGCCTGTGGGCGGACCAAGCGTAGGACTCCCTCGGTCACAGCATCTCGAAACGCGATAACATGAATATTAAAACTGCATTGGACTCAAGAGCCGGCTGGTCGGATCATGCGTCCGAAAATCACTGAGGGTAGAGATGAAGGCACTTTGCCTCTGGCACGCTACGGACGAAGAGCTAAAATACGTCAAAGCGGCGATTCCGAGCGGCACAGAGATCGTGGTGCCTGAAGGCGAGTACTTCTCTCGCTTCGAGTGCACGTACTCTAGCATTGCACGTCACGCCGTAGCTGCTGACGTGTTTCTGGGCTGGACGATCCCAGAAGGAATCCCGGAAATTTCAAAGAACCTCAAGATGCTTTCTTGGTTCCACTCAGGAGTCGACGATTTGGGTGAGATAGGATTTCTCACCCAAGCAAAGCAGTGCGAAATTAAGGTAGCTAATATGCGCGTCCTTGGCGTGCGACGCAACAAGGATCGGCAGGACGAAAACGTAGACACTATGTATGGGATGGACGATCTCCATTTAGTCCTCGCTCAGTGTGATTATGTGGCCTTTGCTGTCCCCGTCACTGGTAAGACTTTTCAGTTGCTGGGCGAGGCCGAACTGGCTGTCATGAAGCCTTCCGCGTTGTTGGTGAATTGTTCGCGCGGTAATTTGATTAAAGAACGATCGCTATACAAGGCTCTTACCACCGGACGCTTCCGAGGATACGCAGCAGATGCGTGGCCCTATTACGCATGGCCGCGGTTTTTTCCGGGCCAATTTGAACCGAGACTGCAGCTACACAGGCTTCCGAATGTGATCGGCTCCCATGACCAGTCTCATAACGCCGATGGTGTACTGGAGAGATACATCGAATTTGGCGTGGAGAACGTTGTAGAGTTCATCAACGGAAGGCCTCCTAGTCGCGAGGTCAGCCTGGACTTAGGTTACTGAACGAGTCGGCCGTGCGGATGGCTGGCGGCCAAGCCGGCGGATGAGTCTGATAAGATGCTCGACGGCGAGTTCAGATCTCCAAAGCTTTCCCACAAAGCGCGTGACGATCGGAACACGCGAATTCTACAGGATTTTGTCAAATAAAACGCATGTCAGTCATAAAAAGAAAAAGGGGAAAGGCTTAAACTCATGAGCAAGAACTATCGCACTCTCGACCTCCTCCGGCGCAATCGCTCGCCGCTTGAAAATCACCTCATCGATGGTCTCGTCGACGGCCGTGTCAGTCGCCGCGATTTCGTGCGCCATGGCAGCCTGCTTGGTCTGTCGCTGCCGCTGCTCGGCCGCATCGGCACGGCCGCTGGCTTCGGTGCGGCGCCCTCGCTTGCCCGCGCCCAGGGTGCGCCAGGCGCCACCATCCGCGTTGCCTGCAACGTACCGACAGCAGCGATAGACCCCGTCACCCATGCTGATGGCGGCACCAGCCTGGTCATTCAGCAGGTGGGCGAGTTCCTCTGCGTCGATGGCCCTGACCTGTTGCTGCGGCCTGCGCTGGCCGAAAGCTGGAAGCCGAACGACGAAGGCACGGTGTGGACCTTCAAGCTGCGCAAGGGCGTGAAATTCCATTCAGGTGGCGAGATGAAAGCTGACGATGTGGTGGCCAGCATCGACCGGCTTGCCGACCCGGCCGGCTCGTCCAATGCGCTCTCGGTGTTCAAGGGCGTCCTGCAGAAGGGCGCGACCAGGAAGGTCGACGACTACATCGTCGAGTTCCACCTGGATGCGCCGAACGGCAACTTCCCTTACATGGTGTCGTCGGACAACTACAATGCCATCATTCTGCCTGCCAACTACAAGGGCGACTATGAGAAGAGCTTCGACGGCACCGGGCCGTTCAAGCTGGAGAAATACACGCCCAAGGTCGGCGCCTCCTTCGTGCGCAACGAGGATTACTGGGGCGACAAGGCATTGCCGGACCGCACTGAATTCACCTTCTTCGACGACATCCAGCCTCAGATCCTGGCGCTGCAAGGTGGTCAGGTTGACATCATCAACCAGTTGCCGACGTTCGCCGGCGTAGGCCTGCTCAATGATCCGAACGTCGATATCATCAGCCTGAAGTCGTCTGCGCATCGGCAAGTGCACATGCGCTGCGATTCGGCCCCGTACAAGGACCCGCGCGTGCGCCGCGCGATTGCACTCTCAATCGATCGCAACAAGCTCGTCGCCGGCCTGATGAAGGGGCGCGCCTCGCTGGGCAATGACAGCCCGTTCGCAGCGGTCTTCCCGTCAACCGATACGAGTGTGCCGCAGCGCAAGCAGGACATCGCGCAGGCCAAGCAGCTGATGGAAGCTGCCGGCGTCGGCAAGGGCTTCAAGGTGACGCTGACCACCCAGCGCTATCTGGAAATCCCGGCATACGCCCAGCTCATCCAGAACTGGGTCAAGGAAATCGGCGTCGAACTCGACCTCAACATCATGGACCAAGGCGCTTACTACGGAGACGCGGTGTTCGGCAAATCGAACTGGCTGGATTCGGTGATGGGAATCACTGACTATGGTCACCGCGGCGTGCCAAACGTGGTCCTTGCAGCACCGCTGAAGAGCGACGGCACCTGGAATGCGGCGCACTTCAAGAACAAGGAATACGACACGCTGGCAAACAGCTACATCGCAGCGCTTGACCTCGAGGCGCACAAAGCTGACGCCGGCAAGATCCAGAAGCTGCTCCTTGAGGAAACGCCTATCATCTTCGGCTATTTCTTCGATTACCTGACGGCAACTGCGAAGGGCGTGGCCGGCCTGCAGCCGACCGCCATGGGGCAGCTGTTCCTCGAAACGGCATCGAAGGCTTAAAGCGGAAGAGGGACAGCCGATCCTCTAACAGCCAGCTCCCTCATGGGGGTTGGCTCCATAAGGAGTCTTAGCCATTCTTTCCTTCCTTGTCCGGCGTGTTTCCTTGTCGCTTGTCACGCTATTCCTGCTCAGTATCATGGTGTTCCTGGGTGGCCAGGTCCTGCCCGGAAATGTCGGGCGAGCCATTATGGGACCGTTTGCCGATCAGCGCGCGGTCGACGCCCTCAATCATACGCTCGGCGTCGATCGCCCATTGCTCACCCAATATGCGACCTGGATCTGGAATTTCATTCGGGGCGACATGGGCACGTCCTACATCTTCCGCTCGCCGGTGGCCCCGTTCGTCATCGGTGCCTTGGGTAATTCGATGAAGCTGGCCGCCGTCGCCTTCGTGCTGGTGGTGCCGATCGGCATTCTGGGCGGCGTCGTGGCTGCCCTCAACCTCAACCGTCCGCTCGACCGGATCATCAGCCTTGGCGGCCTGTCGGTGACGGTGCTGCCGGAATTCGTCACCGGCATCATCCTGATCCTGATCTTCGGCGTCTGGCTACGCTGGCTGCCGATCTCGGCCGCATGGCCAAAAGATGCCGGCTTCTTCACCCAACTCTATTATCTGATCTTGCCGTCGCTGCCCCTGTTTTTGGTGCTGTTCGGCTACATTGCGCGGATGGCCCGCTCCGGCATGATCGAGGCGCTTGATTCCGACTATACGAGAACCGCCGTGCTCAAGGGCCTGCCATGGCGCACGGTGATCTGGCGGCACGTGCTACGCAATGCGCTGCTGCCGACCATCACCGTCATCGCCACGCAAACCGGCTACCTCATCGGCGGCCTCGTCGTGATCGAGACGCTGTTCCGTTACCAGGGCATCGGCTCGCTGATCTTCACGGCCGCGCGAGGCAAGGATTTCCCGATGCTGGAGTCCGGCATTCTCACCATCGGCATCGTCTATGCCGTGGCGACATTGATCGCCGACTTCCTCTACTCCGTGCTCAATCCTCGCATCCGGCTGGGGCCAGACCAATGAGCGCCGTCCAGACCACTTCTCCGCCGCAAGACGACACTCGCGGGCGCAGTTCCCTGGCGGAAGTCCTTTTCTCGCTGCTGCGTTTGCGAACCTTCCTTGTCGGGCTCGCCATCGTGCTGTTCTGGGTCGCCTGCGCGCTGTTCGGCGAGCACTTCGCACCCTATGACCCGCTTGCCGACGACATCATCAACGCGCTGGCGCCGCCTTCGTCCGAGCACTGGTTCGGCACCGACCAGATTGGCCGCGACGTCTTCTCGCGCGTCATCGTAGGCTCGCGCGACATCCTCACCGTCGCCCCGCTGGCGACGCTGCTGGCGACGGTCGCGGGCGCGGCACTCGGCTTGCTTACCGGCTATTTCCGCGGCATCGTCGACGATGTCGTCAGCCGTATCCTCGAAGCCTTCATGGCCGTCCCGGGTGTCATCGTGGCGCTGCTCACCATCGTCGCGCTCGGAACCTCCAAGGCTACCGTCATCGTCGTCATCGCCTTGGGCTTCGCGCCGATCATTGCCCGCACTGTGCGCTCGGCAGTGCTCGCTGAGCGCGAACTCGACTATGTCGCTGCGGCCCAGCTCCGACATGAAAGTGCACTGCATACGATGTTCGTCGAGATCCTTCCCAACGTCATCCCACCGATCTTGGTCGAGATGACCGTGCGGCTAGGCTACGCCATCTTCGCGGTGGCGACACTGTCCTTCTTGGGCTTCGGCATCCAGCCGCCCTCGCCTGACTGGGGCCTGTCAATCTCCTCCAACTACAGCATGATCGGCGGCGGGTTCTGGTGGACGGTTCTGTTCGACGCGCTCGCCATCGCATCGCTGGTGATCGGCGTCAACCTGGTAGCAGATGGCGTCCATGGAGCGCTCAATGACTAACTCCGCCAAGGCGCAAAACGCCCTCGAACTACACGATTTGTCGGTCGCCTACCGCGTGGCCGGGCGCAACCGGGCCGTACTGCGCAACCTCAGCCTCAACATCAGGCAAGGCGAGGCCTACGGGCTGGTCGGCGAATCCGGCTGCGGCAAATCCACCGTGGCGCTCACCGTCGTGCGCTATTTGCCAAGAAACGGCTCGATATCAGGCGGCGCGATCTCGCTCGACGGCCAGGACGTGATGAAGCTGGACGGCGAGGCCTTGCGGCGCGCCCGCGCCGAAAGCGTCTCGATGGTCTATCAGGATCCCGGGAAGGCGCTGAACCCGTCGATCCGCATCGGCGGCCAGCTGACCGAGATTTTCGAGCTCGGCGGCGTCACGGGCAAGGCGGCCGAGGATCGCGCCATCGCCATGCTGAACCGGGTGCGCATCTCCGATCCGCCAAGCGTCATGCAGCGCTATCCGCACCAGCTCTCCGGTGGCATGCAGCAGCGCGTGGCGATCGCCATGGCGCTGGCGAATGACCCCTCGATGCTGATCCTCGACGAGCCGACGACCGGTCTCGATGCGACGGTGGAGGCCGAGGTGCTCGACCTGATCGCGCAGCTCAGGCAAGAGCTATCCTCCTCGATCCTGTTCATCAGCCACAACCTCGCCGTCGTCTCCCACATGTGCGACCGGGTTGGCGTCCTCTATGCCGGCATGCTGGTCGAGGAAGGGCCGACGGACGTCGTGTTCAACGATCCGCGTCACCCCTACACGGTGGCGCTGCTGCGCTGCCTGCCACGCCGCGGTCAACGCAAGGACCTGGGCCGCCTCGACACCATTCCAGGCTTCCTGCCGGGCATTGGGGCCGACATCAAGGGCTGCGCCTTCGCCGATCGCTGTGCGCTGGCCGACGATCGCTGCCGCGCCGAATTGCCGCCGCTTTACGACCTGAGTGACGAGCGAGGTAGGCGCCTGTCGCGCTGCTTCCATCACGACAAGGCGCAGGCCCTGCCGCGTGCCACACCAAGCGATGTGGCGCCGGCACCAAAGGAGGAGGCGGCACCCGTTCTGCGCGTCGCGGGGCTGAACAAAACCTATGGTAGCGGCAGCCATCCCTTGCGCGCCGTCAAGGATGTCTCGCTCGATCTCAGGCCCGGCGAGACGCTGGGGCTGGTCGGCGAATCCGGCAGCGGCAAGACCACCTTCGCCAGGCTGCTGCTCGGCCTTGTGCCGCCTGATGACGGCGGTACCATCGAGCTCGAGGGTAAGGCGCTGGCGCCACGGTTGGAGAACCGCGGCGACGACCAGGTCAAGGCGATGCAGATCGTCTTCCAGAATCCAGACTCGGCGCTCAACCGCTCGCATTCGATCCGCCACATCCTCGGCCGCGCATTGAAGCGGCTGGCCGGCCTCTCCGGCGAGGCGCTGGAGGCGCGCCTCGACGACCTCGTCCGCTCGGTGCGCCTTACCGACCGGCATCTCGCCGTCAAGCCGCGTCAATTGTCGGGCGGGCTGAAGCAGCGTGTTGCCATCGCGCGTGCCTTCGCGGGCGATCCTCGCATCGTCGTCTGCGACGAGCCGACCTCGGCGCTCGACGTCTCCGTCCAGGCGGCGATCCTAAACCTGCTCGCCGACCTGCAATCGAAGGAGGATGTCAGTTACATCTTCATCTCGCATGACCTTGGCGTAGTCCGTTACCTCTCCGACAAGATCGCCGTGCTCTATCTTGGTCGCATCATGGAGATCGGGCCATCGGAGCAAGTCTTTTCCGGGCCGCATCACCCCTACACCGAAGCGCTGCTATCGGCCGTGCCTAATCTCGACCAGACCGAAACCGCGCGCATTCGTCTCGACGGTGAAATACCCAGCGCCACCAACCCGCCGTCGGGCTGCGTGTTCCACACCCGTTGCCCGCGCAAGATCGGTGCGATCTGCGAGCAGCAGGAGCCGCCGCTCGCCGAGGCGCAGCCCGGACATTCCATCCGTTGCCACATCCCCTATGCGGACCTGGCAAGGTTGCAGAAGGCGGTGTTGGTCGAATCGGGCGAAACGGGTATCGCAGTTGGGTGTCGCGTCGCCTAAGTAGGTTCGACCAGGCTTGTAACGGTCGCAGTTTGTGGTTCCATACGACGGGATTCCGGTGCGATGATAGTCGCAAGTCACCGGTTATGGCGACGCAGTACCAGCCACGTACATTTGGAGTCCTCGCATCTGAGGCATTCGGAGTTCGAGTGACGCGGCTCGAATCGGGGTAGTGTGCTGAGAGTTCTGCAAATTCGCTGAGAGAGGGCGGTCATGGCAGGCTGGTGATGTTCAACGTCACCTGATTCCCGCGAAGGAACGCCACCACGACCAAGACCGAAGATAAATCCGCCATCGCTGCCGTCAAAGACATTCTGCTTTCGAACCCGGATGGGCTGCACGAAGTGATCCGCGCGGTGATGCAGGAGGTGCTCGAGGCAGAGATGGACGAGGCGCTGGGTGCTTCCAAGAGCGAGCGCACGCCTGATCGTCTGGGCTATCGCTCGGGCTACTACGGCCGCACCCTGGTCACGCGGGTCGGCAAGCTGGAGCTGCGGGTTCCGCAGGACCGGGCCGGCCGGAAGGTATTCGGCGATTCGAAGCTTTCGAAGGCCATGGGATACACCGCCTCAATCTTGAGCTTCTTCATGAAGCTCTCGGCCATGGCGTTGTCATAGGGATTGCCTCTGCGCCCCATTGAGCCGATCAGGCCACTGCGGCTCAGGGTCTCGCGGTAGAGCTCGGCCGCATATTGGGCGGAATGATGGATCAAGCTTGGCGGCGGCTTTCTTCGCTGGATAGCCACCGTTAGAGCTCTGGTCGTGAGGCGCGCGTCGACCGCCTCCACGATCGCAGTGTCGTCGGCCTGCTTGTGCGGGTGGTCTGCGGATTCCGACGATTTACCGGACGCGATTCGGATTGAATACCGGACAGTTTTGAAGCCTGGATAGTGCCTTTGGGTCAGCAGCCTGGGCATGCATTTCCTCGACGGTAGAGGAGAGACGCATGCCGAAGAGAAGAAGGCTGACTATGAGACAATTGAAACAACTGCTTCGGCTAAGCGCGGACGGCATAAGCGTTCGCGACATTGCCACCATGCTTGGGATTGCCCGCAGCACGGTGCAGGACAACATAGAGCGAGCGACTGCCGCCGGCCTATCCTGGCCGTTACCGGCGGAGCTGACTGACGATGTTCTCGAACATCGGCTCTTCTCCCGTCAGGGCGTCAAACAAGGGATACGCCGACGCACCGAGCCTGACTGGGGGGCGCTGGCCGTCGAACTGAAGAAGCCGGGCGTGACGCTGTCGATCCTGTGGGAGGAGTATCGGGCCGTTCATCCCGATGGTTACGCTTACAGCAGATTCTGTGATCTCTTTAGAGGCTTCGAGCGGCGGCTGACGCCGACGATGCGCCAAGTGCATGTCGCCGGAGACAAGGTGTTCGTCGACTATTCCGGCAAGAAGCTGCCGATCGTGGACCGCAAGACCGGCGAGATCCGCGAGGCCGAGATCTTTCTCGGGGTGCTCGGCGCGTCGAGCTACACCTTTGCCGAGGCGACCTGGAGCCAGACCCTGCCGGACTGGATCGGCTCGCATGTGCGCATGTTCCGCTTCTTTGGCGGCGTCCCGCGGCTAATTGTTCCCGACAATCTGAAGTCTGGCGTGAATCGGTCGAGCTTCTACGACCCCGAGATCAACCGCAGCTTCGGCATGATGGTTTCGCACTACGGTGTCGGCGTTCTGCCGGCGCGACCGAAGCGACCGAAGGATAAAGCCAAGGTCGAATGTGGCGTCCGTTTCGCGCAGAGCTGCATTCTCGGCCGGCTGCGTAACCAGACTTTCTTTTCCCTGGACGAAGCCAATGCCGCTATCCGGGAGGCTGTCGAGCGGATCAACACCCACGTCATGCGCCGACTGGACCAGTGCCGTCGCGACCTGTTCGAGGCGATGGAACGTCCAGCGCTCGCCGTGCTGCCGGCCGAGGAATACGAATTCGCCGAATGGCGGCTGGCGCGTGTATCGACAGACTATCATGTCGAGTTCGAGCGCTATTTCTACTCGGTGCCGCACAGCCTCATCCGAGAGCAGGTGGATGTCCGGGCGACGAGCCGAACGATCGAGATCTTCTTCAAGGGTAAACGCGTCGCGGCCCATCAGCGCCGCTATGGTGGGGCCCGTTTTGGAACCGACCCGGACCACATGCCCAGTTCGCACCGCCGCTACGCGGAATGGTCGCCGGAGCGCTTCCGGCGCTGGGCTCGTTCGATCGGTCCACAGACCGAGGGGCTCGTTATCGCCATCCTTGCCAGCCGGCCGCATCCGGAACAGGGATTCAGAACATGCCTCGGCGTTCTCAAGCTCTACCAGGCGATCGACACGGCGCAGGCCGAAGCCGTTTCGACCCGTGCTCTCGAGATCGGCTGCCTGAACTGCAAAAGCATCAGCGCCCTCATCAAATCCCACAAAGCCTCAAGGCACACCGCCGAACCTGCCGCCGTCGGCGAGCACGCCAATCTTCGCGGCCCAGGCTACTTTCATTAAGGAGATAATCAACAAATGCTGACCAATCCCACCATCGACATGCTGCGCGAACTCGGCCTTTCCGGCATGGCAAACGCGTTCTGTTCATCAGGCTGGCGACATGCGACTGGATCAGACAGCGCCATAGCCTGCTCCCGATCGGACCAGCTGGCGTCGGGAAAAGCTGGCTGGCCTGCGCGCTCGGCCATAAGGCATGTCGCGAGGATCTCTCGGTCGCGTACCACCGTGTGCCGCGCCTCTTCGCCTCGCTCGCCCTTGCCCGCGGAGACGGCCGTTACGCGAAGCTGCTCAAGAGCCTGGCCAAAACGGACTTGCTTACTTTAGACGATTGGGGCCGGAGAAGCTCAACGACGAACAACGCCGCGATCTCCTGGAAATCGTCGAGGATCGCTACGAGAAGCGTTCCACCATCCTCACAAGTCAAATTCCCGTGGATCACTGGTACGATATGATCGGTAATCCGACCATCGCCGATGCCGTTCTCGACCGCCTTGTTCATAATGCCTATCGCATCGAACTTTCCGGCGAAAGCATGCGCAAACACAAGGTCCTGCCAATCCCAGACGCAACTCCCGCTTGACCGAAAACGAGTTCGTCGACAAATATCGAAAAAGACCCAGAGGCGCTCTAAGCCGTCCGGCTTCGCCTCGGAATCGCGTCCGGTATTCTATCGGAATAGGTGTCCGGTTTCGTCTCGGAATGCAATGTCCGGAATCATTGGAATACGCAGGTGGTCATAGTCGGTCGAGCAAGTTGCGCGCGATGTCGTAACGTCTCGCCAGGCCGTGAAGTGACTCGCCGGACAAATACTCCTGAGCGATCTGGCGCTTGAACTGAATGCTGTGATTACGGTGCCTTGTCATGGGTCTTCACTCTTCGAAAACCCGACAAGCTGGTCAAGTCCTCAGCCTGATCAGTGTCCACCCTAAGGGGCGCACTCCACTCGTTGCCCTAGAACAACGGCGCACGAATACAGGAAGCGCTCGACCTGTGCCCGGAAGCAATCCGCTTCGAAAGCCCGAACTGCGTGCGCCTGATCGGCAGCTGCGCATTCGAATGATTCCGGACGGTGCGCCTCTTCGACGAGATCGAGGAAACGGCCTTGGCGTTGGGTGGAACCTTGGCCATGTCAGCTGGTCCCAGCTATGAGCTTCGGCAGCCGCACCAGATTGTTGCGGCGGCAGTGAACGCGGTCCCAGCCCGCATCGTCAACGCCACGGTGCCGGACGTGGTCCACGATACTGTCCGCGATCTGGTCCGGGCCCGCGAAGCCGCAGCCGACGACCTGCGCCGCAAACGCCAGCAGCTGCTTTCCTTCCTCCTGCGCCATGGGCGGATCTACGAGAACGGCGCTCATTGGACATTGGCGCACCGGCACTGGCTTGCCCGCCAGAGCTTCGAGCATACCGAACAGCAGATCGTGTTCCAGGAGAAGATCGACGCGATCGAGGACGCGGCTCAGCGACTACACCGCCTGGATGACCAGCTGCGCGCCGTCGTGCCAACCTGGTCCATGGCGCGGGTCGTCGAGGCCTATCAGGCCATGCGCGGCGCCTCGTTCTTGGTCGCAGTGATATTTGCGGCCGAGATTGGGGATGTGCCCTGCCAAGCAGGCGAGCCTTCTTGCCTTCAACCTTGACAGGGAACATCAGAGACTAGAGGTCAATAGTTTACCAAGATGTCACGTGGCATATTGCAGAAAGACTTCGCACCGCTTTCAGTCACTCGGACCGTCTCACTGAAGATATAGCCATCTTCCTTCTCATAAATACCCACGAGAACGTGGAAAGTCATATTAGGTTCAATGACGGTATGGTCGTCGGGCTGAAAGCTGAGGTCAGCATTCCAGTCGATGCCGATGGAGTAACCGCTCCTGGACTCTTTACGTACGCCATAGGGCTCGAATGCTCGCTTAAATGCATGCGAGACATCGGAGCATTTGGCTCCTGGCCGTATTGCGTCGAACTCGGCGAGGAAGCCGTCCACCGCCGCTTGATGCAAGTGCTTTGCGCGAGCGCTCGGTTCACCCAGGAAAACCGTCCTTGCCAATGCACAGGCGTAGCGGTGCCGGAATGCGCCAAACTCAAAATTAGTCTGGCAACCCATTTTATAGGTGGCATCGGACCATTTGAGATGGGGTGCTGTGGCCGGGGAGCCAACCGGCATGGTGGGAGCACCATAGCAAGGCCCCCCAGGAAACTCGGGAGTTCCTTTAAGGAGAGCACCTTGTACGGCGGCCGCCACGTCACATTCCCGCGCGCCCACCGCAATCTCGAGCCGGCCAGCTTGCAGGGCCCTATCTGCAATCTTCCCAGCCTGTTCTATGTAGGCGAGTTCTGCCGGCGATTTTACTCGTTGCAGGGTCGAAACCATGCCGTCCGCATCGACAGCCTTTGACAAATCCAGATTGTTGGCAAGAGCGGCATAGGACTTCATGCCAAGTATTTTCGCCCCCATTTCTACCCCGATGCGACTGGATTTGGCGCGCTCCTTGACGAGATCGCTTATCGGTTCCCAGGGCGTACGCTCGCTCGAACCAATGTATTTTTCCGCGTAACTGAGGACACGGGATTCCGACAAGTAAGAAGTCGGTGTCGCGTTAAGCGTATCAATCTCGCGCAAGATTAGCCACGGATCTTCTTCGTCTTGGCACACAAGTGCGAGCTGCGGAACGTAATCGGAATAACCTTCATAGCCAGTCAGATAATTCATATTTGACTCGTTGAGGACGAGCAGCGCGTCAATGCCACGCTCTGCCATCTGACGACGGAGTCGATTATTACGTTCACGATATTCGTTTTGGGTAAACGCGGGCATATATTGCCTCTCCGATTGATCTATATTAAGACAGAGCGCATTCTGAAGCGGGTAAGGTTCGCGACCCCAGTCGCTCGTCTCAAGTGCTGGTGACTATCACTCCCGATGAGAGTGAGCGTCAAACGCAGAGTTAATATGGTTGTCATCTAATTTTGCGATGCGCCTCTGGTGGCTCACGCAAGCAAGGCCGGGGAAAGCCAGGCCTGCGGATCGGTACTTTGATGTTTAGCCGTCTGCAAGAGGAGCCCCGTTCCTAGAGAGTCGACAAAGAGCCCGATCTTGTTTGGCCGCCCCGTCTGTCGCGTGCCATAGGCGGGGAGTTCGAGCCCGCACTCGATATATTTTCGTACTGTCTTGGGATTTGCGTCCCGTTCGCCGGGCGATCGCGGTCAGGGACAGGGCCTGACGGTGTAGATCCAATATCGTCATCTCGAGTTCTCCAAGTTGGAACCCCAGCGCCGCTCCCGTCCCGCAAAGACCGGAACGACTAGGAGCCTGTCCAGATAGTCACTGGTCAACTATTGACGAGTCTGATTCAATCTTGGGCTATGAGCAAGTATTTTCGGCCCTGGAATATCGATCAGACGCTGCTTCTTCCAGCGAGCGTGCATGACTTCGTACCGTCAGGCCATGTCTCGCGGTTCATCGTTGAACTGGTGCGTGAGAGCTTTGATCTCAAGGAGATCACGGGCAGCTATGTGAGCGGGCTTGGGCAGCCGCCGTTCGACCCGCGGATGATGGTGTGGCGCTTCTGCTGCACGGTTATGCGAGCGGGCTGTATTCGTCGCGGCGGATCGCCAGGGCCTGCCGCGAACGGAATGATTTTGTGATGATCGTGGCGCTCGATCCGCCGGATTTCCGGACGATCAGCGACTTCCGCAAGCGGCATTTGAAGGCGCTCGAGGCGCTGTCGTGCAGGTTCTGAAGCTGTGTGAGACGGCAGGATTGGTCAAACTCGGCCATGTCGCGCTGGATGGCACGAAGATCAAGGCGAACGCGTCGAAACACAAGGCGATGAGTTATGAGCGCATGAAGAAGCGCGAGCTGGAATTGAAAGCCGAAGTCGCTCGCATGCTGGCGGCGGCCGAGGCCGCGGCTGCCGAGGAGGACGTGACTTTCGGCAAGGACAAGCGCGGCGACGAGATGCTGGATTGGGCCGGCGACAAGCAGAAGCGGCTGGCCAAGATCCAGCAGGCGATGGCGTCGCTGGAAGCCGAGGCCAAGCTGGCGGCGCAAGAAGAGCGCCGGATCGAGGCCGAAAAGAAGAGCAGCGCCAGGCCGCAGGCCGCAAGAAGCCTGGCAAACCGGCGGCGGCGCCAGCAGAGGAGCCCGATCCCAAGGCGCTACGCAACTTCACTGATCCGGAAAGCCGCACCATGAAGTCGAAGGATGGCTTCGTACAGGCCTATAATGCGCAGGCTGCCGTGGATGCCCATGGCCAGATCATTGTCGCGCACGACCTGACGCAGTGCGGCAGTGACCAGGGCCAGTTGGTGCCCCTGATCGAGGCCATCGAGAATAATCTCGGGGCCAAGCCAGCGCAGGCCTCAGCGGACTCCGGCTACTGCAGCGAAGCCAATCTCGAAGCGCTCGAAGCGCACGGCATCGACGGCTACGTCGCGCCCGGACGCGCCAAGCACCCGACCGCCGCGAGCGGAAAAGTCGGCGGGCCGCTGACCCAACGAATGCGAGAGAAGATCGACGACGGCGGCTTCGAAACGCCCTATCGATTGAGAAAGCAAGTGGTGGAACCAGTGTTCGGACAGATCAAACAGGCACGTGGCTTCCGCCAATTCCTATTGCGGGGCGTTGAAAAAGTGCGTGCCGAGTGGGCAATGATCTGCACCGCCCATAACCTCCTCAAGCTGTTCACCCTCGCAAAGCCCGCCTGAGCCGGCTATCGTGCAACAAGTGCCCGTAGCAATGACCTATCTGGACGGGCTCCTAGCAATGCCGACGAGCGGCCATCTAAAAACGCGATGGCACCGTCCGGGACATTATATTGGCTAATTGAAGACAGCTCGGCACATACTTGCAGAAGGGAAACGCTACCCGGCGCCAAGTCGCCTGAATACCCGCAATAGGCTGAACATGAGCAAAGCACCACATCTTACGTTCGATTCCAATACGTCCGGCGTAAGTAGGGGGCACCTTGTCGTCCCTGCAGGTACAGACCATGGCGAGCTTTCGCTTCCGATTTTCAGTCTCAATAGAGGGGAGGGACCGCGCGTCCTCATCACTGGCGGAAATCATGGCAACGAACTGGAAGGGCCACTCGTCTCGCGTCGGCTCATCGAGTGGCTGCCAGAAGCGCAAACCTGTGGAAGGATCATCGTCTTACCCGTGCTCAATCCGCTGGCCGTGGAAGCATGGAGTCGCAATACCCCGCTCGACGGGTTGAATCTCAATCGCGTGTTTCCGGGCTGCGCCGACGGATCAGTGACACAACGAATCGCGGATGCGGTTTCGCGCGTATTGTTGCCGATGGTCGACATTGTATTTGATCTACACAGCTTCGGACCAACATGGGAGCTTCCGCCAGCGGCGACGACGCATCCCGTAGCTGATCCTGATCTCATGGCCAGGACGGTAAAAATGGCGGAAGCGTTCAAATTGCCCGTGACATTGGTCTGGCAACACAACGATACGGCTGGCATGTTCGATATCGTGGCCCAAAACCAGGGCAAGGTATTTGTCTGCGCTGAATTCGGCGGCGGCACGGTCGGCGCGGACAATCTCGCGATCTACGAGGCTGGAGTACGCAACGCGCTTATCGCGCTCGGGCTGGTCGAAGGCAAAGCCGAGTATCCAACGTTCCGTAAACTGAAGTCCGGCCAAACACTCGAAACGCATCCCTCCGATTGGTTGAAATCTCCTGCGCCCGGCATCTTCGAACCGCGGTGCTCGGTGTTGGATGAAGTGAAGCAAGGAGATCTCATAGGCGTCCTACATCCGATGGATTCGCTGTCTGCTGACTCCCTTGACATCCTCGCGCCGGGGCCATCCATCGTCTTAGCCATAGTATCGGGCGCGCATGTCAACTCCAATGAAGGAGTAGCCTTCCTTGCGCGGCCGCTGAAGATCTGAGAATCAAGTGCAGATCAGCCAGCGCGGCTCGGAACGACCCTAGTCTCCTCGGAATGAATCAAGTGACTGGATTGCACATAAAAGACATCCTCCTTGCGCCTGGCAACGGCGCATTCTTCTATGATGATCAAGCGGCCATCAGGTCTGGTGCGAGCCAAGACGGCTTTATCTATATAGGCAAACCGATAACGCCTGGGTTCACGTCGATCCGCATTCCGGCATCTTCACTTAGTATTGGGCTTGTTCTTGCCGACGACACAGTTGTTTGGGGCGACATGATGAGCGTTCAGTACTCTGGTGCTGGCGGGCGCGATGCTTTGTTTGAAAGCGATCAAATCTCGGAGTTGACCTCGCGCGCCGTGGCGCCGCGGCTTCTCGATGTGGATGCGTCTCTTTACCTTGATGCCTGCGCGAAGGTTTTTGAGCCCGTCGGCCACAAGCGCTTACCTCTCGCAATTGAGTACGGGGTCAGCCAGGCGCTTCTACGCGCAGCCGCCCACCTTCAATGTACGACAATGGCAGAGGTTGTATGCAGTGAATTTAACCTGCCACTGCCTACGCGTAGGGTCCCGATCTACTGCCAGAGCGGCGATGCTCGCGAAATCAACGTGGACAAAATGATTCTGAAGGCTGTGGATGTGCTTCCGCACGGCCTGATCAACTCACGGCAGAAATTCGGCGTCGGCGGGCAGACTTTCATGGAGTTCGTGAAGTGGGTTGCTACGCGCACGCGCGAAATCGGCCGCCCGGGATATCATCCGGTGCTGCATTTCGATGTGTATGGCTGGATCGGTCAGGAAATCGGCCTGGGGCCGCAAAGCATCGCCGATTTTATCTGCAAGGTTGCAGATACCGTCCCGGATTTCTTGCTCAACATCGAGTCCCCGGCGGATTTTGGTTCGACACAAGCTCAAGTTGAGAACTACGCCAAAATCGTATCGATTCTGGATAGTCGGGGTTCCAGCGCACGTATCGTCGTGGATGAGAGATGCAATACGCTTGAGGATATTCGGCTCTTTTCCGAAGCGAAGGCCGCGCATCTGGTTCAAATCAAAACGCCAGACGTCGGCTCGATCGGCGATACGGCGCGCGCTGTTCTCCTCTGCAAGGCGAATAAGGTTGGGGCGTATGTCGGGGGGAGCTGTACTGAGACGGATCTCTCCGCCCAGGCTTCAGTCCACATTTCGGTAGCGACCCAGGCCGACATGATGCTCGCAAAGCCCGGAATGGGTGTAGACGAAGCGTTTTCGGTCGTTGGGAACGAACAGAACCGGTTGCTCGCGATTCTGAACCGTCGAGCAGCTAAAAATGTTTGTTGAAAAGGGCGGTGTGTCAGCAATGCAGAATAGCCTTGAGGGGATCACCGTCGTCGCGGTGGAGCAGGCTGTGGCCGCGCCTTATGCGTCATCTCGCCTTGCGGATGCCGGCGCCCGAGTGATCAAGATCGAACGGCCGGAAGGGGACTTTGCCCGAAGCTACGACAAGTTGGTTCGGGGGCAGAGCGCCTACTTCGTCTGGCTCAACCGGGGCAAGGAGTCGGTGTGTCTAGACCTGAAGTTGGAGACGGACCGCCAGGTTCTCGACACGCTCATTGCCGCTGCTGACGTCTTTATTCAAAATCTCAGGCCGGGCAGTATCGAAAAACTAGGTTTCGCGTCTGCTGATCTGCGTCGACGATATCCGCGGCTGATCACCTGCGACATCTCCGGTTTCGGAGAGAAAGGGCCCTATGCCCACTTGAAGGCTTATGATCTAATTGTCCAAGCTGAAACAGGTCTATGCGCGATCACGGGCAACCAAGAAGGGCCAGCGCGTGTAGGGGTTTCGGTTTGCGACATCTCAGCCGGCATGACGGCGCATAGTGCCATTCTTCAGGCGCTCTATCACCGAGAGATCACCGGCGAAGGGACGAGCATTCAGGTGTCACTGTTTGATGCCGTCGCCGACTGGATGAATGTTCCAGTTCTGCAAAACGACTATAGTGACTATCATACGGCACGGGCCGGCGTGAAACACCCGTCGCTAGCGCCCTATGGCGCCTATCGTTGTGCCGATGGCAAAGACGTCATCTTTTCGGTTCAAAATGACCGTGAATGGGTAAACTTCTGCGAGAAATTTCTGAAGCAGCCGGAGCTTACACGCGCACCTGGTTTAGCCGATAACATGGAGCGCCTCGGTCACCGTGCACAGCTTGATGAGGTCATCGAGAAGCGATTTTGTGAACTGTCGTGCCATGAAGCGATGCGGGAGCTCGAGGCGGCCGGCTTGGCATATGGCCGACTGAACGAAGTGAGAGATGTTTCAAACCATCCGCACATTCGCAGGGTTGAGGTCGGAACACCCGAAGGAACCGTCGAGGCGATAGCGCCGGCGGCGATTTTCAACTTCGAGCAACCCTCACTGCGCCCGGTTCCGGCTCTAGGCGCTCACACCGAAATTGTCCGCGAGGAAATCCTGGGGCGTTTGCGCGCGCAAGCCGCGTCTGCGTGAGCGAGCGTTGTCGAAAAGTTTGGTGCACTGGCGATTTACACGGACCGCGCATACTTCGGCTACCTAATCGCATAGGACACCCAGCAAGCCCACTGCCGCCACCGGCGAAAATCAACCGTAGAGTTCCTATGATCAAGAACATCGCTCTGGCCGTTGAAGGCGCGATCTTTATGCCACGCTGGAGATCCATGCTCTTCGTTCCCGCTCACGTTCCGCGCTTTGTGGAGACGGCTCATGAGCGCGGTGCAGATGGCATCATTCTCGATCTGGAGGATTCCGTTCCCCAGGATCAGAAGGGTGAGGCACGGCGGCAGCTTTCCGAAGCCGTGACAAAAGTGGCGCGCAAGGGTGCATCCGTTTTGGTTCGCGTCAATCGTGGTTTGCGTGCCTTAGCGGGCGATCTCGATGCAGCCGTGATCGCGGGCGTTGACGCACTTGTTCTTCCGAAGACGGATTCGGCAGAGTGGATATTAGAGATCGCGAATGCGGTTTCGGACCTTGAACGAGAAAGAAATCTTCCTCAGGGACGCATCCGGTTCCTTGCCCAGATCGAGACCCCAGGCGCGTTGCAAAGGCTGGCGGCCATTGCGTCGGCGCATCCCAGGATGGCTGCAATGGCGCTTGGCCCTGAAGACTTCAGTGCCGCTGTCGGCGGCGCGCCGGAATTTGACCTTCTCATGGCGCCGAACCTTTCCGTTCTTTTTGCCGCCCGCGCGGCCGGGTTGCTCCCGATGGGTTTCATCGGAAGCATCGGCGAGTTTTCGGACAGCAATAAGCTTCGTGAAACCGCGGAGCATGCGCGGCAGCTTGGCTTTGCCGGAGCCTTGGCGATCCATCCGACACAGGTGGCCATATTCAATGAGGCTTTCTCGCCAAGCGCAGAGGAAGTTGAGTGGGCCCGCGCTGTTGTTGCAGCGGAAAACGATGCCACCGCCCGCGGGCTATCTGCATTCTCGTTGAATGGTAGGATGGTTGATCCGCCGGTGGTGCGGCGAGCTCACGAGATTTTGACTCTCGCCGGTAGAACAGCACCTAGACTAGGCTAGCGGCCTGTTGAGTGGCTCGCAGCGGGGCTGTGAGCGTGATTCAGTGTTTCAGGGGAGAACGAGGCATGAGCGGCGGAGACGAACGGTCTAGCGGACTGTTCAGTTATGTTGATCTCGAGGCTCGGGTGCGGCGCGGTCATTCGTTGGGCCGCATTCGGGCGAGAGTGAACGAGGCACTGGCGGCGTTCGAGCGGGAAATGGCGGCGCTGTATTCAGCCATGCACAGTTCCGGCGCGATGGCGGCCGCCACAGCGAATTTGGTAGAGCAGTCGATGACCGCTCCTTGCGGGCGGCGGTCCACCTGTAGATGGTCGCCCTGCTGCGTTCAAAGCCGCGGTGCTTGATTTCGGTCCACCCAGGGCTTTTCTAGATTCCATGAGGATGGAGCGTGAGGGCGGCCGCCGGTCGTCGGGCTCACCGCCCGCAGTAAGCCAGCGTTCAACAGTTCTCACGTTGATGCCAATCCGGGGCCCGATCTGTCGAGGCAACAGACGGCCTCCCGCAACTAAAGGATTTCAGCATAGAGCCGACTGCGCTGGCTGCGCGTCGACCGGCGCAGGCAATCAAGTTTCGGGGACGGCTTGGCGTCGTTTCCGGCATCTCGAACGTATGGCCTTTCCGGCGGTGTTGACCGCCTTGCGATCGCGACCGAGGGCCAGGCGCAACGCTTCGCCCAAATTCTGGAGAAGATGCCAGCGGTCGGCGACCTGCGTTGCATTGGGCGCACCGTGACGGCGCCCTCGGCAATCGGGCGGGATGACCTCGATGCCTGGATGACCTTCCAGCCATGATGCGACCGCGCCGGCATTTCGATCCGCAACAGATTCATCAGCACGCGGTTGCGCTCCAGATCGCAGATGATCTCCGTAGCGATGCGCCTTGCACCGGGCTAATAGTCGATGCCGACCCCGCCAGCGCGGATCATCCGCAACATCCAGGCGCGAGCCCGGCTCGTCACCCTCCGCAAAGCCAATCGCCATCTGGCTTCCGCCGAGCCGAACCGTACGCCGGGCTTTCAGTTGAGCCGTCTTAGCATTCGGTGAGGATCCGTCGCGGGCATTGTGAATTAACGTATCGAAGCCGCGGTGCGTGAGCCGGATTTCGATAACCGCCCATGCCACGGCAGATTGGTCGATCGGCGCATGTAGTGACCGTGGACGCGGCGGGTTCGGCGGCCGCAACATGGACAGCATTAGTCCATCGCCTTCGGCCGGGTCACAAGCACCACCCTGTCGGCCCGCGGGAGAAGTTGGACAATCGAAAGCTCGGGTAAAATCAGCAAACGGAAGGCATGGAGCACGGCAAATCACGGCGTCGCAGCATTCACACATGATGACCTGCCAAGCTCAGGCTAAGCCTCGCGGGTGCCATATCGGACATCGAGGAAGCCCTTGGGTGTGCCGAAGGCCTTCTCGCCATCCGCGGAGCCTTTGAAGGTCAGATGCGTTTCCTCGACGAGATCGAGAAAGTCGTTATCCCAAACATCCATGTCAACGATGCGCCAGCGGCCGGCAAAGGCGCTGGCGAGGCCGGGAACCTTGGCCATCTTAACGGGCGGCGAAGAGCGTGTAGCGTTTAGTGGATAAAGGGACCATCATTCTGTTCTCGTTGCGACCGCGGCATTCGTAGCGCTCGAAAGCATTTTCACCAAGTCGTCTCGGGTCAACCAAACGAGCCAGTCGTCGTCGTTTATTCCGCGCGATGGCAATCGCGCGACTGCCCCATACTCTTTGTGCAGATAGCCGTTACGATCTGCTACACCTTTTTCGATGTTCCAAGCAGCAACGAGGGCATAAACGAAATCCGGTGACCATTTAGTCCAAGCGAGTCCAAACGCGATCCGACTAAGAAAGGGCGGAAGACCAATTCCGCGAAAATCCTCGCGAAGCCAGAGGTCGCCGCGATATGCTACTAGCCCGGTAATGCCTCTGGCGGACGGTGCGTAGCAGGTACACGATGAGCCAGGCCCTGCCAGGAGATCAGGGGCCGCGTAGTAATCTCCGAGCGTCTCAAGGTGATCATGAAGACTTTTAGTGCGGAGATTGTAGAGACGCATTGCTTGGACATGTGCTATTCTGTCTGCCCGGTCCCTGCCGATGACCCAGAACGCGTTTGCAGGTGAAAGGTCGGAACAACCTGGACGAAAATGTGGATAGGTCGGGGATTTTCCAGGAAGACGATCTGTGATCATGATATATTCATCAAAATCATCTCCCATAGTGAGGTAGAGGCCGAATTTTAAAATAGAGTCGTGCGTTGCACATATGAACTTAGAAGTTGTTAACGTATTTACGTTGTTAAGCATGCAGAGATCCGTGTGAATGGAAGAAATTGTACGACTCATGCTGACAATTTACTGAGCCAGCCTCGCTTTGCATCGCTCCTATAGTTCTTGTGCAAATCGGGCTTCCTCCGTGTCGGGCAGTTGATAACCGGCGAGGCGCCGGTCGCTACCTGGCGCCTCGCAAGAATGGGCATCAAAAATCGCGCCAATTAGGCAGGACGTGGGGAAGAAGGCATTTTTTTGTTTTTTCAGTTGCTTGGCATGACTCAAACTAAGAAATTTGCCAACAAACCTGTCGCAGACACGACAAAGCTGAATGTAGAATGCAGTCATCTAAAACTGTTATTGACGTCGCCGGGGCCACAACGGCAGGCGTCGTCCCGGCTATGGCAGAGCTGTTCGGCAAAATTGTCTAGTGACGCATCGAAATGGTTCGGACGCTGTCGAAACCGGCGTCGGGTAATAACGCCCGGAGGAGTGTGGACGACACCTGCTTACGGTCCACGCGGCAGCCGGTGCATAGGCGGCATGAACTCTTCACAGGCTTCGGTACGGAACGAGCGAACCCGGAGTGGGGTGGCAAGGGGAATCCACAAGTGGCGCACACCGCGGGGGAGAAATACCGGTACCCATGACAGGATGGAGCAGCCCGCATAGCGGTGAAGGGACTGTAATGGCTATGGAGCGAAGGGGCTGCGTTACCCGCTCCGATCTCAGGCGCCAACCGGCTCTGCCGGGAAGGAGCGCCATGAACTCGTGCAAACCGTTGCCGATCACCAAACACAAACACATGGCGGGGGTCGATGGTCAGAGCCTGAGCAACTTCGCAAGAGACCTTAAGAACAATCTCTATAAGCTGTAGAACCGCATGGCATCGGGGGGCTACTTCCCGCCGGCGGTGAGGCACGTGGAGATCCCCAAGGCCGGCGGGGGCGTCCGACTCGGGGCATACCGACGGTCGCGGACGCGTCGCGCAGATGGTGGTCAAGCAGCATCTGGAACCGGCGCTTGGTCAAGCGTTCGATCCGGATTCCTACGGCTATCGGCCGGGGAAATCCGCCCATTAGGCGGTAGAGCAGGCGCATGCGTTGCTGGGAGTATGACTGGGTTCTGGACCTCGACATCAAAGGCTTCTTGGAACCATTGTCATTATACCCCCTGGTTCATGAGGCCTGTTCGAAGAGGGTGGGAATGGTGTCTATGGTCTTGATAGATAGGCCTTTTCTCTGTCGACGGATGACATGAACGGCTTCCAGCTCGCCGCGCTTCACTCGCTGCAACAGATTTTGGCGATCTGATCGTCTCGTTCGGCATCTCCTGAACGTTGCATCGCTCAGATTTTAGCAATCGTCCTCGCTCCGGTCGCCTAGTTTCTCCTGAGTGCCGGCTTAAATCAAGGCCGCCTCCGGATTTCGGAATAATACCGCCATAGCCCGATTTTTTTGTAGACCTGAGTGAGCCGCTCGTGGCGGACTGTTGTCCGATGGTTCGTATGGAAGGAATATTATGTCGAGTCCGAGCCTGAGAGACCCTCTCGTGATCGAATCCGCAGAACTGCGGCTGATCGAGCTTCCGCTGCTTAACCCGTTCACCATTTCCTCCGGAACCGTGGTGAAGAGGGTGGCGCCCATCGTCGTGCTGCGGGGGAGCGGCTGCGAAGGCTATGCCGAAGGCGTAGCGGATGTGCTGCCCGATTATTTGCCCGAGACTATCGTCTCTTCGATGATGATGATGCGGGATGTGCTGCTGCCTGCGGTCGTAGGCAAGAGTCTTGCCAACCCGCAGGAAATCGAGCGGTTGTTCCGGCCGTGGCGCGATCACCAGATGGCGAAGGCTGCGGTCGAGATGGCCTTCTGGGATCTCTCGGCCAAGGTGCTGGGTCTGCCGCTCTGGCAGATGCTGGGCGGCACTCGCTCTCAGGTAGAGGTTGGTGTTTCGCTGGGGATCAAGGAGATCTCCCGGACACTTCAGGAAGTGGCCCACTATGTTCAGCAAGGCTATCGCCGGATCAAGCTGAAGGTGAGGGCTGGCCATGACCTGAAGCTTCTCGATGCCGTGCGCGCCGAGTTCCCCGATATCCATTTGACCGTGGATGCAAACAGCTGCTACACGCTGGCCGATCTGCCAGTTTTGCGAAACTTGGACGATTATGGGCTTGACTATATTGAGCAGCCGCTGGCCTGGGACGACCTGCATGACCACGTGCGCCTGCAATCGATACTGCGCACGTCGATTTGTCTGGATGAAAGTATCCGTACGCTGGCAGATTGCCGCAAGGCACTGCAGTCCGATGCCGGGCGGCTAATCAACATCAAGGTCGGCCGTCTGGGCGGCCATATGGTGGCCAAGCAGGTGCATGACCTCTGCCTCGCCTTTGATGTGCCAGTCTGGTGCGGCGGCATGATGGAAACCGGCATCGGCCGTGCCCACAACATCCATCTCTGCACGCTGGAACAGTTCTCGCGTCCGGGAGACACCTCGTCCTCGTCTCGCTATTTTGAGCGCGACGTCATTGTCGAGCGGCTGGAAACCTCCAATGGCTTGATGCCGATCCCGGCGAACGGTGCAGGGATCGGCGTGACGGTGGACTGGGATTTTCTGGACTCCGTTTCCTCATCAGTCGAGACGATCAAGGCATGAAGTTTCAGCATGAAGCGCGCGCCCCGCGGATGCTCAGTTCAACGTCGAGAAGCTTGCCTTGCAGAAGCTTGCGTCCAACAAGAAGGGCTCGGCTATCCTTGCAAGTCACCGATTGGCATGAACCGGGCGGGCGCTGGGTCTCCGTTTCAACACGATCATTCTGTGGGACAGCCACCTAACCCGAAGCCCTGCTCATTAAGGCATCTAGGCAGGGGGCGCCCGGAAAGATCGTGCCCGAGTCAAAATCGCCAGCGAGCCCAAGGCACTGGTCCGCTATTTCGAGGAACTGGAATTTCGCTGTCGGCCGCATTTGGCTCGGTCGTGTGCGCGAGTTGGCCGGCACAGATCCGGTTGTAATGCCGCTGGTCGAGCCGCTGCTAGCGATCTCGCCACAATGCGGGGAGAGTTCGTCCGCCTGACGAAGCAGGTTCTTGGTATCGTTCGCAAGGAAGAGGTCTGTCGGCGGCTGATGAGGGTTTCAAGTGTCCGGCCCGATCACCGCGCTCGCCTTCCGCGTCGCGATCGACCGGCCGGACCGCTTTCGCCGCTCGCGGGATGTCGCCGCGCAACTGGGACTGACCCCGGCGCGCTACCAGTCCCGGTGAGACCGATATCCAGGGCAAGTCAGCCGCTACAGGGGGCGAACTGGCCCGCAAAGCGCTTTACGAAGCAGCTCATGCGCCACTCGCGCGCTGCAAGAAATGGTCGAGCCTGCACGCGGGGCATGAACCTCGCCAAGCGGCGCGATATGGCGCGAGCCCGTGTCGCTGTTGCCCGGAAGCTCGCCGTCATCCTTTATCGCATGTGGAGCGACGCGACCAAGTTCCGCTTCGGCAAAGAACCCAGTCCGGTATCGGCATAAAATGGACAACTGACAAATGAAGAAGGAGTTTCGCCCATAAGGGTGATCCTGGATCGTTCCCGTGGGGACGATGGGCAAGGCGATCTCGTTAGCAGGCACGATCCTGGGGTGAACTTTCCCACGGTCGTTCAACAGATTTGAGACGCCTCGCTCTCCTGACCCAATCATGCGCGGCCCTGCGCCGACCGCGAAGAGAAGCGAGTGACCCGCGAGGCGACACCGGTCCAAAAAAGGCAACAGTAGCTTGACCTCAACAACCCAGAGAGGACTCTCAGGACCGTCTCGCTTGGCGAATCCGCCGCCCGTTCTAGCGTGGTAAGGCGCGTCGAACAGATCGGCTCCGCTAGGTTCAGTGTTTCTACTCACCCAACAGTCGGAAATGGTGTGATCGACCAACTAACTAAGTCGACGGCACGCTGAAGTATCGCCTTGGCCTGAGGAAGGTTGGATGAAACGGCCATGACATATCCCAAGGAGTCTCGGTAGTCGCCATTCCTGACGATCGGCTTCTTGGGTTTAACAAGCAATTTGACCTCTGCGACACCTGGCACTGCAGCCGCCAGGCCGTCACCATCGATCCAATCGAGGACGCCATCGCGATCAGGAAGTAGGTTCCGCCAGGCCGCAATGCGCGAATGCCTTCTAAGCAAATTCCATTGCTCGCCGATGACAATCTTGATGTGCTCGGTGATAAGATCGACACCGTAAGCCAGCTGAATGTGTTGAGGACCGCCACCAAGGCGCGGATTGACTTCAATGACAACTGGGCCACCCTTCGTCCACCGGAGTTCAATGCATGTTGGCCCCCAGCCAAGGCTGAGAGCTCTCAAGCAGCTCAGCGAAACATGTGCGATACGCTCGTGCTCGTGATCATCAAGCGGTGCCGGAAAGATGCCTTCACGAAAGACAAAATGCGGTGGGGGCCCGAACTCAGCCGTCTCGATCCCAATGACCTCCTTTCCCATAATATGGGCAATATAATGGGGGCCTTGTGCGAATTCTTCAACCAGTATCCTCGGGGAGGACCGCCAAATGTGCTTCCCACCTAATAGATAGGTCGTATGTTCGGCCAACTCGTCGACGTCGCGGCACAATCGGACACCGATACTCCCGATGCCTACCGCCGGCTTAACAATCACCGGCAGGCCGATCTCCGTGGCAGCGCGTTCAACCTCCGCCGCATTTTCTGCCAAACGGTAAGTAGGGATTGAAACGCCGGCCTCAGCGAGGAGTTGACGTTGGGTAAATTTGTCGCAACATCGTTCAACCGATTCGGGATTCGGTCCTGGCAGAGCGAAATGCCGGCAGAGCTTGCCAACAGTCGCATAGACTGACTCCTTGGAGCTCGTAATGCCAGCAATGTCGTAAGTCGTAGTTAGCCGGGAACATTCGCGGATCAGCGCATCGAGATTGTCTGTATCGACGCAAATTGCCTCAATCCTTTCCGCCGGAAGATACTCGTATCGAGTCGGATCAGAGGATAGGATAACTGGGTGAAGACCAAGACGCCGAGCTGCCTTTACGTATAGAGAACCGTTAAAAATTGAGTCTTCAAGCAGGAAGAGCGCTTTTTTTTTCGCCATTGTTGTTAACTCCGCAGTTGTGTGCAGTTGGACTGATTGGCATCAGTCCTTTTTATCTGTGCTCACCTCAGGAAGATAGCATTGTTAGCGACCAGCGGTCGTGAAGATTCTGTAAAAATAATTTTTACAACAAATTGTTAGCCAGCGGTGCGGCAGCGGAGCGTCTCGATGATTTTGGCGATACGGGCGCAGATAGTGCTGCTGGCTATTGGGGGTCGAGAACATGGAGATTACCGCACACTTTGGTGCAATGCCCAAACAGTGGGCACATGCCGTCGGCGCTTTGCCGAACAAAGGCTCGATGGCCTCTACGATGAACCACGCCAGTTCCTGCGCGAGATAGTAGCCGACGTGCCGAGCGACCCGGACATCGATGTCGTCATGGATAACTAGGCCACCCGCAAAACCAGTGCCATCCGCAGACGCTGGAGTGGTTCCAAGTTTGGACCCCCGGTATCGGGCGGCGATGGTGTCATCGGAGTTTGCTTCCATGGTTGCGGGTTCTCGGCACTGTATTGGCGGATGAAGCCATTGATGGGCGGCCTAAAGATCGACAACGGCATGGAAGATGCCGTGCTTGAGCCTGGGCCGGGTGAGTTTGGCGCAGAAGCCCTCGACGGCGTTGAGCCAGGAGCCGGATGGGGTAAAATGGAATCACCAATCGCGCGATCAGGGTCGGTTCCGCGTTCATGAACCATTCGCCGCCCTAGAGTCAGCGGCGCCTGGCAGCATCAAATCAAGCCGGAGATGGCGGCAATAATAGACCGCGTCAGAAGGCCGCCTGCTTTTCCACGGCGGCCCTCCCGAAGCCTGGGCGAGAGGCCGGACGCACGGAGACTGCGGGAAATTAAAGCCAAAAAACCAGGTCGAAAATCACGGCTCCGGGACTGTCAGTAATTCTGTGCGCGCGGCCCGTTTCGGTTGGCCGACGAAGCGCTGGCCGAAGACGACGGCGAATTGTGTCCTGGCCATGAACCACTCGCGAGGGCGCGTTTCCATTCCTCGGCGGCGTGTTTGAGAACCAGTATAGCAGCTTCATTGCGGGCATTGGGAAAGTGACCGCGTTGGGGTTCGACGCCTCGTGGCGCTTGTACTCGTCGCGGCGCAACCAGGTCGTTCGGCATCGCACGACGCGAGTGAATAACGAGGTGCATGGCATCCTTCAGGCGCACCTCGTGCCAAAGTGCCCACATGCCGATCTGTTCAACCGTCGGGGTCGCACCTAGCTCGAGCGGCAGGTGCTTCCCGACGACGAGCGGGCCGTCGACCCTTCCTGGCTATGCGAGGAGCGCCGGCCCATGATGGCATCTAGACGTTATGACCGTGGTCTGAGCGGCGGCCCGCCCTTAGTTTTTTGGAGCTGTTAAGCAAACGGGGGGCTCCGGGGACCGAGCCGAGCCCCAAGCGCAGAAAGGACGGCCATTAAGCAAGATAGCGTTTTCTACGTCGGTGTCGACGTGTCGAAGGCGAAGCACGCCATTGCGGTTGCCGAGGGTGGCCGCAATGGGGAGGTCCGGTATTTCGGCGAGATCGAGGCGAGGCCGGCGGCGGTCGAGCGCTTCGTGCGCAAGCTGCAGAAAAAGCATCCTAGCCTGCATTTCTGTTACGAAGCCGGCCCGACCGGCTACGGGCTCTACCGGCAGATCGTCGAGCGCGGTCAGCGCTACGATGTCGTTGCGCCCTCGCTGATCCCCATGCGCCCGGGCGAGCGCGTCAAGACGAACCGGCGCGATGCGGTCAGTCTGGCGCGGCTGCTACGAGCCGGAGAATTGAAGGGAATCTGGGTTCCATGACGCGCTGCATGAAGCGGTGCGCGATCTAGTAGTGCGGGTGCGCTCCGCGGCGAGCGAGGATCTGCGCAAGAAGCGCCAGCAGCTTCTGTCGTTCCTGCTGCGCTATGGCCGGGTCTTTACCGGACGCAAGAACTGGACCCGGGCCCATGCCCGCTGGCTGGCGGCGCAAAAGTTCGACCATCCGGCCCAGCAGATCGTGTTCCAGGACCAGGTGGACGCGGTCACCGATGCGCACGACCCGCTGGAGCGGCTGGATGTGCAACTGGCCAAGCTGGTGCCGAGCTGGTCGATGCCGCCGGTGGCGGTGGCCTATCAGGCACTGCGCCGTGTGTCCTTGATCGTCGCCGTCACTTTCGTCAGCGAAGTCGGCGATGTCCGCCGCTTCGACACTCCGCGGCAACTGATGGCCTTTCTGGGCCTGGGTGCCCTCGGAGCGCTCGACCCGGTGACACGGTAGAGCGCGGCGGCCTGACGTTGGCCGGCAATCGCCGCGCCGGGCCGCGTCCTGATCGAAGGCGCCTGGGCCTTCCGCTATCCGCCAGGGTGACGGAGCCCATTCGCGTAGGCTTGAGGGTCTGCCGAAGGCGGTGCGCGAGATCGCCTGGAGGGGCGCAGACTCGGCCTTGCGCCCGCTACCGGCGCCTGATGCCTGCGGGCAAGAACAAACCCATCGCCGTTGCGGCGATCGCGCGCGAGATGGCGGCGTTCCTGTGGGCCATCGGCCGCCAGGTCGAACCGGTGCGTTGAGATGCAGTGCGCTTCTTCATCGAAGATCAGGATTCCGACAAGCGCACCCCCCGGCGCGGGCGCCGCCGGATTGAGGGCTCTGCCCGCGCCGGATCTACCGGCGGAAAAACCGGGCAGCACGGTGACGGGATGTGGCCACGGTGGAGAACTCCCGCCCTAACTATGTGGCTGGGCATCAGCCCAACGCCCGATACTAGACAGGGATAACCTAGTCTAGGACGGATTACGGAAGTGCGGTAACCAACCCGCGGATACGAGCTGGATCAACCGTCGTCTCAGCGCCCATCCCGTCTCCGTGCTGCCTCATCAATGGCGAGCAAAACCTGTGGCAAAAGGCATAGGGCGAAAAGGTCATCCATCATTCTTGACCACGGTGGGTCCGACCGGGAACTTTCCCTGCTGGTGTGCCAGCAAGTGTTACTTGCGGCCCATCTCGTTTCGAGATAAACGCAAAGGAGGGGCGAGTTGCCTCAGTTGGGTTAAGCTGTGGATATCAGGCAGTTAAAATACTTTGTCGGCGTGGTGGAAGCCGGCAGTTTTACCAAGGCCGCTTCGCTTCTACATGTCGCTCAGAGCGCCCTTAGCCTCCATGTGCGTCAACTGGAGGAAAGCTTCGGCACTCAGCTGCTGGTACGCGACAGGACGGGCATCAGCGTGACGGCCTCCGGAAGCAAACTGCTTGAGCGGGCGCGCACGATTCTCAGGGAAATTCGACTCACCGAGATGGAACTGACCAATACGGTGATTTCTCCTTCCGGAGAGGTGACCATCGGCATTCCGTCCGGAGCCGCGCGTGTTCTTAGCGGTCCGCTGCTTGAATCGGCAAGAGACGAGCTGCCAAGGATCTCCCTTAGGATGATCGAGGGCATGACGGGACCGCTGGAAGAGTGGATGGCTGCGGGCCGCTTCAATCTGGCAGTCCTTTACCGTACTGCCGAGAGCACGGGGCGGATGACGGTGCTGGCGCGCGAAGAATTTTACCTGGTGGTGCCGCCAGGTGAGCCGCCTTTCGAAGACGAGATACCGCTCGCCGACCTGCATGCGTTCCCGCTTGCGGTTCCCATGCGCAACAACAATGTCAGGCGTTCGGTGGCCGATGTGGTTGCGCAGCACGGTTGTGTGCTTGACGTCAGATTTGAAGTCGACTCCCTTTCTACGATCATTGATATGGTCATGGAAGGAAAAGCGTATTCTATCCTTGCCCCGTCGGCCATTCAGAGGGAAGCCTCTCAGGGACGGGTCCGAACGGTCAAAATCATTGATCCAGTGATTACCCGCTCCGTTGTGCTTGCCGTCAACCCCAAAGATGAGCAATCTCCCGCTGTCTCTGCTGTCCGCAAGCTGATCCCCAATGTCACGCGGACATTGATCGAGAACGGGCAGTGGCCGACCACGGCTCCGGTCCGGGCTTAGGCATATCCGTCAAACCGAGTCCCAGTGCTATCACGCTTCCACGGCGGGTCCGAGCCGGCCATCAATCTGGATTCGAGATGGTTTCGGGCGACATTCCATATTTGACCAGCGTGACCGTCGCGACGAGACTGCAGAGAAGTGACCCGATGGTCGGAGAGATCGGCTGGTCTCGCACTGGCAGAAATACTCAAGCGGAGCATGAGATGTCCAACGCCACGAGCTATCCGCTTTTCATCAATGGTAGATGGCGAGCCGGTGGTAGCGGAGCCACTCTGCCGGTAATCAATCCGGCGACGGAGATCGTATTTGCCTCGGTGGCCTCGGCGACGATACCGGATCTGGATGAGGCCCTCGCTTCGGCAGAGCGCAGCCGCAAAGCCTGGTCCTCGCGGCCTGCAAAAGATCGTGGCGAGATTCTCGTAGCAGCCGCCAAAATTCTGGGAGCGAAGGTTGAAGCGGCGGCTAGGGACCTGTCAACCGAACAGGGAAAGACGATTGCCGAAGCGACAGGTGAGTACGCGCGAGCTGTCGAAACGCTGGAGTGGAACGGAACGCACGCCGAAGAGTTGTTGGCCCCTATTCCGATGGGCTCGAACCGGATGATCGTCCCCGAGCCACTTGGCGTCGTTGCTGCCTTTACGCCTTGGAACTATCCCGCCGTTCTCATCGCCCGCAAGCTCGCCCCTGCTTTGGCGGCAGGCTGCCCCGTGATCCTCAAAGGCGCTGAAGAGACACCAAGCGCGGCTGTCCATTTGGTCGAAGCCTTGCAACAAGCGGGTATTCCGGACGGCGTGGTCAATCTCGTCTTTGGCGTTCCGGTGCAAATATCCCGGCATCTCCTCAGCTCGCCGATCGTCAAGGTCCTAACGTTCACCGGCTCTACCGAGGTTGGAAAACAGCTCGCCAAGCTCGCCGCGAATAACTTGCAGCGGTGCATCCTCGAACTCGGTGGGCACTCCCCGGTCGTTGTATGCGAGGATGCCGACCTGGCAAAAGCTATACCGGCAATTTCGGACTACAAGTTCGAGTGCGCCGGCCAAAGTTGCAATGCGCCGAGCAGGATCCTCGTCGCGCGGCCTCTCTATGAGGAATTCCTGTCCCGGATGACCGAAGTTGCCCGCAAGATCAAGATCGGTCCACCGGACGACCCGGCGACGGAGATGGGTCCAATGGCAAATGCGCGGCGAATCGAGGCCATGCGGCGTCTAGTCAAGGATGCAGTCGATCGCGGCGCCACCGCCGAAACCGGTGGCACCCGCCTCAACCAACCGGGTTTTTACTGGCCGCCAACGATCCTGACAGGCGTGCCAAAGGATGCCAGAGTGCTTCATGACGAGCCGTTCGGACCGATCCTCACCGTGGCGCCGTTCGAGACGATCGAGGAAGCAATCGAAGAAGCCAACGCTTCTGACTATGGCTTGGCCGCCTACATCTTCACCTGTGCTGACGATACCAAACGGGCGCTGATCGGCGGTCTTTTGGCTGGCGCTCTTAGCGTAAATTATCTCAAAGGGGTTTCAGCAGATGCGCCGTATGGAGGCGTTAAACAGAGCGGGTATGGATATGAAGGAGGCGAGCAGGGGGTGCGGAGCTTCCAGAGCCTGAAACTGGTCAACGGGTTCGGTTCATTTGGATGAGATTTCGTGAATAGGACAAGACGGACCATTGCCGGAGAGGATGTCACAAAGAGCGTCGCAGACGCCCTTCAGTTCATCTCCTATTACCATCCTGCCGACTATATCGGATACCTTTCGCAGGCATACACTCGCGAACAGAGCCCGGCGGCGAAGAACGCCATCGGGCAGATCCTGCTGAACTCCCGCATGGCGGCCTTCGGACTGCGTCCGATCTGCCAGGATACCGGTCTTGTAGTTGTCTTTGCCAAGGTCGGCATGGACGCCCGCATCAAATCGACGGCCAGTTTCGCTGACCTCGTGAATGAGGGCGTCCGTCGGGCATATCTTGACCCCGACAATCCGCTTAGGCCATCGATCGTCGCCGATCCGCTCGCCGGACGGATCAATACCCGCGACAACACGCCGGCGGTCATCCACGTCGACCTCGTGCCCGGGAATGGAATCGAGATTACCATCGCAGCAAAAGGGGGCGGATCCGAAAACAAGGCGCGTTTCACCACGCTTAACCCCAGTGCGTCCGTTGCCGACTGGGTAGTCGACACCGTCTCGACGCTGGGCAGCGGATGGTGTCCGCCCGGCCTGATCTCGGTCGGCATCGGTGGCAGCGCTGAAAAGGCGATGCTGCTTGCCAAGGAGGCCATGAACGAACCGATCGACATGTCGGAACTGATCGCCAAAGGGTCGTCCAACGCGGAGGAGGCGCTGCGGATCGAGCTTTATGAAAGAATTAATGCGCTAGGCATCGGCGCTCAGGGCCTAGGCGGCCTGACCACGGTCGTTGACGTGAAGGTGGCTACCTATCCTACACATGCCGCGTCGAAACCTGTGGCGCTCATTCCGCAATGCGCGGCCAACCGGCACCTGAAGTTCACCTTGGACGGCTCGGGACCCATCAAGCTCGAGCCACCTGACTTTTCCGAATGGCCCCAGATTGGTCAAGAGGACTTGCACACAGCCGGCGTCCGGCGGATAAATCTCGATGCGCTCACGAAGGAAGACACGGCATCGTGGCGCTGCGGGGAAACCCTTCTTTTGTCCGGTAAGATGCTGACGGGCCGTGACGCCGCCCATCAGCGAATGGTCGAGCTGATCAATGCCGGCAAGCCGCTCCCGGTAGATCTGCGGGGACGCGTGATCTACTACGTCGGACCCGTCCGTGCAGTGAGGGACGAGGTCGTCGGGCCGGCTGGACCGACAACCGCCAGCCGCATGGACGGTTTTACTGAAGAGATGCTCGCGCAGACTGGCCTATATGCGATGGTCGGCAAAGCGGAGAGGGGGCCGCTGGCCATCGAGTCAATCGTCAAACACAAAACGCCCTATCTCATCGCAGTGGGTGGTGCCGCCTATCTGATTTCAAAATCGATCAAGGCGGCGCGGATCGTTGCCTTTGAAGACCTGGGCATGGAAGCGATCTATGAATTTGAGGTCCAGGACATGCCGGTCATCATGGCTGTCGATGTTGAGGGAAACTCCATTCATAAGTCCGGGCCGCTTGAGTGGCGTAAGCGCATGGCGGCCGACAGCATCGCCCGCAGCATCGGCGTTTGAGTCCGCCGGCTGCGCGAATCCGGCCAGACTCCCGCTCGGATTTTGGGCCGTATCGGTAACACAGGCGGCCATTTGTGGTTCAGCTCCTCAGCGAGCCAAAAAAGAAAGGCTTTCAAGTCGCTCTCGATGCCAAACGCTCAGTGTAAAGACTGCTTCGACCTGCCGTTCTTATGATCGACGCTCAGGGTGCTGTCTAGGGGTGCCAATCGGGTCAACGGATGACGCTTACATTCGCCCGCTTCAATTAATGATGAAATTGGTTGGTACTAATTGCACTGTCGACCACCGTTTGAGAGCAAAAGGTCATGAAGTTGAAACCCGATCCGGTGCGACTGGACGCTTGGGATGTCCGGATTCTCTTAGAGATCCAGTCAGATGGTCGGATTTCAAAAAGCGAGCTCGCAAAGCGTGTTCACCTTTCAGCGTCGGCCTGTTCAGAACGGCTCCGCGTGCTGCAAGCCGCGGGCATCATTGAGGGGTTCTACGCGCGACTCAGTCCAGCCCTCATCGGGGGCATCATCTCTATAATGGTGGAGGTGGTTCTGGATCGCCACCGTCTCGAGGATCAAAGACACTTCGAGAATGCGATCCAACAGATTCCGGAAATCCTGGACTGCTGGGCCATCGGGGGGCGGATCGACTATTTAATGCGGGTTTCATCTCCTTCCATGGCCGCGTATCAGGATTTCATGGAGGAATTGCTGCAGGCAGGCTTGGGTATCGAGCAATACTACAGCCTTGTCGTGACGAAACCAGTGAAATCCAACTCACCGATCCCTCTGTCCGCCTTGAGGCAACGGTAAACTCCCGAAGCCTTGGTTTTCACGCCGATTGGTGCCGATTCCGTGAATTTGTCGGCTAAAGGTGTGCATTCCCGCGAAACCCGAGGCATGTTTGTCACCATGCTGGTTTCCAACGGGCAGCTGGCCGAGTGTTCCCAGCCGAGATTCGCGAGGAGAGGGACAACGCGTTTGAGCAACCTGGGAACCGAGCAACTGAGGAAGAAGAACTGGTCCCGGTCGCGGTCAGCCGGTCGAGCATTGCGACCAACATCTCGTGATCGCGTTGCGCCTTCCGCTCTGTGGCCACTAGCCGAATATGAGGCACTGGTGGAGGCAGCTGGTGATGACGGCGATATCCGCCGATTGTACCGGCGCAGCAGCGCCGATCACGCCGGCAAGATGCGCGCGCTCGACAATCCGTTGGCGACGTCCCCGGCACAAGGCATGATCCGCCACCACCTCGCCCGCATGACGCAAGATAACACGGCCGCCCAACACCACGACTTGGACGCTCTCCCCGATCAGCCGCCAGGGAACCGAGTAACTGTTCGTGTCCAGCTCCTGATTGCGCAGTCCGCCTGGACCTTGCGCACGAGATCCCCCAGCTGCCCGAACGGCGCCCGTCCGCCCAGAGGGCCAAGCGCCCCAGCCTCTTCGGTGCCAGCTGCACGAATGTCCTGCGGCCCGACGTCTGCAATTCCCTCTGCCGACCGGCTTTCCAGTCCCGAGCGAATGCCGCAACACGATTATAGGAGCCGTCATAGCCCAGGCTCATCAGGTCGGCGTGCGCAACTGCTTGAGGGAGCGCTTCTGCTTGCGGGGCTTGTTCGCTTCCGTCTTCAGCCAGGAGGCGGTCATCCCTGGCATAGGCAGTCTTTGTCCGATCTCATGTTCACCCGCACCACGGACCTCATCTGAGCAGCGAGCGGAGCGTCGCGTTGCCATGTAGGTCCAGATGAAGGCGAGATACTGGCCCTGCTGTTGGTCGGGCTACGACAACGTCGTGATCGAAGTCTTGGCATTTTGTGCCCAGTGTCCTCTATCGCGCGAGCGATGCCGGTCCCATCGAGATAGGTTCGCCCGATCCGCTTATCGTCGCCAATCGATCCGGCGATCGGGCCATGCTCGTTCCCCTATCGGCAAGGCCGTCGTGCGCGTCGGCGTCACAAAGCATCCAGATGAGTTCGGTGTCACATGCCTCGGAGCTGAAACCCCGACCTGGTGTAATGCGGAAGAAGGCAGGGAGAAGCCGGGAAAACCCGGCAACGGAATTGCACCACGTCTGCTGCGCGCCATTTCGCCGCAGTCCGATTATTCGCGAGGCCGTTGACCTGAATGCCGTAATCCACGCGGCCGTAGCGGCGATCACTGATGCAGCCGGCGGACCGCTTCGGCGCAGCACATATCCGTGCCTCGTCGGCAGCGGAAAGAATGAACCAGTGCTTGGCCGAGCTCTGCACCGCCTTAGGGAGGCAATTCTCGCCACAGGAGACGAGGCCGACCGTCAATTGTAATGTCCTGACAGAGCATCAGCAAACGCTGGCCAGCAGTGACGACACGATCACAAAGAGCGTCGAAAGCGCCGCTACGACCGAGACCGCGCTGGTCGCGGAGCAGAAGCGGCTTTCGGAGAAATTGAACGAGCCGCAGCAGAAGTATCAAACGTACAAACAAGCCTTGAAGGAATGGCAAACCGCACTGGAGGCGATTGAAGGTTCGGAAACGGAGCCTGAAAGCCTCAAAGGACTGCAGCTAAGGGTCGCTCAGATAAACGAACTGCCGACGAAGCTTGCGCATCATACACGCAACATTCGACAGGAAGACCGGCGCGCGAATTTCCTATCAGTCAGGCTCGATCGAAGACGGGAATATCGGCCGGATGCGAAGAGTGCCTAGCCGATACATTGCTTCGTCACGCCCGCACCCTCGTCTCCTCAAGGCGAAGGCAAATTCCCGAAGCCTTGGTTTTCACGCCGATTGGCGTCGATTCCGTGAATTCGTCGCTTAAAGGTATGGATTCCCGCGAAACCCCAGACATGTTTGGCACTATGCTGGTTTCCAACGGGCGGCTGGCCGAATGCTCCTAGCCAAGGAATCGCGAGGAGAAGAACAATGCGTTTGAGCAACCTGGGAACCGAGCAGCTGCGGGAGAAGGACCGAAGCTTCGTCTTTCATCCCTCCACGCACTTGGTCAAGCACAGCCGCGGCGAAACGCCAAACCGGATCATGGCCGGTGCAGAAGGCGTGTACATCTGGGATACCGACGGGCGAAAGAGCCTTGACGGTTTCGGTGGGCTTTACTGCGTCAATATGGGATACGGCTGCACGGAGATTGCCGAGGCCATCGCACGGCAAGCCCACGAGTTGCCGTTCGCCCATATCTATGCGAGCCAAGGAACTGAGCCAGTCGCTCTCTTGGCAGAGGCCGTGGTCGAATATTTCGGTCACAATATGCGAAGGGTCTTTTTCGGCCTCTCCGGCTCCGACGCCAATGAAACCAACATCAAGCTGGTCTGGTATTACAACAACATTCTCGGCCGCCCTGAAAAGAAGAAGATCATCTCGCGTAATCGCGGATATCACGGGTCAGGGCTGGTCACCGGTAGTCTTACAGGCCTTTCGTTCTTTCACGATTTCTTCGACCTTCCGCTGGACGTGGTGCGCCATACGACGACGCCACATTACTATCGCCAAGCGCACGACGGCGAAAATGAGGAAGCGTTCTCCAGGCGTTGCGCCAACGAACTTGAAGCCCTTATCCTCGCTGAAGGCCCGGAGACCGTTGCGGCCTTCATTGGAGAGCCGGTACTTGGGACCGGTGGAATCGTTCCGCCTCCGAAGGGATACTGGGCTGCGATTCAGGGGGTGCTTGACAAGTACGACATCCTTCTTATTGCCGATGAGGTGGTCTGCGGCTTCGCGCGAACCGGTGAGAAATTCGGTTCCCACCTCTATGGCATGCGCCCGGATTTCGTAACCATCGCCAAGGGTTTGAGTTCCGCCTATCTGCCTATCTCCGGTTCGATTATCGGTGACCGGGTCTGGTCGGTCTTGGAACAAGGGACGGAAAAGCACGGGCCACTCGGCCATGGCTGGACATATTCGGGTCACACGCTTTGCGCGGCGGCCGCGCTTGCCAACATTAAATTGCTAAAGGAAAGAAACATCCTGGAACATGTTCGGGACGTCGGACCCTATTGGCAAGCCCGCATGAAAGCCGAACTGGAGCGACATCCCATTGTCGGCGAGGTTCGCGGCGTCGGCATTCTATCCGCCGTGGAGCTGATGCGGGATCCGAAGGGCCGGGTGCCATTTGAACCCGGACTTCAAGTCGGCGTGCGCGCCGCCGCTGCTCTGTTTGAAAATGGCGTCATAGGCCGCGCTATGCCGCATGGCGATATCCTCGGCTTTGCCCCACCTCTGATCATTACCCGAAAAGAGATCGACATCATCGTCGACGCAACTGCGAAATCAGTCGATACGACCTATCGCGCGCTGAAGTCGGAGGGCGCGATATGATCTGACGTGACGGATGACGCCTCCCACTCGGATCGACCAGGACATCACCTCCGGGAGTCCCTGTGGCGTCATGAGCTGGCGCGCGCAAAAAATCCGCTTCGCTTTCAACGCAACTTGCATGGAGGGTGTGCGAGCCGATGCCGAAATGCGACGCCAATCTCGAAAAACACAGTGCCGCCTTCGCGTCCGAAGACGGCTCACGTGAGCTGCTGCAAGAATGTAGAGGTGACGCTCTCACAGACCACAGATGAGGCTGAGCTCCTCCATGGAGCAGTCTCAACCGCACGCAAAAAGACACCCCGACCGCAATGAAGTGCAAAACCAAGAGGACAACTGTCACCTGCTAACAGATGACGCTGGAATGAGGTCTCGGTGTCGATAAGAGCGCTGCACATATCGCCCTCCCAAGGCGCACCGGCCCGGCACGGAGCTCAGTCTCCTGCCGGGCCTTCTTCCCTGAATGGCTGCGCTTTGGTCGACCCGTCTGGGCTCCGATATGTGGGGCCAGAAGCCGTGGGCGAACTCACTGCAGTTTAGCTATGCAAGACGTTTTTCATAGATTTGTAGAGCAGATAGCAGACAGCGCTGACGCGACGGACCTGCGCAACGCGCTCTGGACGAGATTGCCGCTTCGCTCGATTTGCCGTCTTTTGCCTATCTTTTCCCTTCGCCTGGCAAGGGCCGCAAGGTGCGCCTGATGTTCCACCTACCCTCCATCCTGGATTCTTTCCGACCGAGCCCCGTTGCTCACGGTTGCGCCGCGTCTTGCGTGCGCTCGACGGCTCCATCGCTGGCGCACCACACCGCGAAATCGGCCTTGCCCTCTTTGGCAGAGCCCGCGTCGAGCAGGACTGGGCCGACCCCGGTGACCATCTTCGCGACAGCGTCCGCCGTGCAGTCAGGCGCGGGCGCTGGCTCATGAACGGCGGGTATAAGCGTTTTCTTCTGTAACGGCTGTCACCATCAGGCCCGAGAACAGCTCTTTGTACCCCGCCACCACCAGCCAGTGGGCGCGCGCGAGATGGCTGCGAACCGCCCTTTGGGCGCGCGCTGGCTCCTGCACTGGATCGATGCCCAATATCGCCTGCGCCATCTCTTCTTCGCTCGCATTGTCGGCGCATGCGTCTATGAGCTTCAAATATGTCGTGAAGTTCATCGTCGTAAGCGGTCAGGCTCTCCGCCCATGGGACCTCGTCGGCAACAGCAGGTTGGAACAATCTGTCTACCATTTCATGTCTCGCGTAAGACCTAACCGCGCCCGCCACAATATCCTAAAATGGGATAATACGAAACTGGGATTAGTCGGTGAGCCGGTTCCTTCTTGGCCGGTTCGTCTGATGCCGAAATCCCTTCGATCAGCTCGCCAGCGCCGGCTGCTACAACGGCTGATTGCGGCGCGCAAAACCAAAGGGGTCACCCAGACCCAGGTTGCTGATATGCTGAGCCGCCCACAATCCTTCGTGGCCAAGTACGAGGGTGGTGAACGCCGGCTGGACGTAATTGAGTTTCTCGACGTTACCGAGGCTCTCGATATCGATCCTTGCGAGCTTCTGGCACAAATGCGTCGCTCTCGTGACCTATAGCTGGCGTCGCGCCTGGTTTGTCCAACAAAGGCCCTTAACGCGGCCTCGTCCGCGATCTGCGCATTCGGTTCAGAGTGTAACACCGCTGTCCTCTCTCCGAAAATTGGCTCCGCGAAGCCTTCTGCGGGCGGATTGAGACGTACCGTGTGGAATACATATTATAGTTGATAAACTCAAGATGCCTAATCCGCTGACTTGGGCGGATGGACATGCGCCAGTTGGTCGGACGGAATGTGCAGAGGTTCAGGCAGAAGAACCATCTGACGCAAGAGCAGCTTGCCGAGATCTCCGGCTTCAGTCAGCAGTACATAAGCGGGTTGGAGAAAGGCCGCAGAAATCCGACGATCGTCACGATCTACGAGTTGGCACAAGCGCTCGGGGTGAGCCACATGGAACTCGTGCGGCCCGACAAACAGGCCTGAGACTTTCGCAGAGACCGGTTTTTTTCCATCAAGATGACGGCGCACCCCGATCGCGCATGCGAGGGCGTAGAATTCCGACCATGCGCCGCTTCCTACCGGTCAGGATAGACGACAACCAGCCGGCATTGCTGCTGGGTGACCTGCGCGAGAGGCTGATCCGCAATCGCACGCCACTCGCCAATGCGATCCGCAACTATCCGTTAGAATACGGGCTGATCGCCGCCAAAGAATGTGCAGATCGAACCGCTGCTCGAGCGTATCTTAGCAGATCGGACGCTGCCGGATTGGGGGCGGGAGCTGTTCGCGCTTATGCTCAAGAAATATGCGCAGTTGCAAACACATCTGAAAGATGTCGACGCCAGATTGATAGCTTAACATCGGGCCAAGGAGTGCAGACAGCGCCTGGCGCCATTCCCGGTGTCGGCCCCAGTAGGGCAGGACCGACTTGCCGTACCCGCCGTAGGCGGTGAGGTGAACCGGGGCATCCCCATTCCCGTTCGCCGGACCGACCTGCGTATAGGGGATCATCTCACCATCGGTCGAGACTGCCTCCTGGCGCCTCACCACCAGCCCGGATGCGTCGAAATTCTCCGGGTTGCCCTTCAGGATTACTGGAGCGCCGAGAGGCGCCGCGGCATTGAGCTCTAGGAGAAGCTTCCGCGGCGTGATCGGGTCCTGAGCCGAAATGAGGACCTCTCCGTTGGTCTCGTGACGTTCAGCATCGAGCGACCAAAGGTGAACAGTCCCTTCGGCAGGCACGGTGTCCAGCGCTCGGCGCGTCCATTCCTGGCGGTCGGGGGTGAACATCTCGAAACGCGGATCGAGGTTGTCGAGGTAGGAGATAATGAGCTTCCCGTTATTCCAGAAGAATGACTGCGGGGAGCGCCTGTCGCCTGGTTCAAAGAGAATGGCAAACTGCGCTCGCCGGCCATGAAGGAGGAAAGCGAGATGCCGATCAGCGCATCTGCGGCGTGGTGCACCGACCGGGAAATCGTTTCAGAACAACCGATCAAAGCGCTGGGTCTCATGTCCGACATCGTCGATGGTCTGACAATGAGAGCAACTGTAGGGCCGCCAAGGCGCCAGATTCGCACAACCACCGGATTATATGGCGCCGATTTCCCCGGACCAGTCGAGCTGCCAACTCGAGGAAAGACTCGAGTTCAAGTTGTGGGGGCCGGCCGTTGATGCGCGACGAAGACTTTGAACCGAAGCCCCGCAAAAATACGCGTCACCCGCGGCCGGAAATACCTCGATCGCTGCCGTCAGCCAATCTTGCTCGTGGTTGGGAAAGTCGCGGCAAGGGAACCTTCCATGGCACCGGGATCGGGCGCGGTGCCGGCGTCTGCAGCGAGCTTGCGTCGCGTGACCGCTTCGCCGCCTCACAGCCGCGCCTCGTCATCAAGTCCCGTGTCGTCAAGCTGGATGGAAAGGGACTTCAGTCGGCGCGCGCTCATCTGCGCTATATCCAGCGCGCTGGCATTCGATAGCAAGCCCGGGGAACTCTATGATCCGGAGGATGGCACAACCAGCGACCGTCATAAGTTCAGCTTCATCTTTTCGGCCGAGGGACGGTGACCGATACCAGGATCTGGGCGTTTCGAGCCGAGGCCGGTCGCGACAGCCGCGTCCGTGGCAGGGGAATGTTCGAGCAAGTGGAGTGTATGTCTGAGCAGCGCAAGGCGCTGACGACGCGCATAGTTTGCAAAAGCTGACGCCTTCACGAGCGCGGGACGATCGTGTCCCGCTGCGTGGTGTAGCTGACGGCTTGGTCGCCGCGCTCTCCGGCATGGGGCCGGGCTGATCAGCGTGCCACGGCTGGCAGGCTGATCAGAGGATCATCGCTCATTTGGCTGATGGTTTCCAGCGTCATGTATCTGGCGCTGCACGGCCCATTCGTCGTTCTGTTCGAGCAGGATAGCGCCAACCAGGCGGACGATGGCGCCATCATTTGGGAAGATGCCGACGACCTCGGTGCGCCGCTTGATCTCGCCGTTGAGGCGCTCGATCGGGTTGGTCGAGTGCAGCTTGGCGCGGTGCTCCTTGGGGAAAGTCATGTAGGCAAGCACGTCGGGCTCGGCGTCGTCCATGATTGTCGCCAGCTTCGGCACCTTCGGCCGGATCTGGTCGGCGACGGCGCGCCATTGCGTGCTTGCGGCCCCGGGCGTTTCCTGGGCGAAGGCGGTGGCGATGAAAGCGGAGACGACGCGGCGCCCGCTCTTGCCGGCATGGGCCAGCACGTTCCTCATGAAGTGGACGCGGCACCTCTGCCATGTCGCGCACAGCACCTTGGTGACGGCCGCCTTGATGCCTTCATGGGCATCGGAGACGACGAGCTTGACGCCGCGCAGGCCACGGCGGGTCAGCTTGCGCAGGAACTCTGTCCAGATCGGCTCGGCCTCAGACGTGCCGACCTCCATGCCCAGCACCTCGCGTCGGCCGTCCGCATTGACGCCGACAGCGATGATGACGGCGACCGAGACGATGCGGCCGCCGCGGCGCACCTTCAGGTAGGTGGCATCGATCCACAGATATGGCCAGCCGCCCTCGATGGGTCTCTCAAGGAACGCTTTGACCTTGCCGTCGATCTCTTCGCACAGCCGGCTGACCTGGCTTTTGGAGATGCCGCTCATGCCCATGGCCTTGACCAGATCGTCGACCGAGCGGGTCGAGATACCCTGGACGTAGGCCTCCTGGATGACGGCGGTCAGCGCCTTCTCGGCCATGCGGCGCGGTTCGAGAAAACCGGGGAAGTAGGAGCCCTTCCTGAGCTTGGGGATGCGCAGTTCGACGGTGCCGGCCCGCGTCTCCCAGTCGCGCTCGCGATAGCCGTTGCGCTGGGCCGTGCGCAACGGGTTCTTCTCGCCATAGGCGGCGCCGGTGGCGGCCCCAACCTCCAACTCCATCAGCCGCTCGGCGGCAAAGCCGATCATCTCGCGCAAGAGATCGGAATCCGGAGTCTTCTCCACGAGCGTGCGCAGGTTCATCATGTCGTCGGTCATCGGTGGTCTTCCGAAATGGGTTGGCGTCAACAACCAAACCCTACGGAAAGCGCCGATGACCACCGCAAAGCCGCACGCTCGCTACAGCGCTACCAACGGCGCGCTCGCGAGCAGCTTCGCTACCGCCGAGCTACACCACCTCATGGGACACGACCCGCGGGACGAGGATCCGCCGGACGGAACCGGCTGTGAAAGGGCAGACCGCTATATTTACATTGCGGCTCGGGGAATCAGGCTTGCCTCCGTAACCGATGCACGGCTAGCCAAGTCAATACGCAGTCGGCGGTGGTATTAAAGCGGATGTCATAGGATTCGCCCGCAGGTAATTCCCTGCAAAGGGTTTGTGTTAGGTGCAGCCGCAAGCATCCGTTCGCAGGCGGCGTCCGTAGTTCAGCACAGTCGAACCCAAAAAAGCGCCGCACCACTGGGTAGAGTGCTTTGAAAAGTGTCTCCTTTGCCGAAAAGAGCAGCGTCGCCAGCCGATCTGGAGGGAGCGCCGTCTGTCGTGCAATCAAGGCACGTTCACGCTGGTTAGCCGTCATGCTCAGGATCGATTCCAGCGCGTGGCCGCCGGCTATTGCCTCGATGTCGACACCGACTTGCCAGCCTGGATCGCCTTTGGCGAAACAGGCGCAATGCCCCCGCGCATGGGTGATTGAACCAACTGAACCTTTTGGCCAGACTGGGGCGCGGTCGGGACCGATAGGAATCTCAGTAGTAAGTTGGCCTAGCGCCTGCAACGCCGCGTCCGCCATCGCGCGACCGGCCAGAAATTCGGCACGGCGTAACGGTAGTGCCGTGCACAAGCTGGGAGGGAAGGCCAAGGCGAGCTTATGAAACAGATCTTCCGTGTAGCACTCGAAATCGAACCGGCCACGCACAAGAACCGCATCGACGTATCCCGTGTCGTGCAAGGTCACGTCTTTAAGAAATCCAAGCGAACGGGCAGAAAGAGCAATAAGGTGCCTGACGGCTGAGGCGCGCATGCTGGAGGCCGCGCTCACCGCCACAGAGCCCAGCCTAGACCCCATCGCCGTAGACAAACGCAAGGTTCTCCTTCGGCTCGGGAAAGCTCAGTTTTCGCGGTGGCGACCGCATGTTCGGCGAGCGTGATCATGGATGGTTTCTCCTCAGTCTGTGCCGCAGCGCGTTTGGGGATACCCGAGCATGGGTCGTGCCAACTAGGAAAATCCATTCAGAACAGTGCGATCATTCCGATAGCACTGTATCATCCGACATCGTCGAAGATCCGACACCGACTCTAACCGTGACCGCCTGTCGGTTCCCAGTGCGAACTCGGTGTGCGCCGCGGAAAACTCAACTCACCGCGACTGGTCGAGTTGCATCCGAGGAATGACTCGATTTCAAGGTGTGGGTCGACCGTTGATGTGCGACGACGACTTTGAACCGAAGCCCCTGAAACACGCGCGCCACCCGCAGCCGCAGATACTTGGATCGGGCGCTTCCGTCAGTCAATCTTGCTCGTAAGAGGGCGGTGAGAAAGTCGCTGCACCTGGATTTGGCCCCCAACGCCAAAACTATGGCGTTTAAAACCCTGTTCATAGGCACGCATGAGTTGAACCTGACCGATGGCGGCGGCCCTTTGTTTCTCCTCAACTCGCAGAGATCTGTCCAGATGGTTGAAGTGACTTGAGCCGACCGCGACAGCACCAGACGTGACGATGATCACCTGCTGCCCGGCTGCGAAAAATCGGGCGACATCCTCCAAGAACCGCGTACTTATCCGGTTTCTGGTTCGCCGATCAGTGCTGAGCCAATCTTCACTATCAGCCGGCGAGCCGAAACCAATCGGATCGAGCTTGCTTGTGCTGCCGCTGAGTGTTGCTGCACTGGAAGTGAAGACACGTCTCTCCAATCTCACCTGTCCTGAGCGTCACGGCCTTCGAGGGTATAAGGGCGCACGAGGCGCCCTTAATTTCAGATCGGCTGTCAGCAAGCCGCGTTGCCTTTGGTATCAGAAACGGTAGGTGACGCCTGCGCCTATCAACCACGGATCGAGCTCCGCCTTTCCCGTCAGCTTCGCGCCGTCGACCGTGACGTCGAAGTCTGGCTTGAGGAAAAGCTTCTTCACGTCGAAGTTGACGCCCCAGTGCTGATCCACCATGTAGTCGAACCCGACCTGCAGTGCGGTACCGAACGTGTTCTTAACCTTGAGAGCGTCGGCGCTGCCGACATCCTGGTTATAGAATATCGTGTAGTTCACGCCGGCGCCTACATAGGGCTTGAACGCGCCGAAATCGGTAAAATGATACTGCAATGTGAGCGTGGGGGGCAGCAGCCAAAGCTTACCGATATTGCCCAGTCCGCTGATCGTTCCTTGGCCATCGATCTTGGCATAGGTGGTGCCGAGTATAAGCTCCGCGGCGATGTTGTCCGTGAAGAAATAGGAGATATCGAGTTCCGGCGTAACCGTGTTTGAATAAGAAAGACCAGAGCCGGGCACTGCATTGACGTAGCCCGAATCCTCAGTGACGACCCCCAACGCTCGCAGCCGGATCTGCCAAGGGCTTGGCGCTTCCGTGACCGAGGCTCCAGCCTGCGGGACGCTCGCGGCTTGCGCAAGCTCGGCCGCCACGGCCTGCTGTCCCATCAGCATCAGGACGATGGCCGCTGTTACGCCCCGCCCCACGCCCATTCGCTTTCTCGCCATGATATTCTCTCCTTGCTCTTCAGAAATGATGCGGTGCACTATGAAAAAACCTGCTGGAATCGACGAAGCGCTCATGCGCAGTTTGCGTGGGACAGCGCGCACATTTTATTTGCCCTTTGCTCGCAATCATCGACCTGTACTCACTTGTGAAACGTTGCCCTTTGTCTCCGTGCACCTATCGAACGCCATCGACTTGCCAGCCGATCGCACTGCGAAGGAAATTGGTGCCCAGGGCAATGAATGCGGCCCGCTCACGATTGTTCTTGCCGGAGACGTGCCCGCCTGCGTCGGACTCGTAGAAGTAGGCGGGATAGCCAAGAGCCTGCAGCTTTGCACCCATCTTGCGCGCGTGGCCCGGATGGACGCGGGCGTCTCGCTTCCTGGTGGCAAGCAGGATCGGCGGATAGGGCTGTCCTGGTGTCGCGGCGTGATAGGCGGAGATTTCCTTTAGGAAAATCCATTCCTCCGGCTTGTCGGGATCGCCATATTCGTCAATCCAGCTCGCGCCCGCCAAAAGCTTGGTGTAGCGGCGCATGTCGACAAACGGCATTGTGCAGAACAGCGCGCCGAAACGCTCAGGATAGCGGGTAAGCATATTGGCGATCAGGAGGCCGCCATTTGAAGCGCCCTCTGCGGCAATCCGCCTCGGCAGCGTAATGCCCCTTTGCACGAGGTCGGCGGCAACGGCGGCGAAATCGTCATGGGCGAGACGCTTGCCCTCCCTACGCCCGGCCTCGTGCCAACGGGTGCCGAACTCTCCGCCACCCCGGATGTTCGCCACCACACAGGTGCCGCGGCGTTCGAGCCACAGCTTGCCGAGCGAGGAGCTGTAGTGGGGCAGGCGCGATAGGCCGAACCCGCCGTAGGCGGTGAGGTGAACCGGGGCATCACCGTTCCCGTTCGCCGGACCGACCTGCGTATAGGGGATCATCTCACCATCAGTCGAGACTGCCTCGTGGCGCGTGATCACCAGCCCGGATGCGTCGAAATTCTCCGGGTTGCGCTTCAGGATTACTGGAGCGCCGAAAGGCGCCGCGGCGTTGAGGTCTAATAGGAGAAGCTTCGGCGGCGTGATCGGGTCCTGAGCCGAAATGAGGACCTCTCCATTGGTCTCGTGAAGTTCCGCATCGAGCGACCGAAGGTGAACAGTCCCTTCGGTGGGCACGGTGTCCAGCGCTCGGCGCGTCCATTCCTGGCGGTCGGGAGTGAACATCTCCAAACGCGGATCGAGGTTGACGAGGTAGGAGATAATGAGCTTCCCGATATTCCAGAAGAATGACTGCAGGGAGCGCCTGTCGCCTGTTTCAAAGAGGATGGCAAAACTGCGCTCGCCGGCGATGAAGGAGGAAAGCGAGATGCCGATGAGCGCGTCCGCGGGATGTGTCATCCCTCCCACTGTCCATGGCTTGCGCGGCTTTGCCGCCAGCCAGTCGCTGAACCCGCTCCACGAGGCGTCTCGAGGAAGGTCGATCCGCGTCTTCGGCCCGCTCCTGTCACCGATTCGGCCGATCTTCTCAAAGAAGGTCGACTGCTCGATGAACCAGAGGCGCTCGCTCTCGGCGGTGCGGTCCAGATGGCCGGACACCCCGAGAGATTCGGAACCGGTCTCGAAGAGTACCGGCGCGGTGAGCAGATCCGCGCCACGCTTCCACAACCGAACGGTGCGCGCGTAGCCGCAACGGGTCGCCATGCCATCACCAAACGCACTAGAAAGCAGAAGCGTGTCAGGGTCGAGCCATTCAATGCCGCCCTTGGCCTCCGCGAGGTTGAAACCGTCGGCGACGAAGCTAAGAGACTCCAGATCGAATGCGCGATGCACCACCGCCTCGCTGCCGCCGCGCGACAGGCGTAGAACGGCTCTTTCCCGTCTCTCCGGCTCAACGGACGCGCCGCGCCAGATCCAGTCCTCTCCGTCGCTAGCGGCGAGGGCGTCCAGATCGAGCAGTAGCTCCCACTGGGGCTCAACTTTCATGTAGGAGGCAAGGGTGGTCCGGCGCCACAGTCCGCGCGGATTTCCGGCATCTTGCCAGAAATTGTAGAGGTACGGGCCGCGGCGGGTGATCAAGGGAATCTTTTCAGGACGGTCGAAGATCGCTGTTAGGGCCTCACGGTCGCGATCGAACTGCGTTCCACCGAACTGCCCCAGTGTCCTGGCCGACTGGCTGGCGGTCCAGTCAAGTGCCCGTTCGCCTTTTATATCTTCAAGCCAAAGATAGGGATCATCGTCGGGAGCATTCAGAGTTGGACGGAAATCGAACGCGGTCATGTCCGTACAACCTGAAGAATGAAAGCGCAAAGGCTTCCTTCCGCTCGGGCAAGCTCAGTGTTTGCGGCGGAGACCGCATGCTCGGCGAGCGTGATCATGGATGAGGTCTTCTCAGTTGGTGCGGCGCGGCAGTGCGTTTGCGCATAGGACTTGCATCTGTCGTGCCAACCAGGAAAATCTTTTCAGAACAATACGATCACTTTGATAGCGCTGTGTCTTATGTCCGACATCGTCGTAGTTCCGACAATGACTGCAACGGTAGGCGCCTGATCGATCTAAGTGTAAGCGCGGAGCCCATCCATCTGGCGCGGCATCAGATGATGGGCGAGAGATGATGACACTGAAGGAGCGTGGAGCTTGCGGTGTCAATTTCTATATCTGCGCCTATGTCTGATGATAGAAGTTTCCATGTTCTTGAGGCGGTTCCGAACCGGAGGCAAGCCCGCAGCGTCTGCGGCGCTGGTCGGCGCAAGCGAAGGCACGCTGATCGAGGCGACGCTGAAGCCTGGCGCGAATGTGTCGGCGATCGCGCGAGAGGCTGGAGTGGCGACCTCGCAGTTCGGACCGCCGACGTAGGAATGGGACGCACCGCCCCGGAGCTTCGCCACCGATGCGCATGCTGCATCATGGTCAAATCCACTGCGATCTACCGCATACAAGTCTGCCGCGCGACCTTCGCGCCTGCCTCGGCGAGCTCGCCTCGGAAATCTGTCGTCGGCATTTGGCCCCACCGGAAAGAGCTCCACCTGACCCGGCAAAGCCGGCGCCCGTGCTCGTGACCGTCAAGGACAAGTCGCTTCGCGATGGCCTGCAGCTACCCTTGACCGTCACTGCGGGCGGCGGCCAGTTCGAAGCCAGGTCGTCTCGAGCAGATGGTCGCCAATCAGCCGAACGAGGAGATGAGGAAACGAATGAAGCTTGACAATCATCGCCCCGTACAGGTGTAGCTGACGGCTTGGTCGCCGCGCTCTCCCGTATGGGGCCGGGCTGATCAGCGTGCCACGGCTGGCAGGCTGATGAGCGGATCATCGCTCATTTGGCTGATGGTTTCCAGCGTCATGTATCTGGCGCGCTGCACGGCCCATTCGTCGTTCTGTTCGAGCAGGATCGCGCCGACCAGGCGGACGATGGCATCATCCTTGGGAAGACGCCGATGACCTCGGTGCGACGCTTGATCTCGCCGTTGAGGCGTTCGATCGGGTTGTCGAGTGCAGCTTGGCGCGGTGCTCCCTAGGGGAAAGTCATGTAGGCAAGCACGTCTGGCTCGGCGTCGTCCATGATTGTCGCCAGCTTCGGTACCTTCGGCCGGATCTGGTCGGCGACGGCGCGCCCTTGCGTGCTTGTGGCCTCGGGCGTCCTCGCCTTCGGCGGGCTGATCGCCGCTAAGGCCTTCGACAGCAACACCATCATTGCCGATCTGAACGAACGCGGCGAGCCAAGATCGTCATCTCGCAGCATCCGAGGCGCGCCTTGCCGCTCCCTCTCAATCTCGAACTCTACAAATGGCGTCATCTCATCGATAACTCTTCTGCAAACTCAAGGAGTTCGAGCGTATGGCCATGCGAGCTGACAAAACCGACCAGAGCTTCAACGCAATCATCCAACTCGCTGCCGCCGTCATAAACTCACGATGAATCTCAACAGGCCCTAGAGTGCCATTCAGCTTTTTTTATTTCATTGTAGACACTCCAGCTGAAATGACGCTCTTGACCCTGCCGCTCTGAGCGCAGCACCCGTGGCAGGCGGCGCTTCCATCGTTCACTTCGCGGCAAAGGCCGACGGCGCCTGAGGAAGTGATGAGGGCCGCGCAACCAAAAACGTTTACCTCGCGGCTTCGGTCCTCGGCCCTTGACTCGTTGGCGGCGATGTACAGGGATTTCCCGAGAGCCTACGTCGACCGTGCAAAGGCCTGCAACTGCTGAGTGAGAGGAGGGACGCTTGGACGAACACGATCCGAAGGAAGAGCTGATCGAGACGATTTTTCGCAACGGCACAATCACCGTCGTCGGCATTCTGCTTGCCTTTTCGCTCGGCTTCGTCACGCATTGGGCGGCGAACCCCATGCCATGGCGGCTCTACGACCTGTTCGCCGTTGTGCCGATCCTGGTCGGCATCACGTTGCAGTTGCGGGCGCTGTCCCTGCTACTCGACATGAGTTCGTTGCGCCGACCCATCTACGAACGCGCCAACCGCATCTTCATGGCCGGCCTCATCCTGACCGCGTGCGGCGTCGGGCTGGCCATCCTGCTCGATGTCTTCGCAATGTCGATGAAGGGCACGCTGCCCGGCGCTTGACGGCCTGTTCCTGCGCTTTGGAGCTGCCGCAATCGGCCGACGCGACGCGTCAGATCCGAGGGTTCCTAGTGCTTTCCCCCAAGCAGCGTCAGCCTTCTTCCCGAAGAACGCTTTCTCTAGATTGCATTAGCGGATGTTTAGAGCGTGGGCTTGCCGGAAATTACGTCTCGGTGGCACAACCCGCATAGCTTCTAGGGTGTTGCCAGGAAGACCGATTCGCGGGCGTGGATGGCTAAATGCATTGCGTCAGGAAGAGGCTCGGCAGGTTGCGTGCGCGCATTGCCGAACTGGAGCGCGATCTCGTGACGATTACACCTTAGGGGCGCCATCGGCGTTTCGAAGCCGGACACGAACTTCGCAATGCGAAGTGCCGCTTGAAGCGTCAGGAATGCATCGCTGAAATACCGGAGAAATGTGGCCGTTAGCGCAAGCTTCGCCGCTCTCAATCTTTGCCACGCGGTCGGCTGGTCGGCGGGGAACAGATGCCGATCGTGCGGGTACTCTGTCCGGCAGAGACGCAAGGTTCTGCACTGTCCGTTCATGAAGACTTCGTGCTGGTCTCCACAAGAGAAGTATTCTGGTGCAGAAGGTGCCCGATTAGCTATCGGAAAAAGGCGACATCGACGTGCAAATCGGGCGCCGCAGTGAGGCGTCCCCCCCCCCAATGTCGGATTTCCGACAGGATCGTAAATCCGCCAACCCATTGTTTAATAAAATTTCCTTCTCTGGCACGGCCCATGCATGGGACTCTGCGAACGCATCAGCGAGACGTCGTCCATGATCATGCGCACCGAAAATGCCGTCGCCGCAGTGAAAACCGGGCTCTCGCCTGCCATCAAGCCGCCGAAAGGCCGGCGCGTCATGGTCGAGACAGGCGATTGCGCCGGCTTCAAACACCTTAGTGGGCCTGGAAAGCTCCTGGCGTGACGGCGAGGGGGCATCCAGACGGGCGGAAAGGACAAACGTCGTTGCCCCACGTCGCCGGCATGACCCGTCGATTGTCACCGCGCTGGAATGCGCGGGTCTACATGCGAAGACCCGAGCGCGCAGGACAAATTCTCGCAAGCCCCGTCGGGACTGGGGCTCGAAGTCCGTGAGCGGAGGCTAATGGCTATGGCCGATATTCGCCGCGAACAAGCCGCCTAGTGGGAAGACGCTATAGGAGGAAGCAGGTGGAGTCATCTTGCGTTGGGATCGGTGCTGGCCCGTCCAATTTGAGCCTTGCGTGTCAGATACACGAGCAAGTTGGGAAAGGGGCAGTGTTCCTGGATCGGCAGGTCGACTTCCGCTGGCATCCAGGCATCGCATTCGATTCCTCGGAGCTCCAGGTCAGCCACTTCAAGGACCTGGTCACTCTAGTGAATCCGCGATCAGCCTACACTTTCGTAAACTTCCTGCACGAGAACGGGCGTCTGTATCACTTCCTGAACGCACAGTTCGAAGCCGTGCTCAGAGTGGAGTTCGAACAATACCTGAACTGGGTCTTCCACAGGAACCCACTTGTGCGCGGCGGCGAGACAGTGCGCGAAATCCGCTTTGACGGCGAGTTTCAGGTGCGGACCGATAAGGCGGTTCGCGGCGCCAGAAACGTTGTGGTCGGCATTGGCAAGCAGGCGCAAATTCCGCCTCAATTTCAGGGCTGGATTGGACGCAACCTGTTCCACTCATCGGTTTTACTGCACATCCACCCTGAGGTGCGGAGAAAGCATGTCTGCGTGGTCGGCGGAGGCCAGTCGGGAGCCGAGGTGATGTTGCACCTTGTCGGCCTGCCGAACGAACGGCGGCCTGCCTCGATCACTTGGGTCTCGCAGCGCGAAAACTATCTGCCTCTGGACAACAGCCCGTTCACAAACGAGTTGTTCATGCCCTGCTTTTCGGATCGCTTCGCGGCGATGAGCGAGTCGCAGCGTAAGCTGCTCCTGCGGCGTTTCGTGCTTGCTTCGGACGGCATTTCGGAAAGCACGTTGCGCGCGATCTATCAGGCGCTGTACCGCCATGCATTTTTCGAGCCATACCGATGCGACATCACACTGCGGCCGGGCTGCACCGTCTCGCACTGCATCAACGCCGGACCGGGTCACAGGCTGACCCTGCAGCATGGCATGGACGAGGTCGAAGAAATCACGGCTGACATCGTCATCCTGGCCACCGGTTACGAGAACGCGGTCCCAAGCTTGTTGGAACCGATCATGGGCCGCTTGGAGCAGATCGACAATGAATTAGCTATTCGCGAGGATTTTTCGGTGAGCTGGGACGGACCGTGTGACAGACGCATCTTCGTACAAAATGCGAGCCTCGGGCAGCGCGGCCTGGCCGATCCGAACCTAAGCTTGCTGGCCTGGCGCGCGCGTCGCATCCTCGATAGCCTACTTGGGCGCGCGCCATGCGCGAACCCCGAGCATCCTGGCTTCATCACTCATACCTCGATCGAGAGCTGGCCCGACCACGCAGCCGAAGAAATGGGCAGTGGAATATGACTCGTATGCGTTTGATCATCGGCGGTGGCATCCTAGGAATGATGCCCGCCTGCGCTGCGGCGAACCCCGGAGGCTTCTCCGATATCATCGTGACAGACCAAGCCCTTCGACCAAGCGGCGCATCGCATCACTCTGGGGGCGTGCATTTCCCCTACGGTTGCCAAGGCCGTACCAAGTCGCTCACTCGAAAGACCGCCGTGGTCTTGGCGGCCATGGCTGGGTCGGCAGGTAGCGGATGGTGCCGGTTGGCGATGCGTGTCGTGGTTGAACCGGGTGAAGCGATTGATCCGGCCCAGTTTGCGGAACCCCTAGACCCGGCTGAGCCGCACTTAGCATCGCCTCCCTCATCACGTGAGTCCGTCTCCGTGGACCCGCAACTTGATCAGCGCCCGACCGCCCTAATTGGCATGTCCAACCAAACCTTTCCAACAGGAGGCTTTTCGCATGTTGACTGATGCACAAAGAGAAAAGTGGCAGAAGGACGGGTATGTCAGGCTCGAAAGGTTCTTCGATCCAGCGGCTCAGGAAGATATCTCTACCTTTGTCGAAGATATGTCACGCTGGGCCGTCAGCGATGATAAATGGCTCATGTGGTTCGAGAAGACGACGGACAATCGAAAGATCACCTCCAAGATGGAGAATTTTCTCGACTTCCATGGTCCATTGCGTCGTTTGCTCTTAGAAGATCAGCGCATAAAGTCAGCGGTCGAGGAGTTGCTTGGCGAAGATTCGCGCAGGCTCAAGGAGTTGCTGATTTTCCACTACCCCGACAGCGGCGGCTATCTCCCGCATCAGGACATTTATCACATTCCACACAAACTCCCGGATCGGATGGTCCATGCGGTGGTTGCCATAGGCATCGACGACTCCGACGAGGAAAACGGCGGGCTTTTCTTCAGCCCCGGCAACCACAAGAAGGGGGTGTTTCCCATGGATGCCGGTGGGGTGATCGACCCTCAAGTTGACGAAAAGTTCTCCTGGGAACCCGTAGTATGGAAGTCTGGCGACATCTTCATCTTCGACGATTACGCACCGCACTACTCACGACCGAACAAAAGCAATCGTTCTCGGCGGACACTCTACTTGGTGTTCCAGCGTGCTTCAACCGGCGGGCCGACCCGCGCTGAATATAACGTGCTTAAGCGCGCCCTTAACCCGCCCGAGGGCAAAGTGGCCGATCTCGACAATCTCAAGCCCCCAAATGGCATCTTCTATCGCGATTGAGCTCACGCAGCCAGGCGGAGGCATGCACACGAAACTGATCGACCGCTCAAAAATGCGCGGACGGTATGGACGTCTGATTTGCGGGCTCGCGGAGCATCGACCGCAGCCCGTTACGACGCTTTGGCACGTGGATTGCGGAGGTGGTCGCAGGCGGTCTTCTGTGCGCCTACAGCCCGACTAGTGCCCCCCTTTGGTTGCCTCGCTTCCCGGTCCAGAGCTGCACTATCCTGGCCGGGCCGCCAACGGGTCGGGCTGCCGTTTCTCTCCACGAATTGCACGGGAGGCTGTTGCGTTGGCAGCCGAAGGTCCCACTGCTTCAACAGCTTAAGTTGGTTGTCATGCGCAAATACACGTTTTCTCGAACGGAACTGTCGCGGGCGTTTGGTATCGACACGGCCACGCTTGGAACGGGCAGCGCTCGCACGGGGTTTTCATTCGGAAAGGTTGGGCCCGGCGTCACATCCGAGCCCCATCGGCATGACGAAATCGAGGCCTTCGTGGTCCTGTCTGGTGCGGGCAAGGTCACCACCGACCGGGGGGAAATCTCGGTCGAGGCGGGCGATGTCGTTCTGTTCCACCCTTTTGAAGCGCATGTGCTGCGCAATGACGGAAACAAAGACCTAGATTTCGTCGATGTCTACTGGCGAGACGGCGAGGCCGCCCTTGATGCCGCTGCGAAGACCACGGCTCCACGCGGGCCAATCTTCGTCTTCTCCACGCCGCCAACGCCAAATGGCGATCTGCATCTGGGGCATCTTTCTGGCCCCTATTTCGGCGCTGACGTCTATACTCGTTTCCTGCGCATGAAAGGAGTCGAGGCCTATCACCTGACTGGAAGCGACGATTACCAGAGCTACGTCGCGACACGCGCCGATGCCGATCAATCGACGCCTGCAAATGTGGCGCGCTACTACGCCGACGAGATTCGCGCCACGCTTGCACTTCTCGATTGTGAGGTCCACAGCTTCCAAGCCACAATGGGCGATGACGGTTATGGCGAGTTTCAAGCCGCCTGTTTCCGCAGTCTTCTGAGCAGCACGGCGATAGATCTACGCCAGAGCCCTGCGCTTTTCGATGCCGTGACAGGCCGTTATCTTTACGAGCCGGATGTTAGCGGCCTCTGCCCCGATTGCGGCGGGTCCGCGGGTGGCAACATCTGCGAGGAATGCGGCGCCCCAAACCTTTGCCACGACCTGCGTGCAGCCCAATCACGGCAGTCTGCCGAGGCGCCGCTGGTCGGCTCCGTCCGCCGCGCTGAACTTGCGATGGACCAATGCTACGACAATATCGACCGGCATCTAAGGGCGTCGGGCGTCCCGCTACGGATCTTGGATCTCTTCGCACGCGTACGCCGACGCGGGAAATTTTCAGTGCCCATTACCCACCCCTCGGACTGGGGCCTGCCGGCGGAAGGGTTCCCGGGGCAAGTGATCTGGGTCTGGCCGGAGATGGCCTTCGGTTTTCTTTACAACATCCAGGCGCTTGGCCGCTCGATGGGTTGCAACTGGAAGGCGGAGATGCCCGGCAACGACTGGCAGATTGTCCATTTCTTCGGCTTCGACAATTCGTTCTACCACGCGCTACTCTACCCCGCTCTTTACGCCGAGGTCTTCACCCACTGGAAGCCACGCATCCGCTATCACGTCAACGAGTTCTACCTGCTCGACGGCAAGAAGTTTTCAACCAGCTGCCGCCATGCGGTCTGGGGCAAGGAGGTTCTGAGCCCAAAGACAGTCGACGTCGTGCGCCTTCATTTGGGCCTGACACGCCCGGAAGGTGAGCGGACGGATTTCACGCTGGACGCGCTGCGCCGCACCGAGAACGAGGTGTTCCAAGGGATTTGGCTGAACTGGCTTGATGGGTTGAACCAAGAAATCAAGCAGGATTTTGCCGGCCGTGTACCCGATGCAGGCGACTGGAGCCCGGTCGACCGCGCCTTCTTTGCTCGCATAGAGATCTATCGCGCTGCGATGGAGCGCGCCTATTCGGACGAAGGCTTCTCGGTTCGGCGCGCGGCCACTCAGGTCTGCGAATTCGTGCGCGATTGCGTGATCTACCGCGGGGCGCGAGACTTTGCGGCGGCGCGACGTTTCTATCCCGCCCGCAATCGGACTTCGCTAGCCCTTCAGACGACGGCCGCTGCGATCCTGGCACCGACACTCGCTCCGCTGATGCCCCGCTTCGCCAGAACGCTGGCGCGAGGCATCGATGGCGCCTCAACCGAAACATGGCCCCGGTCCGTCCAGCGCCTTGCGCCCGGGACGCGCTTTGATCTCGGACCCGTGTTGGTGTTCTACGCCAAATCCGGCAATCCTCATCTCGATGACGAGGAAACACTATGAGCCCAAAGGTGCACCAGTGAGCTGTCCCCATCTCGACCAGATCTGCGCGGCAATCAAAGCCGACGATGCCAAATATCTTGACTCGCTGTCAGGCGAGGGAAGCCGCTCTGAATGGCAGAGACTAGATTAGACTGAACCAACGCGTCGTCAAACAACCCTGGCCCGCCCCTTCAAGGACCGCTCGGCCGATCGCTTCCCAGCCCTTGCTGTTCGTGCCGAACCAACCTCTTCGGCATCGGGATTTCCGTCCTCCAGCCGGTCAAGGCTGTCATTCGGTTCGACCCGCTTGGTCAACCTGGCGCGCCCTGGACCGTGCGCCGATCACCAATGTGGATGCGAATGTGATGGTCCTTCGATTCTGTCCGAGCGTGTACCGGCGCGGCAGTCAGCCGAAGAACAGCTGAGCTACTGATATCGGAATGTAGCAGGTCCAAATTCTGCCCCTGAAGCCGGATATTGCTCAATCAGCGTTGACGATGGCTTGGGTGCACAAGCTTCCAACCAGACTGCGCAACGACAGCCCGTCGCCTGAGGATAGTCGGCGAGGGCCGCCAAATCGCAAGCGTATCCTCCGTCGCATGCGCGCCGTCTTCGCCGAAAATGCAGACGCTTGTCTCGTCGAGAGATACATCCAGCTATTTTAGGGGGCTCATCAGGGTTGCGTGTTTGCTCGGGTGCGGACCGCCCCTCAGTTCCAATCGAGGAGCGATTCTACAATTCACATGTTTGGAGATCGCTCGCTAGGTAACCCGTCTGTGAACCCTGCAAGCCGATGCTTCAGATGCCGCCCATGCAGAGGTATTTCATTTCGAGGTAGTCCTCGAGGCCATGGCGGGATCCCTCACGACCGATGCCGGACTGTTTTATCCCACCGAACGGCGCCGCTTCCGAAGACATCCGGCCGGTATTTACCCCGACCATTCCATATTCCAAGGCCTCGGCGACACGCCAGACACGCTTCAGGTTCGAGGCATAAAAATAGGCCGCGAGGCCGTAGATCGTTTCATTGGCATCACGCACGACCTGATCCGCATCTTTGAAGCGAATAATCGGTGCGAGCGGCCCGAATGTCTCTTCTCGCGCGACGGTCATCTCGCTGGTGACACCGGTCACGACCGTTGGTTGGAAAAACGTGCCATTCGTGCCGAGGCGTTTGCCCCCGCATCGAATTGCGCCGCCTTTAGTTACGGCATCGGCAATATGGGATTCAATCTTGGCCAAAGCCTGCTTGTCGATGAGGGGTCCGATGTCCACTCCGGGCGCGAAACCGTCACCAACTTGAAGTTGGCGAGCCCGTTCCACGAATTTCTCGACGAACTCGTCGTGAACGCCCGACTGGACGTAAAGGCGGTTCGCTGAAACGCAGGTCTGGCCGGCATTGCGGTACTTCGCCTGGATCGCACCGTCAACTGCGGCATCGACATCCGCATCATCGAACACGATGAAAGGTGCATTGCCGCCGAGCTCTAGGCTGACTTTTTTGATCTGGTCCGAGCACTGGCGCATGAGTAGGCGCCCGATCTCCGTAGACCCGGTGAAGCTGATCTTGCGGACCTTGGGATTTGTGCAAAGTTCGCGGCCGACCGCGTCACCTTCGGACGCATAGATCAGGTTGACGACGCCTTCGGGGAAGCCTGCCTGATGGGCGAGGGCGAACATTGCTCCAGCCACGAGCGGCGTCTGTTCAGCGGGCTTGAGGACGATCGTGCAGCCCGCTGCCAAGGCTGGCGAGATTTTGCGCGCCACCATCGAGGCTGGGAAATTCCATGGCGTTATCGTGCCGACGACCCCGATGGGCTGCTTGATCACCAACATTCGGCGGTCCATCGATGGTGCGGAGATCGTCTCGCCATAGACGCGATTTGCCTCCTCGGCGTACCATTGCAGATACGCCGCAGCATGCGATAGCTCCGATTTGGCCTCTGCAAGCGGCTTGCCCATCTCCGCGGTGAGAATTGCAGCGAGATCGTCGGCGTGGTCGATGATCAACTGATACCATCGCCATAGAACGTCGCTGCGCTCACGGGCGGCAAACCCTGCCCATCCAGGCTGCGCGACATAGGCCTTGTCGATCGCAGCGCATGTCTCTTCGACACCCATGTCGGGTAGTTCTGCCAGCACTTCGCCGGTCGACGGGTTGAGAACCTCGAATGTCCGCTCGCTAATCCGCGTGCCAAGTGTCGGCAGGCGATCAATGGATCGAAACAGGTCAGGGGATCTCAGGTGACGGGTCATCGGCAGGCACAGGGGCAATACCGGATTCCTCCTCAAACGCAGCAGGGGTATATGGCAAGTGCGGTGTCTATTCCGGATGCCAAGTTCCTTATAGGGCCTCGGCCAGACAGCTAGCAGACCACGGTACCCAAGTGGAAAGGAGAATACCCTGAAATCGCTAGAAGATGCCTCGCGGTTCTACTAGTCGGGCTCGGCCGGTCAGGTGCGCGGGGCAGGACCGGCCCGCGCGCAACCTTGCCATAGGTCTTCGCGGCCAGCGCCTTCACCGTCTCAGGCTCTGCGTCGCCGGCCACCACCAGCACGGCGTTGTTCGGGTCGGCAGCATTTGTTGTGGATCGTGAATGCGTCGGTGCCGTTCAGCTTGTCCATCTCCTGCATCCAGCCGTTGACCGGAATGCGGTAGGGCTGATCGGCCGCAACGTCGCGTTGACCTCCTCGTCCAGCAGACCTGCGGGTTCGTCTCTCTGCGCCAACGACGCTCCTCCAGAATCACGTTTCGCTCGGTCTTGATATCGTCGTTGAGGATGAGGTTGAACATGCGATCGGCCTTGAAGCCAATCATGTCGCCCAAAGCTAGTCATAGCGTTGGGGGCGTTATTGTAGCCGCCGCTGACTGAGACGGCTCGGTCGAACTCGCTGCCGGCGCGGTTGGTGGTCGCCTTGAAGATCAGACGCTCAAGGAAATGGGCAAGTCCGGATTTGCCGGGTGGCTCGTCGGCGCTGCTGACCTTGTACCATGTGAGTGACGACTGGCGCGCGGTGATCGCGGATGTCGATCCTTCCATGCCATAGTCGAGCAGGAAATCCGCGATCTTGCCGCCGTCGGTGGCGGCCAGAGCCGGAGCGGTCGTCACCAGGGCCAGGGCGGTGGCAGTGAACGCCGTGCGCAGCCAGGGGGAGCGATCGATGGCTCCGGTTGGAAAGGCAAGGTTCGAGGCAAAGTGATTTGTTCCTCATTTTGATGAACGCGTTGCGTCTTCGCCTCCCCGTGGGGAGGATCGGCGGGCAGCGCCGAGCCAGATGAATCATGGGGCCAGGGCTCACTCGAGCCTCATCTTGGGATGGGCCCAGGAGACCGGCGGCGGTGTTCTTGGGGAGGTGGTCATTGGAGGGATTTTCCTTGATCCGCGACGCCTTGCGGACGACCACGCATGCACCGTGCCAGATCAGAAAACATTCGAGGCATGTGGACAAGTCAGTCTGACATGTTGTGCATCCGACATTGTGGGCCATCGAACAGGGCTGAAGGCTACGCGAGCACGGCTGAGATATCTTCTTCATTGGAAGACGATTCGGCGCGCTGCTGGGGAAGGGGTACACGATGCGCTCCGAAGGCCGCTGCACTGACGGTCAGAATTGAGATGTTGGTAGCTCCAGCGGATCGCTCTCCTCAAAGTAAGACCGGGGCGGTGCTGAAGGGGAGAGGCGTGAGCAGCGTATCTAAGTCGGCCGCGGAGCCTGCTCGCGCGCGAAGACGGACCTGATCAAAAAACGGCGAGTGGCGACATTCGCGAGGCGCTGGAAACGAGATCGTACTCGGGCGGGAAAAACGATGCCGTTGGTCTCGTCTGGCGTGATGGCCTGACGCGAGACGGTCGAACAGTGATGAGTTGCTGCGGAAAGGGGAGTGTTTTCGCGGCACCTTGGTCAACGCAAGAAACAAACGTCGAGCTCGCCTCGGATGGGGGCATGCAGCACATTTGCCGCTGCAGGACAGCAGCACGGAAGCTGTCCGCGCCTGCCGTCGTCCCTGGCACCAAACAGGAGAATTTAGCGATCGCGATTGATTTCATGTGCGCATAAAATACCGCCTGGTGCGCTCGGTTTGCCGGCCAAACAGCTTTCGCCTTCCTCACAGCTGCAAACGCATTCCTCCTGGAGTGGTCGCTTAGGTCAAGGGCATCGGGTGAGTAACAGCCTGACCTTGCTCAATCTGATGCGCGCTAACCGCCTCGCCGGATTGTGGAACTGCTCGCGGGTGGCTTCTACCACAAACAGCAAGGTCATGAAATCAAGCAGGAAGTCGTCAATCGCCTGGGAGATTGTTTCTGACTTGCCGTTGAATTGGTCCAGCAAAACGCGCGCGCTATCGATCGCTTGCACGCTGGTGGCATCAATCAACCGCTCGACCCTCTTGAAACAATCCAAATCGAAACTCCTTCATGCGCTTGCCAAGCCGTTATGCTCGAAGGCAGTTCCGTGAACTACCCGGCCTTTGACCTGCGGCACGAGCAGCGGTCGGCCTTACGTCCCGTGCCTCCAAACACGAGCCATCGACGTGGCGCTGAGGAGCGTTGGAAGAAATTGGGCGCTTCCGGCCACGCTCGAGCGGTAGTGTAGGACAGTGCTTGCTGGCGGCTACGCCCACAAAGGAGTGCGCCAGCTGATCGGGGCTTAACAATTTTTCGCTTTTTGCTGCGCCCAACTCTCGGCTATGACTCGGACAGGCCTAATGGCCTGCCCACGTTGCATTGTAAAAGAAGGAACAAGTATATGCCGACTGGAACGGTAAAGTGGTTCAACAGCACCAAGGGGTTTGGATTTATCCAGCCCGACAATGGCGGTCCGGATGTTTTCGTCCACATTTCCGCTGTCGAACGCGCGGGCCTCTCGACCCTCGCTGACGGCCAGAAGATCAACTATGAGATCGAGCAGGATCGCCGCACTGGCAAGTCCTCCGCTGGCAGCCTCAGCAAAGCTGGTTGAAATTTTCTCCTGCGTCATGGCAAGAGTAGGCACGTAGGTCCTCACGGCCGCTCGATGGGACCGAGCAAAAACTGAGGGCAGCAGATTGCTGCAGGCGTCGCGAATTCCTCATGAAACAAAGTTGTTTGAAAGGAAGGCGGGGTTGGCCCCGCCTTTTTATATGACGCGCAGATTAAGCCGATGGCTGCAACGCTCCAGAACGAATCTCGATTGCCGAAATCAAGCCGCGACCTTCTTGCGGGTTCGCTTCGTTGGCGCAGGCTCCGGCGCTTCCGGCGCCTTCGGTTTGCGGCCGAGCCCCATCGTCTTGGCCAATGTCGAGCGCGCCGCGGCGTAGTTCGGCGCGACCATGGGATAATCTGCCGGCAGGCCCCATTTGGCCCGATATCCATCCGGCGTCAGCCCATAGTGGGTCGACAGATGGCGCTTTAGCGATTTGAATTTCTTCCCGTCCTCAAGGGAGATGATGTAGTCCGGTGTCACCGATTTCCTGATCGGGACTGCAGGCGTAAGGGCAACCGGCTCTTGCGCAGAGACACCTCCGGCCGTGGCTCTCAGAGCCGCATGCACTTGGCCGATGAGGGCAGGGAGATCCCCCACCGGGATCGGATTGTTGGAGACATAGGCCGACACGACATCGGCGGCAAGCTCAATGAGGGTGTCGACGTTTTTTCCGGCTTCTTCTGTCATGAAACTCTCCAGGCGGTGAAACATAGTCAGCGAAGCGTCGCTTCATAGGGCCGGTTGCCGCTGAAAGCAACAATGCTCGACAGCGTTATTGCCAATGCTCGTCCAGAAGCGACATCGATGCGCCATATTTCCCGTCGTGACGCTGAGCCACTCGTTGTTAGCGACCCTGCCGAGGTGCGTGGCGCGTCCCGGCTGTAACTTTGCGTCGAACTTGCTAGTAGTCTTGAGCCTAAGCGCCGTTTTTTTGTCTCGGTATTACTTCTTTTGACTGTGAAATCGAGGGATCGTGATCGCTTGCTGGTGGCATCAGGGACGATGGACGTTCATTGGCCATGGCCAAATGTAAGTTCATCGCCCGGTGAGCCGCTCTTCCAAGGGGCTGGGAACCGCCGCTGGTAACCAAGGACATCATTGTATTTCGAGGCGTTTCTTAGCCGGTCCTCGAGAGACGGCAATCGCTGCGGACGACACCTGTTCCACGATATCGAACAGCGCTGCGACACAGGCAGCTTCTCGAATCTGGAGCGGCTTCTCGCAAGCTGGCGCCGCGCCGAGAGGCCGGGCAAGGACAGTGCGTCGCCTGCTTCAATCATACGCGTCAACCAGCCAGCGACGCTGTCCCATACGGAATCCCGCGACCGGCCGTGTGATCTCGCCGGTAGTCGCCCCGGCCCTCTGCACGAAGCCTCGGGATGTGCTGACGATCACCTAGGCCACAAAGGTCGACGTCCTGAAGCAGGGATCACATGAGTTTGCCACTATGCGCAGGCTTGCCATGCGTTTCCGCGGCATTTTGCGGGCCTGTGAATTGGGCGAGCTCGACACTTCGATCGACGTGGCGTCAACTCCGGGTTCGTCGCCATCACGCGTTCCGGTCTGGTCCTACGCCGTGACGCTGACGCCGTTCGCGATGCCATTGAACTACCGTGGAGCAACGGCCAGGCGGAAGGGCTGATCAACCGCCTGAAGACGATCAAAGGTACCATGTAGGCAGAGCGGGCTGCGAACTCCTTAGGGCACGCATGCTGCCACTCAGCCGGCCTGATAACCGCACAAAGCGAGGAATAACCTAGTCAAGTGCAAAGCGACAATTGCCTCGACAGCGGGTCCCGGAAGGTTTATGTTGGCCAATGTTACCGCAATCCGGAATGGCGATTGAGTACCTTCACGAGTGAAGGGAGTGAAATTTCTTTGTCGGCCAAATTGTTGACGGAACGCCCGGCGCCCATTGTTGCTACATGTCTAGATTCTTGGGGCGTTTTGGATGATGCGATCCACCATCTCACTCCAAAGGGCAGTGGAATCTGGAACAATGTCGCTTTTGTTCGCACGACATCCTTCGTGCCCGATTGGCATATCGTCTTTAACTCTGCTTCTCTTTTTGGGCTCCCTGTTGATATCGAGGCGAGCCCAAACAGGACAATTTTTGCAATCGGCGAACCGCCGACGAAAGCTCATCGCGCGTTTCATGAAGGGCAGGGGAAAAATACTATCGTCCTGACGTGTGACGCAGAGCTGGCTGCTCGGCAGAATGCAGCGCGCCGATTCGTTTTGTCTCCACCTATCACTCGGTCTTGGTCTGTAAACAAGACATATGACCAACTTCTGGTCAGCGAAGTCGTGGATAAGCCGCTTCGGCTCTCATGGATTACCAGTGACATCGCCCTGCTTAAAGGACATCGATATCGGCTGGCGTTTCTGGAACGGCTGAGAAAGGAGCTCGATTTTGACCTGTTCGGCCGAGGTTTTCGGCTGATTGGAGATAAATGGAACGCACTCGCACCTTACCGTTACAGTATAGCGTTCGAGAATACTCGTGCTGATTACTATTTTACAGAGAAGCTTATGGACTGCTTCGTTGCTGAAACAATGCCGATCTATTACGGCAGTCCGGCAATCACGAGGTTCTTCCCTTCGGACTCTATGGTTCTGATTGACCCAGAGGACAAGAACGTAATCCCAAAAATTCAAGAAATCATCGACTCAGACCTCTGGAAGGAACGTCGCGGCGCAATAAGAGAGGCGAAGCGGTTGGTCCTCGAGAAATATAATACGTTTGCTTATCTCGCGCGCTTCATCGAAAGCGTTCAGGATAAACCCTTACCGCCGGAAATTATACACATCGATTCGCCTGAGGTCGATTTTGGAACAGACGAATGAAGTACTCCAACGCTCGCTTGGCGTGCCCGGCGGTCGGTGGTCTGGCGAGATCGGTACGGAACGCTCGGCGGAGAATGCCTGCTGCGCAGACGGGCCGGCACGGGCGCACGAGGTCATGCGCCCCCGGCTGCCGCTGATCAGACGAACTGGGGAAGGCCGGGAACGGAATTGAGGACCTCGTCCACGAGTTCGTCGCCGGCATGTTCCTTGGCGCAGGCGATCGTCTCGTTGGCGAGGCCGGCGATCTTTGCCATGCTGAGACCCTCACTCATTAATTGCTGGCCGAGCCCCATAAGGCCGCCACCCTCTGGGTCGTCGCCATGATACTTCGCTACTAATTCCGAAGCTCCCGGAATGGCCTCGATCATGCGCGCAACGGGACCGTCGGCCGCGTGACTTTGCAGGAAACCCAGCATTAACCCAACGCCCTTCTCTGCGAGAGCCGGGCCGATGCCGACACCAGTGGCGATGCGCGGTAAGAATTCTTCCATGCAGGGTCTCTCTCTCTCTCTTTGATGAGGTTTACACGGGGCCGGTCCGGCGCCCAGCTCCCTTGGCCGAACCACAATTGAACTCCACAAAAATAGGCCGGCGGAAGTGCTATTGCGCGTAAAACCGCCTCTGTCAACGCAAGCTGCGTCGGACGTGCGTGTTTCGCAAACCGAAGATCATTCCAATTCACATCATTACGCATTGGCAACCGCACAGTTTGCGGTGGCTCGCTTATGGGCCAATGCCCCGCGTCCGTCAAATGATGACGACAAGGTGGTCATCGCCTAGGATCTGTGGATCGAGGTGTGAGGCAGTTACAGCCGGTGGACCTGCTCAAGCGCCGCGCCGGCACAAGGGCTAGATTGGCGATACTGCGCGTATTGGCCATGTCTTTCCTCGCGTGATGGGATGTTCGTAGAAGCGGAGCTATATGCCGGTGTGACGATCGACAAGGCGGACCGGCTATTCCGATAGGACATCCATACTGTCGCATAGACCGTCGCTGCTTAGGTATTGAAACCGCCATCGCTGGTGACATCACAATGTGCAGTCGGCGGGTGTCGACAACGTCGATTCACGCAATCAGCCGGTCAGGAGGAACGAATGAACCCTGAGGTTTCAGAAGCTCACTTTTCGCAAGGCGTGCAGCGCACATCGTGCAAGAGATTGCCATTCTTGCGGATGCTATCGACTTTCTCAACGATGGCGGGAAGATCGCAGTGACCGAATCTACGAAGCCGCCCTCAGGGCGTGCTTTGATGCATACAAACGGTTGCCGAGCAGGGATACTCCTCCTCCCTGAAGTCCAATCGAGAAGAGCGATCACTTCCAAGAGGGTCCCAGCTCAGCCGCGAAAACAGGTGCCAGACCCCGATCCTCTCCCTCAACTGATCTAGCTCAGGGCGTTCATGAGCCGCAGATCGCATAGTGGCTGCGTGCACGACGCAGGAAGACCATTTATGAAAATCCTATTCAGAACGATGGCTGTCACCTTGCTGGCACCCACCGCCTTTGCTGCGGATTCGATCCCCACCGACCTCAGAGATACGGCATTGGCCACCTTCAGGGCTTTGCCATCCACCACGCCGACAGTCGCCAACAACCCGATCACCCCGGAAAAGATCGCTCTCGGCAAGGCACTGTTCTTCGATCCACGCGTCTCGGCGTCAGGCGTCTTGTCGTGCAACTCGTGCCACAACCTGGCCACCGGCGGCGACGACAATCACGAAACCTCGATCGGCCATGGTTGGCAGAAGGGACAGCGCAACGCGCCGACTGTACTGAACGCTGTCTTCAACATCGCTCAGTTCTGGGATGGTCGTGTCGCAGACCTGAAGGCTCAGGCGAAGGGACCGGTCCAAGCCGGCATCGAAATGGCCAATACACCGGACCAACTCATCGCCACGCTCAAGTCCATGCCGCAATATGTCGAGTGGTTCGATGCAGCTTTTCCGGCTGAAGCCGATCGGGTCACCTTCGACAACTTCGCCAAGGCGATCGAAGCCTTCGAGGCGACACTGGTCACACCGGCCCCGTTCGACAGCTTCCTGAATGGTGATGAGCTTGCCATGACTTCCGAACAGAAACAGGGCCTGGCGCTTTTCATGGATAAAGGCTGCTCGTCCTGCCATGCCGGCATCAACGTTGGTGGGCAAGCCTATTTCCCATTCGGCCTCGTGGAACAGCCCAGCGCCGAGGTCCTGCCGGACAAAGACAAGGGCCGATTTGCGGTCACCAATGCAGCCGATGACTACTATGTTTTCCGCGTGGCGCCGCTGCGCAACGTTGCACTCACCGCGCCATACTTTCATTCGGGCAAGGTTTGGGATCTGAAACAGGCCGTCGCCATCATGGGGACCACCCAGCTTGGCGTAGTACTGGCGGACGAAGAAGTTGACCTGCTTGTTGCCTTCCTCAACTCGCTGACCGGAGAGGCACCCGAGGTCGCCTATCCCATCTTACCCTCCGAAACGGCGACAACGCCCCGGCCTGTAACGCAGATCTCAGGAAAATAAAGGGCCAACTGGCTGCGGACGTCGTAATCGAAAATGATTGCGGCTTTTACTTGTGCCACACGAATTGCCACATCCATCTCCGAATTGGCGGGAGGCTAGCAATACCCGAAACCTGCCACTTCGCCCGTAGTCTGCGCGAATCAGCTGGGGAAGCGGACAGACGCGCAGCACCATATATTGTCGCCGCCTGAGCGAACGTGCCAAGCAGTCTACTTTGAGAAACGACGTGTGTACGATTTGTTCGAGGCGCGGGGCCTGTATGTTCCCAAGGACCAATACTATAGCGTAGTGTCACATTTATATTTCTGCGCGATGAGGACACGTGCCGAAGGAAAATTGCACATTTTCGCCGAGTGGCTTATTCCAAGAGTGTGATCGGGTTGGCATATTCCCGGCCGACGTCCGCCAGCCGGCAACTCCCCACACGGTGAGGAAGAGAAGCCTCACGCCTGCACTTTCTGCCGGAGCGCGCGCGCCGCAGCGACCATGTTCATGAGGGCAGGGCGGACCTCCTCCCATTTGCGTGTTTTGAGGCCACAGTCCGGGTTTATCCACAGTTGGCCGTCGGACAGTCGCTCGCGGGCAAGCATGACTAAGTCCGAAATCTCGCCGACTTCCGGGACGCGTGGTGAGTGAATATCATAGACGCCGGGACCGATTTCGTTCGGAAATTTGGAGCTCGTGAAGGCGTCCAACAGTTCCATCTTCGAGCGCGACGTCTCAATCGAAATGACATCCGCATCCATTCCAGCAATCGCGTGAATGATCTCGTTGAACTCCGAATAGCACATGTGGGTATGAATTTGAGTCGCGTCCTTTACACCCGTTGAAGCGATCCGGAAACATTCGACAGCCCAGTCGAGATAGACTTTCCAGTCAGATTGGCGCAGTGGCAATCCTTCGCGAAACGCGGCCTCATCGATCTGGACCATCCTTGCGCCGGATCTTTCGAGATCCGTCACTTCGTCGCGGATGGCGAGCGCGATCTGGCGGCAGGCTTCGGAGCGGGGTACGTCGTCGCGAACAAAAGACCAGTTGAGAATGGTGACTGGGCCTGTGAGCATTCCCTTCACGGGCTTTTCCGTAAGCGACTGGGCGAATTGCCACCAGCGCACTGTCATCGGATTGCGCCTCGATACGTCGCCGAAAATGATGGGGGGACGCACGTAGCGCGACCCATAGCTTTGTACCCAGGCATGCTGGGTGAGCGCGAAGCCGGACAACTGCTCGCCGAAATGCTGTACCATGTCGTTTCGCTCGAACTCACCGTGCACCAGCACGTCCAGCCCGATCTCTTCCTGCCAGCGAATTGCAGCCTCGATCTCCTTCTTCAGGAACGTCTCATAGTCGACATAGCTCAGCTGACCCTTCGCATGAGCGGCCCGCGCCTTGCGTACCTGCGGCGTCTGCGGGAAGGACCCGATGGTCGTCGTCGGGAACGGCGGCAGCCCGAGTGAGCCGGCTTGGACTCTGGAGCGCTCGCCAAAAGCGCTCTCTCGTCGCTTCGCGCTGTCCTCAATGCTAGCGATCCGCCCCTGAACAAGCGGGTCATGGATCCTCGTGGATGTCACGCGCGTGGCGGCAGCCTCGGCAGACGCTTTCAACGCGCCTGCCACCGCATCCCTGCCTTGGGACAGGGCCCGGGCCAGCAAGACCAGCTCGTCGGTCTTCTGGGCCGCGAAGGCGAGCCACGACCTGATGTCGGCGTCGAGTTCCGTCTCCATGCGCAGATCAATCGGCACATGCAGCATCGAGCAAGAAGGCGCGATCTCGACGCGGTCCAAGGGCCAGCCGGCGACGATCGGTTTGATGCGGTCGAGAATGGCGGGCAGGTTCGCACGCCAGACGTTGCGGCCATCGATCAAGCCAAGCGAGAGCACCAGATCCTTCGGAGCGAGCCGACCCACCGTTTCCAGCTGCTCGGGAGCGCGCACGAGATCAATATGCAGCCCGGCCAGGGGCAGAGAAACCGCGGTTTCGAGATTGTCTCCCAGCGACCCGAAATACGTAGCCAGCATGATCTTCAGCTCGGGCGCGGCTTTCGACAGCTGGCCATAGGCGAATTCGAACGCAGCTCGTTCGTTCGGGTTCAGATCGAGGACAAGCGCTGGCTCATCGATCTGCACCCAGTCGGCTCCCGACAGCTTCAGCTTCTGCAGGACTTGCTCGTAAACGGGCAGCAGCCGCGGTAGGAGCGCGATGGGACCGAACCCCTCGGCAGGCGATTTCGCCAGCTTGAGGAAGGTGATGGGTCCAAGGATGACTGGGCGTGTGTGAATGCCGAGAGCTTTAGCCTCGAGGAAGTAATCGACCGGCTTCGATGACGAGAGGGCGAACGTCTGATCATCATCGAGTTCCGGCACAATGTAGTGGTAGTTGGTGTCAAACCACTTGGTCATTTCCATCGCGGTTACACCAGGTCCATGAGCCTCCTCCTGGTGACCAGCGTGTCCACAATCCTCCGTCTGACCCTGGTTGCCGCGCGCCATTGCGAAGTAGATGTCAAGTGGGACCTCGCCGCTATTCCAGCCGTAACGGGATGGAACGGCCCCGACCATGGCTGCGGTGTCGAGCACATGGTCGTAAAGCGAGAAGTCGTTCGACGGGATTTTCGACACGCCGCGATCGCGCTGCTCTTCCCAGCTAGCGGCACGGAGCGCCTTCGACGTCGTGAGAAGGTCGCCAGCGGACGATGTTCCGGACCAGTAGCTTTCAAGCGCGAATTTCAGTTCTCGCCGACGACCGAAGCGCGGCACGCCGAGCGTTGCTACAGGAATTTCCTGAGAGTCAGTCATGTCATACCCCGATGGTTGGGGCGCCGATGACAAGGAAGGCGCTAGCAGGCCGGCACGAACGCCGGCTTGCAGCGGCCACCGAGACACCCCGCCCGTGGACGTAATTCGCCGTGGCAGGTCTCCTGGCTCGCGGGGTCATAGCCTCTACCCGTCTTCCTGAGGGTATTCGCCTCAGTGACATGAGTGGGGTTGGCTCGCCGCTAACAGTTGCGGGGGCAGCGCCGGCATTGCACCGGCTTCCCTCTTAGCTCCGCTGCGGCAGCGCCGCACGCGAGAACCACGACACGCAGACAATCACAGCAGTCCGCTCTTTTGTCAATGACGCATAACGAAATGTTTATGTCGTTATGTGATTTCGCTTTTACGCTTGTCTAACATTGTGAAATATTCAGTCGCCCATTGGCGGCGCTGCTCCGCTGCCACCATTGTCCAACTAATGGATCCCTGTCGGGCTGCGACATACCTCGCAGGTCGCCGATGAAGGATTTCGGACAAGACTTCAAGCGCGTGACAACGTCATTAGAATGCAGAAGATCGCATTGGTGGCGATGTTTAACGATGCGGCCGCAAGCCGTGCGTGCGTGGTAGAAGCGGTTTTCTCGGAGTGAGCGCCAAACCGTGGTCCGAGGGGAATTGGCACGCCAGTCGTCATCACGGGTGACTAGGCAATCGTGATGACTCCGCTCGGCGGCAAGAGACCACACTGACTGGAGCCTGGCTCAAGGGTCTGATGCAAAGCCCGACTGTGGTCCCGATAAGCCGCTTAAGCCGCATTCAGGCGGTCAGGATAAGTATCTCTCTCTCCAAGCGCTCGGCATTGAGGGATGCGCAAATGCAGGCAAAGCTCGCGTGCTTCATATTCTGCATCATACGATCGGCAGGACCCAGTTTTTATCCAGTGCACGCGTCAGCGCGGTGTGCAATTCTGGCTCGGTCCGATACGAAGGCATTTGGGCCTCGCTGATCCAGCCCAAGCCAACATAGTGGAAGTGATCCGCAGGGACCGTAACCCGGCTGCTGTCCAGTTGCCGAACGAAGTCCGCTGACCAATGGTGGATCGTATACGCTTCAAGTCTGTCCATCATCCTCCGCCGCGTTGGATGCGTTCTCGCGCGGCATGCTGGCCGCTCTTGAGATCGCGGTAGCTATCTCGTCGGAGAGCCTCGGATTTACCAGCAGGGCGTCCTCGCCGAAGTCTTCGGCCGCGCCGGCAAACTTCGATAACACCAGAACGCCAGGGTCGCTCGGATCTTGTGCAGCAATGTATTCTTTCGCCACAAGATTCATGCCATCGCGCAACGGCGTCACAACGCAAACACGCGCGGCTCTGTAAAGACCCGCTATCTCAGCTTGGGTGAACGACCTGTTCTCATAGATAATCGGCATCCACTCGTCCGTGCCATGCCGGTTGTTGACTTGATTGACGAGTCTTTCGACGTCGCGCCGATATTCGCTGTACGCTTGGATGTCGCCACGTGAGGGAGTTGCGATTTGCAAGAGCGAGACACGTTGCGGCTCGACTTCGAAGATGAAGCCCTGCTGCCAATTCCGCTGGTCCCATACCAATGGCGAACCAGTCTGCCCGCATTCGGCATCGTGGGACGTGATCGCAAGTCAAGTGCTCCGACAGACGCCGCGAGTTCTCCGTTACCTCAGGAACCTTACTGGCCTTCCCCAAGCTGAGCTTCTGGAAAATGCCGGTGGCGATCTCGATGACGGTGAATGCCGTCAAGGCAAGCCCGCCTTGCACCGCTCTTCCAGCGAGCTTCACGGCAGCAGAATCGGTCAGTTCTCCGAAGCGAATGGCTGTCGCTATCAGCGAGCTTTGACACAGTTCCGCCACTGCGATGATCGCGTCAGTAGGGCGGCTGGTTAGTTGCCCGCGCATCTACAGCAACCCAGCCCGTTCCGCCTCGCGGCGCAAATTCTGCCTTGGCCTTGGGCCGATCTGCTGGATCACCAGTCCGGCCGCCAGCGAGCCAAGGTCGCCGCAGGTCTTGAGGTCGCGGCCCTGCGTGTAGCCATGCAGGAAACCGGCGGCGTAGAGATCGCCGGCGCCCGTCGTGTCGACCAGCTCCTTGATGGCGGTCGCATGGATGACCACGGTCTCGTCGCCGCGCACGATAACCGAGCCTTTTTCCGAGCGTGTGACGGCGGCGATCTTGCAGTCCTTGCGGATCTGCGCCACCGCTTCGTCGAAGGACGAGGTCTGGTAGAGCGACTTGATCTCGTCGCTGTTGGCAAAGACGATGTCGACCGTGCCCGAGCGCATCAGATCGAGGAACTCGTCGCGGTAGCGGTCAACGCAAAACGAATCCGACAGTGTCATGGAGACTTCGCGCCCGGCCTCGTGCGCGAGCTTCGCCGTCTGCCGGATCGCCTCCTTGGCGCGCGGCGGGTCCCACAGATAGCCCTCGAAATAGGTGACCTTGGCGCCAGACGCCTTGTCTGCTTCGACATCCTGAGGCCCAAGCTCGACGCAGGCGCCGAGATAGGTGTTCATCGAGCGCTCGCCGTCCGGGGTGACGAAGATCATCGAGCGCGCCGTCGGCGGCTCGCCCTCGAGCGGCCTGGTGTCGAAGGCAACGCCCTGCGCATGGATGTCGTGCGCATAGATTTCGCCCAGCGCATCGTTGGACACCTTGCCGAAGAAGGCGGCGCGGCCGCCGAAGCTGGCGACGCCGGCCGCCGTGTTGCCGGCGCTGCCACCGGAGGCCTCGATCGCCGGCCCCATGTGGCTGTAGAGCAGCTCGGCGCGCTTGGTATCGATGAGGTTCATGGCACCCTTGATGATGCCGTTGGTCACCAGAAAAGCGTCGTCGCACTGGGCGATGATGTCGACAATGGCATTGCCGATGCAAAGCACGTCATAATCCGGCATCAATGTCTCCGCTTGGGCTTTCCGCTTGCCAATTCGCTCGCCGGCGGCTTCACGGGGCGGCTAGTCCTGCCTCGCGACGCAATTCGTCCGCCCTGTCTGTCTTCTCCCAGGTGAAATCAGGCTCTTCACGGCCGAAATGGCCATAGGTGGCTGTATTGCGGTATATAGGGCGCAAGAGATCAAGCATCTTGATAATGCCTTTCGGTCTGAGATCGAACAACTCAAGAATGAGGCGCTCGATCCTGCTTTCCTCAACCCTGGCTGTCCCGAACGTGTTGACCATGACGGAAACCGGACTGGCCACGCCGATTGCGTAAGCAAGCTGCACCTCGCACACGTCCGCAAGTCCGCTGGCGACGATGTTCTTTGCGACATAGCGGGCCGCATAGGCAGCCGAGCGGTCAACCTTGGACGGGTCCTTGCCCGAGAAGGCGCCGCCGCCATGACGACCCATCCCGCCATAGGAATCGACGATGATCTTGCGTCCAGTGAGACCGCAGTCGCCGCGCGGCCCGCCGACTACGAACCGCCCCGTCGGGTTGACCAGAATTCTGATGCCTTCCGTCTCCAGGTGGGTCGGCAGGACAGGCTTTATGATTTCCTCAATGACGCCCTCGCGGACAGTCTCTTGCGAGACCTGCTCGTCATGTTGCGTCGACACGACGATGGTATCCAGGGCGACCGGGCGCAACCCCTCATAGCGCACTGAGACTTGGGATTTCATGTCAGGACGCAACCAGCCAAGCTGTGCCTTCCGGACATACGCCTGCCGTTTCGTCAAGCGATGAGCGAGCTGGATCGGCAAAGGCATCAGGGTATCGGTTTCGCGGCATGCGTAGCCGAACATGAGGCCCTGATCTCCCGCTCCCTGCTGGAGGTCTTGCCCTCTTCCCTCGTCAACGCCTTGGCTGATGTCGGGCGACTGCTCGGTGAGGGCATGGACGACGGAGCAACGCCGGCCGTCGAAGCCGACGGCCTCGTCGTCGTACCCAATGTCGAGAATCGTATCGCGCGCAACTTGGCTGTAATCCACCTGGGCATCGCTGGTAATCTCGCCAGCCAGAACGACTATCCCTGATTTTACCAACGCTTCACAGGCGACGCGCGCCTTGGGATCTGTGCGGAGGATGGCGTCGAGGATGGCATCCGAGATGTTGTCGGCCAACTTATCCGGGTGCCCCGCGCCAACCGATTCGGAAGAGAACACGAACTGCCTAGCCATGAATACCTCGCTTCGGGTGTTGGATGTGGTATGGGCATTTTGCTTGGCCCACCTTACTTGTCGGAGATGCCCGGGACCTCGAACGCAGCGCACAAGTCGGCAACGTCTCTTCGCACGCAGGCATGGAGATCTTCGTCGTCTGGCCGCTGGAGGACGGAGTCAATGAAGCCAGCAATTTGCTCCATTTCCACATCGCGCATGCCCATTGACGTCACTGCTGGTGCCCCCAGGCGAATTCCGCTTGTGACCGCCGGATCCCGCGGGTCGCCAGGCACCATATTAAAGTTTGTGATGATTCCTGCCTTTGCTAGTCGCTCGGCATAGGCCTTGCCCGATAGTGGCCGATTGCGAAGATCAAGGATCAGCATGTGATTGTCCGTCCCCCCGGTCACCAGGTCATGACCTCGCTCAAGCAGTGCATGTGCCAGAGCCTTGGCGTTCTTGACCGTCTGTTGGCCGTAGCTTCGGAAGGACGGGTTCGCGGCTTCGTGCAAGGCAACCGCTAGCGCAGCGATGGCATTCATGTGAGGCCCGCCTTGCAGGTGAGGGAAGACCGCCCGGTCTATTCGTCTGGCGAGATTGTATTTGCTCTTTGTATGATACAGGGCCTGATAGCGATCTTCGTTCCTTGACAAAATGAAGCCACCGCGGGGACCGCGGATCGACTTGTGGGACGTGCTGCTGACCACGTCGCAATGGCCCACGGGATTCGGGTGCGCTCCCGCGGCAATCAGGCCGCTGATGTGCGCAATGTCGGCTACGAGATAGGAGTTCGCTTCCAGGGCAATTTCTGCCATTGCCGCGTAGTCAAAGACACGCGGGTAAGCAGTTCCGCCGACCCAAATGAGCCGCGGCCGTTCCCGCTTGGCTGTCTCGCGCAAGCGGTCATAGTCAATCTGCTGTGTCGTTTCATCCAACCCATAGGGCACGCGTTGATAGTCAGTACCGGAAAAGTTGATGGCCCAACCATGAGTCAGATGGCCCCCTTCCGGAAGGGGCAAGCCCATGACTTTGTCACCGGGACTCAAAAGCGCACGATAGACAGCCTGGTTGGCCGGCGAGCCGGAATAAGGCTGGACGTTGGCATGCTCGCTGCCAAATAGTGATTTCAGGCGCTCAATGGCTAGATTCTCAAGCTCATCAACGATCTCGTTTCCAGCGTAGTAGCGCGCACCGGGGTACCCCTCGGCGTACTTGTTCGTGAAAATCGAGCCGTTCGCTTCCAGCACGGCCGAGGACGCAAAGTTCTCTGAGGCGATGAGCTTGAGGGTCGTCCGCTCCTGCCGCTCCTGTCTCAGAAGCAGCTCGTGAACGCGGCAATCAACCGCGGCCAAGGAAGACCGCCCGTGGGTGTCGGGCTGTGCGATCGCACCGTCTGCGGAGTTGTCCATGGTAGCTTCGCGCTCCAATTGGATTGACCTATTTCACGATCAAGCACGCGGTCCCCTTCGGCCACGTGTCTCGTACCGCTTCGAGCCGCTGCAGGTCCTGTTTATGATAGCCGTCGCGATGGGGCAGGAGATCGACCAATAATTGAACCAGCCCGCCGTCGTTGGATCCTGCGTTGAGATGGTACGAGCGCCACGGAGGCTGTTCGTTGCAGCAAAGAAAGTCGGCTCTGGCGAGCAGCCGGACGTGTCGCGCAACCCGCTCTCGACACACGCCCAGAATCTCCGCTAGCTCGCAGACAGTTAGGTCCGCATGCGCACAAAGGCCCAGGATTCGAAGGCGGTCTGGATGCGCTGCCATGCGTAGGCGACTAACCAGTGTCATCATGGCTCAGGACCAAGTCCTACCGAATTTCTCATTTCGCGTTCTCCACAGAAGCTGCAGATTTCGAAGGTTGTCCAACGACCGGACAAATCTCGGTGGCCGTGACGACCGTCGATATCCTGTGTCGAACAAACAAATGGGCGCTCTTCTTGCCTTTAGCCGAAATTGCAGGCAGTTCGGCGAGTCGAAGACAAGCGGGGCCACGGTTTGGAACCACTGACCTCAGACGTTGCAATAAGCCTACCATTCACAGCAAGCCGGAGTTGCTAAGAGTCTATGAATTTCCTTGAAGGATCTGTAACGTTTGCCCAGCCTGGCCTGCTCCCGGTTTGCAGCGGTCATCGTCAGGCGATCCATCGCCTCTGCGAGCACGATCAGGAATTTGCCCTCCATCGCATCGCTGATCAGCTCCTGAAGGCCGGGACGCAACAGCGACGCGCCGCAGATCGCGCGGTGGGTATTGCTGTCGACGACTGTCCAGCCTTGCTTTTCAGCACGCAAGCAGCAGAGCCGCAACTGATCCTCGATCGAGGCGTCTCGGTGTTTGCCAGTTGACTAACGAGCGCCAAGCGCGACCTTCATGAGGCGGCCCCTTACTCCGGGACGCGGTCTCGCGTTTGGCTATCCGTTTCGGCTTGAACGAAATCCCGTGCGGCCTGTCGCGCCAGCAGCCGGACCAGATTGACGAAGCGTCGATCGGGCTTCGGCGACGCAGGCACAGCCGATTCGTGGGCCGCGCCGGCGACCACACGAGCTTTTCGGCTGTTGCACGTTTCGGTCGCGCTATGATCGCGTTCCTGTCCTGACGCGAAATACTCCGTTTCGCGACAATGATGCCAAGTCACAGTGCTTCGACAAGATGGAAATTCTTGTGATCAATAACGCGCGTCGCGCAGGAGCCAGTGCTGGCCGATGACGGGGCACCTTGTGCTCCGAAGAAGCCATGGCTATGTATCCGGATAGAGAACGGAGGCACGCGATGGGCAACACTGCACAGAAGAGAGCGATCGAGAATTATCGCTCTCGCCTGGCTGAGCGCGGCATCGCGCGGTTCGAGATCCAGGCGTTCGACGCAGACCGCGATCTACTGCGAACTCTTGCCCGAAAATTAACGGAGAGCGGGCCGGATGCCCGACAGCTTCGTCGGACCATACAGCAAGCGGTGGCGGGTGAGCCACCGAAAGCGGGCAGCATTCTCGCCGCGTTGCGTCGCTCGCCTCTGGTTGGCTCCAGTCTCGACCTCAGCCGGCCGCGCCAAGAGGGGCGCAAGATCGACCTGTGACGCGCTACCTTCTTCATACCAATATCATCAGCAACGTCATAAAGCCGGAGCCTTCGGGCTCGTTGCTGGCCTGGATGGGCGCGCAGAAGGACGAAGACCTCTTCATTGCTTCGCTTACTGTCGCCGAAATTCGCCGAGTCATCCTAGAGAAGCCGAAGGGGAAAAAGCGCAGCAGCCTTGAAACTTGGTTCGAGGGCTCCGAAGGCCCGCAAGCGCTGTTCGCCGGCCGCGTGCTATCGTTCGACGAGACAGCCGGCCTCGTGTGGGCGCGGCTGATGGCCAACGGCAAAGCCAGAGGCCGTTCGCGGAGCGCCCTAGACACAATCATTGCCGCTGTAGCCGAAGCCAACGAGTGTGTCGTAGTGACCGACAATGGAAAGGACCTTCGAGGACGTTCAGATAATCAACCCGCTCCGTAGCTCTGGAAGCCAAGCGGGTGATGATAGCTCCAACGGTCCGGCCGATTCAATTTGAGGATTTCAGCGGCACGGAGTCCGAATGTCTCGTGTTCGCCTACCTTTAGCGACGGCTGGATTGATCTTGCTTAGTTCGGCCAGGGACGTCTCTTCCAGTTCCGCTTTAATGCCATCCCGGTTCATCTAGTCAGCTCGATCTACCAACAGCTCGCACGCACGAGCGCCGCGGACAAGGCGCGATCGCAGGGACTGCGCGATACGCGTGTCGAGCTCGTCCATCTTACACTCGCTCTCGTCTTCGAAGGCCTCTCGCCAAACGCCGCTGTAGTCGATCCCGCGTGCGGCTCGGGGGCCTTCTCATCGAGGCTTTCTCGCGACTGGTATGGCGCGCTACCAATGGCAAGTTCGCCCGCCGGGTACTCGTCGGTCTGTACTCTCTGGGCGTCCACATCAACTGCGGAGCTCTTGGTATCGCCGTGTTCTGCCTTTGGCTGGCAGCTCTCGAGCTCGACGAGCAGCCGATCAGCGACACCCGCGACCTCAAGTTCGACCCGGTTGACTCGATAACCCTATTGGCAGATTCAGTCGGGGAGGATCTGCCCACTCCGATCACAAGCCGATCTGTCGACCCCGTGGTCGGGAATTCTCCATGGACCTTCGTGAAGAAGGAATGCAGCGCCGAAAGCCGAAGCGCTTCCGATACATCGACGCCCCTTCCGAATTAGGCATTCCTGCCACTCTATCTAGCCGACCCCCGTGGCCGCGTTGCCGATCGGTGCGCACTGGTCGCCTACATCGCCCCGGCACGTGAAGATCGTCTCTGCTGACGCTCGTTGAGCAATTCAGGCCGCCTCCGGCTGGCGTTTGATCAGCGTCAGCGTCAACCAGCGCGCGGTCAGCGCCGGCTTTTTCGAGCCCTCGATCTCAATCGTCACGCCCAGCGTCGTCTGCACCCAGCCCGACGGCCTGACCTTGATGTCGGCCAGTACGAAACGGGTGCGGATGCGCGATCCGGTTTTCACCGGCGCCAGGAAGCGCAGCGATTCGAAGCCATAGTTGACACCCATCTTGCAGTTTTCGAGCGGCCGCATGGTCTCGAAAGTCATCGCCGACAAAAGCGAAAGCGACAGGAAGCCATGTGCGATGGTGCCGCCGAACGGCGTCTCGCGCTTGGCGCGCTCCGGATCGCAGTGGATGAACTGGTGGTCATCGGTGGACTCGGCGAACTGGTCGATCATCCGCTGCGAGACCACCCGCCACGGCGACACGCCGACTTCCTTGCCGACGCTGGCCAGAAGCTCGTCGAGACTGATCGGTTCCAAGCTAATGTCCTCCATTTCAACCGTCCGAAGCGCGAGCGGCTTCATTCCGTGAACAGTGTCAGCCCCTGCTGCACCGACTGCCGGCCATCCATCGGCAGGATGGCCCCGGTGAGATGACTGCCGTCACAGCTGCACGAATAGAGCGTTCCGCCGGCAATCTCATTCGGCGCACCGATGCGGCCGATCCGAACATGGCTGCAGACGAGCGGGCTTGTACTCGGTCGCGGTGCGCGTCCTGCAGGCCGCCGAAAGCAGCTCGTCTTGCTACGGATGATCATTCCGCCGGCGCCGCTATGCGGTATTGTCGCAGATTGATAAAATCAATTGTCTGGATAGGAACCATCCGTGTCTCGAATGGTGGAGGAGTAGTCCAGCAGACGGGGTGGCTTGTGGTCCTTCTTGAAGCGCGCCGACCTCATTGGCCGCTAGCTGTGAGCCGGCAAGCAGCGCCAGTTCAACGACATTGGGTGTCGAGACGGCAAGCGGCATCAGATGCTACTTCATGATGCGGGATGGCGCTTGCTTCAAGAACCGCTCGCCTGACGTGGAAGCCAGCACCGGATCTGGACTGTCGATATGCGCCCGATATTCGCGCAGCACAGCGGCAACCGGAGCGACGATGATCTCAGCTGTTGCGAGCATGCCAACCTTGGTGCCGGCCACTCTGTTAGCCTGAACCGCAGCGCGCATCTGATCCGCCACCAGACCGGGTTGCGTAACTTGGATTTCCAAGGCGTCTTCCTGGGTTTGCACCGTCAGCGCGCTGACAGCAAGGCAGGTGCGCACGTCAAGGCAAGCGATCGTCTCGATCTCGCGGGCAATTCCAGCCCCACCGCGGGAATCAACCCTACAACAACGAGCACATGCGGTTCTCGCCCCAGCGCCGCTATTGTTCTGTCTTTCGATCCATTCTCGCGTGCGCGCTTCTGGGGCGTCGTTCAGCGCAAGGTCGGTGACCACGGCTGCGCTTTCGGCGCCAGCCTCGAAAAACGCCTTCGAGCCGGTCAGGTTGAGGCCGCCGATGGAGACCAATGGGATCGGCGCGACCTGGTGCTTCCACTCGCTGATCCGCTCGCGCCCTTGCGACGCCCATTCATCTTCTTGAGGCTAGTTGGATAGACTGGGCCGAGCGCCACATACTCCGGCTCGGCCACTGGCGCAGTTCGGTGTGATCGTGGATCGAAAGGCCGAGCTTCAATCCGGCGTATTTCATCATCAGCATCGGCGGCAGCCAAATCCTTTTGACCAATATGGACGAGTCGCAGCCTTCCTCATTGCCGTGCGCCAATAGTCGTTGACGCTCACTTGGCAACCATGGACCGCGCAAGCGTCGTTCGCGCGGCGGATTTCCGTCTGCAGTCCTTTCTCGTCCATATCCTTTATCCGGAGCTGCACCAGACTCACGCCGAGCGGCGCCAGCCGGTCAACCCAGCCGGCACGTCGAAATTCAGATAGAAGGGATCGAGCTTCATGAGAAGACAGCCCTGCCGACCGTCGGTGAGTAGCGCGGTTCGAGCATTCCAGTGCTAGCTTCACGAATGGCATCGACCGCCCTTGCCGAACGCACGCGCCATGCCGACCGGATCGGCCGCCCTCGGGACCGCCGTGTTCAGGAGCACGGCGTCAAACCCGAGCTCCATGACGGTCGCCGCGTACGACGGCCGTCCGAGCCGTGCATCCACAATCAACGGAATGTAGGGGAAATGTCCGCGCATCAACTGGACCTCGGAGCTCAACGCTTCATCGCATTAGAATGAGCGTTCGAAACGCAGGATACCGCCGACACTGCTCTTCTTGTTGGCATTGGCCCAGTTCACTTCGGAAGCTTTCACCTTTCCGACGGCGGAGCCTCCGTAGCGGTCGTAGTCGAGTTCAGCCGTAACTGTGAAATCTGGAAGAAGCGCATAGGCGACGTTCGCAGCGACACCATAGTTCTTGAGCTGATCACCCGAGAGCTGAAGGTTGAACGAAGTTGTCTCGTTGACCTCGTAAGCGGCGCCAGCCCAGAAAGCCCAGTTCCCGCCCCAAATCTTATAGAAGCCGCGACCATGAGCGTCGATCGCGTTCATGGAGTCGTCGTTGAGCTTGCCATTGGAACCGTAGCCGAACATTCCGAACAGCAACAGTTCGTTGGTGACATTGATGTCGACACGGACCTTGGCGGCCACCGATTCGTAGTTGCTATCATAACCAGCAACGCCGGTGATCGCTCCCCAGCCATGTGCGTATTTCAAGCCGCCGACTATGTGCGGAGCGTAGTTGTCGATTGTGCCGACCACGCCTGAGCCTTCTTCGAGCGAAACCACGGCCGAAAAGCCGTTCCCGGCGTCGAAGTAGTACTGGACCACATTGGTATCGAAAGCGCCGTACGGAACCGGCGTCTGGTTGAGTACGTCACCCGCGCCGCCAATAAACATGTCGAAGGCCGACCAGTCCTTACCAACTCGGAGGCCACCAAGCTGAATCCAGGCGAAAGTCAAGATGCTGTCTCCGTTGAAGGCATTGGACCGAGAACTGTCCGAAACCGAAGTGTGGCGGTTACCGAAATCCACGCGGGTTTCGGTGTAGGTCTTCAACGTGCCGAGTTCGGTCTCCTGGCCGGTCCAAGCTTTCAGTGTGAAGCGCGTGTTGTTTTGCCATGTACCCTGATCCTCACCAGTCCTCACATCTGAGGTTCTTGCGTGGTAAAACAATCCGACATCGCCCAAGCCCACGTAGTAGCTAAGATAGCCGCCGATGCGCAGGCAGGTCTCGGTGCCTGAAATGTAGACGTAGCCCGAGCCGTAGACGTCGCAGATCTTGACGTACTCAGTCGGGTCAGGCTCGGCGACGGTGGTCACCGCGCGAGCGTCGGAAACGGCGATCAGTGCCGCAGTTGAGCCGAGGAGGAGGCTCCCAATGGTCATTGTTGATCTCCGTCTAAATAGTAAAAGGAATCGAGACCGATAAATGATTTTGCTAAGCAAACGATTGATAGCGCATCAAGCTGAATTCTGGGAGTGTTGCTGCACCTGTCGTGCTAATGCTCAGGAGAAGTTAGAATGTGATTGAGACTTGTTGTCACATATATTAAATAGTTATCACTCCCAGGCGGTCGTACAACATTTTTGTACAATCACCCTTTTCACCTCCGCGGCGGGCCTCACAAAGGGTACTACTGCAAATGACGTGCCACCCTGACGACCCAGCTGCGGCTTGAAGCTCAACTATGCGGGCGGACCTTGGTTCGCGCTTCCGTTCTTTTGCCTTGCGGATCCACCCAAGCACGAACGGCAAACGTTTCGGCTACGGTTCGTCTGTTCGCTTCGGGACAGTTTGGCTTAATGGCGACGGCATTGTTTGCTTGAGCCCCGCCGTTGAGGCATCATGCGGCGGCCACCGCTCGGTACGACGCCGTCACTTTGGCGAGCTGATGGTCGATAACCACGCGCCGCAGCCTTGCACCACTGAGTCGGTAGGCGCCAGCCTTGACATTGCGGCGGACCAGACGGTCGTGTCGAGCAGGTTTTAGTGCTGAAAGCGGCGCGCCACAGCTAATCTTCTTGCCAGCAATTCACACAACGAGCTCATCGAGACGGCAGAGATCATTATGGGCGGCGCTAGCTGGCGTGCAAAGTCTGGACCCAACACCGTATTGTCTCATCGGATGCGGCATCTGCGCTCAGAAGAATCTCCCACGCGCAGATGAAGGGAAGGGACGGTGGAACAAAACGGTGCGCGTGAGGGTTTCGGCGGGAACACCATCGTCAGTTGCTGACCGAGTGCGCTCAGACCATCGCTGTCCAGCCAAGACTGAACGGCGCCCATTGCTAAAAAATTTCGAGCCCAAAGCGGGACGGACTGACATAGCGCAAAGACGCAGGCGAGCGCAGCGGTAAGGTTGGATGTTATCAGCATGGGACGGTGACCGTTGCAGACCACGAAATTTCGAGAGGCTCGGCTGCCTTGGTACACTATCTATCCGGCTGTGTCGGAGTTCTCTGGGGCGGTCGGCGCCGAGGCTTATGAGGAATGGCTCAGGAACCTGCCGGCTGATGATCCGGTGTCACTCTATCTGCACGTTCCGTTCTGCCGATCAGCCTGCTGGTATTGCGGCTTCCCAACCACCATCACCCGCCATGATGCGCCCATCCTCAACTATCTGGCGGCGCTGCGTGACGAGATCCGTCTGGTTTCGGAGCGAGTGCCGAAGACGCTGCCCGTGAGCGACATACATTTCGGCGGCGGAACGCCGTCTCTCATCGGACCAGCCGAGTTCCTCGCTCTGATGGAGTTCCTGCGATGCCGCTTCGCCATCTCGAAAACAGCTACGGTCGCCATCGAGATAGATCCACGCACGCTCACGCCCGAGATGGCGGAAGGCTTGGGAGCGGCCGGCGTGAACCGCGCGAGCCTGGGCGTACAGAGCTTCGATCCCATTGTTCAAAAAGCGATCAACCGAATCCAGAGCGAGGCCCAGACGTCGGCTGCCGTGGAAGTGCTGCGCCGGCATGGAGTAAGCCGCATCAACTTCGACCTCATCTACGGCCTGCCGCGTCAAACGGTGGAGTCGTGCGTCGAAACAGTGAGGGCGGCGGTCGCCATGCGCCCCGACCGGCTTGCCTTGTTCGGCTACTCGCACATCCCATCCCAAGTAAAGAAGCAGCGCCTCATCGAGGCGGAATTTCTTCCCGACAGCGCTGCCCGCGCTGAACAGTATGCGGCTGTCGCCGTGACGCTGATTGCCGCCGGCTACCGACAGATCGGGCTCGACCATTTCGCCTTGCCGGACGACGAGCTCGCGCTGGCACAGGAAACAGGTCGCCTGCGACGTAACTCGTTGGGCTACTCGGCCGATACCTGCAGAACCCTGATCGGTTTCGGCGCGTCGGCTATCGGCCGCATCGGCCAGGGATACGTTCAAAACGAAGTTACACGGGAGTCCTACATCCAGCACATCGCAGCTGGCCGACTGGCGACATCGAAGGGCCATCGCCTCACAGACGACGACCGCGTGCGAGCCGCAATTATCGAGCGATTAATGTGCGATTTCGAGGCTGACGTGCCGGCAATCTGTGTCGCCCACGGATCTGATCCGATCCATCTTCGCGATTCGGCTGAGCGCTTGGCCATGCTGGCCAAGGACGGGATAGTGGACTTCGAAAACGGCTTTGTCCGCGTACGGCGGGAGCATCGCTTTGGGATTCGCGCTGTCGCTGCCGCATTCGATGTTTTTAGGGATGGCGTTACGTATATCCCGCAGCAGCTTAATGCGATGCAAAGCACGACATAGTCCGGCATCAATGTCTCCGCTTGGAACCGCCGGCCTACTTGCCACGCCGGCCGGGCGCTGGTCTGGCAAGTGGGCTTTCCGTTTGCCCATGCGTTCGTTCCCGGCCCTCACGGGGCGGCGAGTCCCTGCCGTGAGCGCCTCACCCGCGAGGCTACATGGCGGCCGTGGAGATTACCTCAGCAGCGGCGCCCGATCGGAAACCTTAGCACCTCAGCGCTTTGGCGTGGCTGCTTGAACTCTTCGACGGCAACCGCCTCAATTAGCAGGTCCAAGGCTTCGCGGCCCCTTTGACTCATCGGGTCATCCCCACAAAGGTAGTCATACGCTCGATCTAAATGCACTCGGGCGGCGGAAAAATCGCTTGTCATATCATAGAACCCTCTCTACCCGCCCGCATTGCCGTCTACCGAGGTGAAGGTAGTGCAATCGTCAATATATACAGACAAATTTGAATTAAATCGGCCGAGTTCCCTGACCTGATGCCGCCATCGAGCCCGCCGACGACCACTCGCTGGCGCTCGGTCGGTTCATAAATGCCGAGCACCCCGTCCCGAGACCACCTCTGACCTACCTCCTTCGATGCTAGACGCGTGGAAGACATGGCTGCGCCGCCGCTGCGAGAAAGGCGTGTCCCATCGCGCGGCGGCTGCATAGTGGGCAGCCAGCGCCGGGAGCTAATCGGCAAAGCCGCGTGTGGCGATTTTGCATAGCGGGCGCAGGCGAATCGCCACGCCCGTCCAGCATGTCCGATGCCGCGTAGGCCGCCAGGATCCCTGAGCGGAGTGCATGCACGATCCCGCGTGATGACAGTGGATCGGCACAGAACAGGCAGTCGCCCGCCGCGACCCAGCGGTCACCGGCGGCGGGATCGATCGTTGCGGTTCCCGCCGCCTTGATCATGCTGGCGGTCTCGATTGCGTTGGGCGGCACGAGCGGCGCGATGGACTGCGTTGCGGCTAAAGCGCGGTACCAATGTCCGGCTTTGCGCAGTTCGCTGCCCAGATCCGGATCGGTGAGGCACGCGCAAGTCGGCGCTGTACCACCAGCCTTCGGGACGCGCCTCGACGACCATGCTGCAATCGCTCGGTGCGCGGTCGAAAAAGCGTGTGTAGGCGGCAAGATGTCCGTGCATGGTGAGCTTGGCGCCGAAACATCGCGCCAGCCTCCAACTGCGACCGGTCGCCCAAACCACGGCGCGGGCAACGATAGCTTCATCGGCCAGCTTGAGCAGCCAGCCTTGAGCGTCGCGCACTGCCGAACCCACGGCCGAGCCAAACCGCGTGTCCACACCTGCCGCCTTGGCCGCCTGCACCATCAGCCGGTCGAATCGCGTCCGGTCGAGCTGCCAGCCGGCACCTTGAGCGGAAAACATGCCGTGCCGCTCGCTGGGAACTTCATTGGCCCACACCGAAACAAGCGCACGATTTTCAACGAAGCCGGCCTCGGCGAACGGCGTCCAGACACCAAGCTGACGCAGCAGCCCATTCGCTACTGCCGGCAGCACCTCTCCCGGCTTGGGCCGATTATGTCTTCCTGCTTCCAGCAACAGCACGCTCCGCGCGGGTGCATCGTTGCCAACGCCAGTCCAGATGTGGTCGCCGCCGAACGTGATCGTCGCAGCGAGCTGGCGGGACAAAATGCCAACCTCAAGATAGCGTTGGCCCGGATCAGCGAGGCGGACTGAGGAAGACTTTAAATTCAAAAGGTGACACGCGGCAATAGTCGCGTGCCGCTGTAGCCCCAGGCTCCGCTTCACCGTGGGGACCGATCGGACGCACTCTCAGCCTGGGGTTCTTCTCTGCCACCCATCATCGAATTTTGGTGGATTGTCCGTCTCCCGCACCGGTTTGAGCGCGATAGACAAGAATCGCGTTTTCTGTGCCGGCCGGGCTTCAATGAGGGGGATGGCGAAAAGCTGAGTGCTCGGGCTTGCGGGCCGAGCTTGTCGGCCGCTCGATGGAAAGTGTCATCTGAGGCGCTTCCTCTCCCGCGTGCAACTGGAAGACACGCTCGTCCAGTTCCTTGTCCACTTCCGTCAGACGATGATTGAGGCGAAGGTAGTCCGTCCAGGTCGGCGTGCGGAACGTTTCTGTCCAATGCATAGGCTTCTGCAGGTTCCGCTGGAGCGTCCAGTTCCGAGCACCGACGCGGCTGTGTACATGGCGCCGCTGCCGCATGAGGTCGAGGAAGGCCTCGAGATTTCTCTCGGCTATCAGATATTCGATCTTGACCACGATCGGGCCGCTCCTCGGCTTCAGATTGAGAGCGACAGCCGGGGCATCGAATTCCTCCAGAGGATCGGGCTCTGAGTCGCGGCGCTCGCGAAGAGGAAAGAGAACGCCGGCTGCAGCGACGAACATCAGGGAGGCAGCGGAACCCTCCAGCGCCCAGGTCAACGAATGGTTTTCGGCCACCGTGCCCCACACCCAGCTGCCGAGCGCGATGCCACCATCTATCAAAGCATAGTAGATCGAGATGGTGCGCCCCACGACCCAGCGCGGGCTTGCCAGCTGCACGCTCACGCCGACCCCTGACCAGGCGGTGACCCAGCCCGCGCCGCCCAAAGCGAGTGCAATTGCCGCCACCCCGATCGAAGTTGTCAGTGCCAGGGAAAGTGAGCACGCCGCGCAGGCGACGCAGGAGAGCCTCATCAGCCGCTCCTGCGACAAGCTCCGTCTGAACAGGCTGTTGGAGAGGCCGGCGAAGACGGCTCCGGTCCCGAAGCCGGCCATGAGCGCGCCATAGGCGAGCGGGCCTCCTCCCAGCTGATCGCGGACAACCACCGGCAGCAGCGCGAGTATGGCGATGCTCGCCAGGCCAAAGAGGGTTCCGCGCGCGATCGCTGCCTTGATTTCCGATGACATCGCCGTGAAGCGCAGCCCGTCATAGATCGCCGTCCTCATCGACTCGCGTGGAAGAGGGGAAGAACGAACCTTCCACTTGCAGCGCCAAATAGTGCCCAAGGGTACGAAATAGGTGAGCGTGGTCACCGCGAATGCTGCCATAAGGCCAAACGAGGCAACTACAATGCCGCCGAGCGCCGGGCCCACAGTCCGGACGGTGTTGAATCCAACAGAAAGCAGGGTGACGGCAGCGGGAACATCTCGTCGATCCACGATATCGCCAACCGACGCTTGCCAGGCGGGATCATTGAGAGCACCGCCGCTTGCGATCAAGAAGCTGAAGCCGAGGATCATCCACGGACTGACAAAGCCCAGCGCCACCGATGCGGTCAGCATCGCGGAGGCAGTCACCATAAGGCACCGACCGGCGAACATGACCCGGCGCCGGCTGAAATTGTCGGCGAGAGCCCCGGCGAAGACAGACAAGACGAAAGCGGGCAGGTTCGATGAAGCCTGAACCAACGCAACCATCAGATCGGAAGTCGAGATCGTTGCCATCAGCCAGCTGATGGCGACAGTCTGCATCAACCAGCCGAGGCTTGAAACCTGCGTGGCGAGCCAGATCGAGCGAAAGGTGGGCTGCAGAAGTGGCCCAAAGGTCGTTGGTGCAGCCAAATCTTCGTTTGATCCAGCCACCCTACTCATTTTGCGAACCTTTTCTTTCCGTTATTGTCGCTTCCCATGTAATCTAGGCTGAACCGTGGCGGCTTAAGAATAGATGGCCCATTTGCCTACGACGAATGTGGCCACAGTTCCTCCTGACCAGTTGTCAGGCGGCCGGGACGCAGAAATGGGCCGGCTCACTCGCCTTCGACGACATGTTGGTGAGCCGGAATTCACATGTCATTTGAGGCATCATGCTCGTTCGACGCGCTGCCGAGCGATTTTTCGCGAAACTGTTACCCTGTTCTTTTGTTGGAAACTCACTCATCAGCGACGTTCGATGCTGAGTGTGGCTTCCGAAAGTGAGGACGCTTGCAGATCTTTGACAGGATCAGTTCCCTGATAGATGCAGACGATTGCCAGGCCGCGATCGAAGACGCGCGCGCCCTGCTCCTTCAGTTCGGACAAAAGTCTGACGCGCTCACACATGCGATCGACGAGTTTCTGCTCGACCTGATGACATTAGCCACTATCCAAGTTCCGCGTCGCGAAAGTTCTCCGGAGGGGTGCTGCGACAGCGCGAATACGTTCATCGCCATTTGAAACGTTTCAGCCCACAAGTCATCATGGGCGGATCTTTTCATATCCGGATATCAGTGAAGCGACCATGTAACCTGAATTTAGGCTTTCGGTGCGCGTTAGATGCCATGCCGTCGTGCCGAGATCGAGAACAAGAGGGCCGTGTCCAAAATCGTCAAAATCGACAAAGTGGACCTTCCCCTGGTGAACGCGAGTATTGCCTGTCCAGGCGTCGCCGTGACACAGGCCGGCTGGAAGGGAGTGCAACTCAGATCGCCGTAAGCACGCCAAGTAGTCGTGCTCAATCAATCCCGAGACTTCGCGGCTCTCAAGGATGGGAGAAAGTGCCAGCAATGTATCTTGGACTATCGCTATCGGCTCAAGGCTTCGGATGTCGCCGCAAGTGACAGTCGGCATGGCCAGGTGCAGTTGCGCGATGGACGCTCCGAACTGCGCCATACCAGTCGGTGTAAGCTCGATCGGATCGCCATCGACACTTTCGAAAAGGCAAGCGTGACGAAGGCCACCACGACATGCCAATCCAAGGATATGGCCGGACCGATTGGCCGTGGCGACAGGGCGGCTTACACCCACATTCGCGCAGTCAGGAAACTGCGCCAGCAGGGTTGCCTCGGCAATGTTCTGCGAAAGGGGCCTTCCCGATGCCCGGTAGAGCCGGTAATAGAAATGCTTCTTCCCCGCACGTGCCCGATAGGTACGGTTGACGCCGGTCAATGGCGTCAAAACCGATCGAGTAATGGGAAGAGAGCCAAGCCTTGTCGATATCATTCGTGGGCGTCAAATACACATTCAATCCGACGCTGCAAAATCCGAGGCCCCCATCCGGCCTTGCCTGTTGGTTCTAACCGGCGATCTTCGGCCGCACTTTCCGCGAAGGCCGTAAACACGGATGGGTGGTGTCAGGCGAACCTCATCACCGCCGGAGGCGCTGTTCCGCCGGGCCAAGGAATCCGGTCTCGGCAAGGCAGGCGGCCATCAGGGCATCGAGGATTATCTCGATACCAAACATGTCTGCCTCGGCCTCGCTGTCATTTGCTGACGGGTAGGTGCAGCCTTGTGTCGAGGGCAAAGGCTTCCTGGAATTTAAGCGCATAGGAACCTGCCGCTACTTTCGCGACGAAGATGATGTTCCAGCTATAAGAAGAGACCGTACTCGGTATGGCCACGAAGCGATGTTTCATCAGCAGGTCATCCCCGAATGCCTGCTGGCCGGCGCTTGGTATGCCCGGGCGAAGCCAGTTCGCATTTGGCACGCTTGCAGGGTCGACGACATGGATCTCGTTGGTATTGCCGATGACAGCGGCCGTCATCGTGTGAGGAACGATGTCGAGGGTGGAAAAACCCTTGTGCACGGCGACTTCGAGAATGGCGGTGGCGGGATCCAACGAGCAATAGACTGCCCTTGTGCCCTTGCTGTTCCAGCGGCCACCGACCCGATAGGCACCTTCGCCATTGTCCCACGTGGATGCGTGGACAGCTTGATCGAGCCGCCATGCGAGGAACTCCGCTCCCCCGAGCGCTATCGGCAGAAGCGTCATGCATAGACGCCGTATTCAAGCCGCTCCAGATAGTCTTCGACCAATTCCACACCCGCGGGGGTGCCCAGAAGATCGATCGGACGACGCTGGTCCAGGCCGATCGCCGGGTGCTCCAACCATTGCTCGGCTCCCGCCTGGGTGCCAAGGACATCGGTCGCTTTTGCAAGGATCTCCGCGAACTTCCATGTTCGTCCGCTCTGCTCTTGGCTAAGGGGTTTGGATGGAGCGTCTTTGCGGCGCTGCCACGTTCGCAGGCTCATACCAACCGCCTTTTCGAGAGAGGCTGTCTTGTTGATGAAGACCAATTGTCCGACGAGGTGGTTTAGCGCCGAGGCCGGCAGACCGTTTAGAAGTAGTTCATGCGCATCGAGCGCGCTGGTCAGTCGGCGCGATAATACACGAGACCCGCCGAGCAGTGCTTCCACCCTTTTTAGACCACCGCTTCTCGCTTCCATAGCGGCCTTATCCGCTCTGACTGTCAAATGCGCCTCCTGTGTCATGTGTCGCTCCAGATATGACAGTTGTCGCTCAGGATTTCAAGCGTGCGGGCGCATTTAGCTTTTCGTGATCGAGCACCATCCCCCAGAAACGCGAGACAGGTTGGTAGCGAATGGTGCACCAATTCGAATCTACGACGCGATTTCGGCGCATCCGGCCGTCTTCGCCGGCCATCATCGCGCGTGAACGCGCCCGCCTGCGGCGTCAAATTCCGCCATGCAGAGGTACTTCATCTCGAGGTAGTCTTCCAGACCGTGGCGGGAACCTCCAAAACCGCAGGTCGTAGGTTCGAGCCCTGCTGCCCGTGTCATTTTCTGGGAAAATCAGGCACTCAAAAATCGCCTTGCTTGGCGAGGACGCCGAAACAAGCCTTACACATCTCTTTCACAAACCTGCACGCGCGCAGGGAGTGTCTGGCGATGGCGGAAAAGCACAGGATTCTGGAAGGCAAGGTTCACGTCCATCGGCACAACGACTGACTGTCCGTACCTGCCTTTGCCCCAGACATTGCGGAAACGCTACGGGAGCCTTTACGCGGCCTATTTGTCAGTCGGGCTATGAAATGCCGACGCGATGGAAACTCGACGTCCAGGGCAACCCCTACACCAATGAGGATCTTTTCAACGAACTACGCCGCATTCACGCCGAGCATGTCCCCAGCTGGTGCGTGACGAGATGCCTGATCCGCCTTCCAGATTCTCGGCGGCAATGCCGGAGAGTGCCGCGCCTCGAACCTCATAACCTGCTGCCCATGCTTGGCGCGCAACGCCCAGCATGGCGCTCTTTCCGGTTCCGGCAAAGCCGACAATGACACCTAGACCGTGACCATCGGTGACATGCGCGAGCGCTTCGGTCTGCTCGCCTGACAGGACAAGCCCGCGTTGCGCAGCCCGCGCCAGCGCTGCCTCGCGATGTGCCTCACTCACCGCGTGTCGTTCGTCCAAATCAATACGCTCCGTGGCGCGGTGAAGGCGCTGTTCGGTCTCGATCATCTGCCTTGTGGTGAAACGGTCTTCGCCGCGTACGTCCTTGCCGAGTTCAACCAGATCGGGTGCGTTGCTGATGGCTGCCATCACCTGGTTGAACTGCTCCACTCCATCGCTGTGGCGATGCGCAAACTTCGCAATGTCTTTTTTGGTGAAGGTCGATTGCTGATGGGTGATGGCATCCAGCGCCACGGATGGATCGGCAATGATGCGCGCACCATTTTGCGCGCGATATCGCGAAGCAGTTCGGCGCGATCTGCTTCGATGTTGCCAGCAGCAAGGCCGGTGCCCTCGATGGGTTGGGCTGGCGCACCAATCCGGGTTTGCGGCTCCAGTGAAATGCCCTGCGCTTCCAAACTGCGATGATCGATGCGGGCGTCGATGTCGAGTTCGGCCAAGCGTTCATTGGCAAGCTCCGCCCATCGCTCGCGCTAGCGCTCGACCAGCTGGGTAGCATTCCAGTCGCGGACCTTGGCACCAAAACCGTTCTCGTCCACGGACCGCATTGACAGCATGACTTGAGCATGCGGCTTGGGGCCGCCATCCTCCGCCTTGTCCCAATGCACATTGAGATCGGCAACCATGCCCTTGCTGACAAACTCGGCTTGGACAAAGTCGCGCGCCAATTCGAATGCCTTGCGCCTCACGCGGCAGCGCAAACTCGACCTCGCGGGCAAGCTGCGCATCCTTGCGTACCTCCAACGCCCCGACATCGTTCCACAGCCGTTCGCGGTCGCGCCAGGCCTCCGGTGCGTCCTCCGGCAACATCACCTCGGAATGGACGACACCGCGTTTGGCCGAAAAGTCATGCGTTCGATCGATCCGCTCGTCGCACAACCGCGCGGCCGATCCATGCGCAGCCGACGCCACAGCGCTGCTCCCTGCCTTGCCGCCAATGACCTTGACGTGAAGATGATAGATCGCCATTGAAGACCAGATCATTTGCACGGCAAAGCGCACGTCGGCACGACGTATAAGCGCGGCTCCCTCGAAAAAATCTCGGGATGGACCAGCCCGTCCCGGGCTGTCTCGGCAACCCTGAAGCGTTCCGGCAGGCGCTCCCCCCTATCATCGCCGCATCGACAATCAATGGAGACAGCCATGCGCAAACCACGGGACTTCGACGCAGAACTTCACGCCCTGGAAGAAAAAGCGCGAGAACTCAAGACGCGAAAGAGGTGCAGCAGCTTGGCGAGTTGGTGATCGCCACGGGCGCCGATCAGCTCAGCACGGATGAATTGGCCGGCGCACTGGTCGCAATTGCCGAGACGAAAGACACCGCAAAGCGTGAGGCATGGGCCAAGCGTGGAGTGATGTTTTTCGAGAGCGGATCCCGGCGAACTGCTCCGGAATCGCAGCGCTACCTACGCAGCGCTCCAGCGCAACCGGGCGGCCCACAATCGCCGGCAGGCGGCTCTGGCTCGGCATGATATATGCACCTGGCAGGTCGAGCGTCGCAAGCGCACACGGCAGCTCATCGAACTCGGTGGGCTCGTCGTCAAGGCGGGCATCGTCGAACTGACTGCCGATGATCGCGCTACCGTCTACGGCGCGACGCTCTGGATCGCCGCCAAGCTTCAGAGCCCTGAGGCGAGCGTGCGCGGGGCCTATGGGCGGCGAAGGGAAAGCAGACGTTCAATGCGGGGCGCGCGAACGCAGCGGTGATTGATGCGAGCGGCGGGCGGCGCGAGCCCCGAACAGCTGCGTTTGAGACTTCGAAGCACGATTTGATCTTAACGGTCCGCTTCTGATTCAGGTCGTGCTGAAGTGGATGATGGTCGTTCAACGGCGGAGGGGATCGGTTTTCCTGCAACCGTAAACTCTGAAAGTATCGTGACGGTCGGCCAGATCGGCCGCGGCCTGGCAGATTTGCGCCTGATTGAAATTTATGGAGCCGTGAGGGCACTTGCCATCACTTCGATGTGCTTACGCACGATTTAGTTGGATGAGCCTTTCGGCTTACGACAGATGAGGATGGTTTCGGTCCTCATGCGCTTGCTCAGGCTGTCGCCCGTCACGGGCAGGTAGCGGTTCGCCGTCGGTAGGTCACGGTCACGTCGCTCGGAAATCTTCATTCCCGCACTCTGGACGCTCCGGGCTACCCCTTCGGCATTGTTGACGAATATGCCTTTGATGCAGCTGTTCCCAATCACGAAGGTGGCTATGCCGCCTGGACGAAGCACTCGGGCCACCTCGGACGTCATCCCCAAAAGATCCAGGGCATATCTTACCAGTACACCCTCCATCCGGCCGGCTAAGGGGGTAACACCACGCATCGACTTGACCAGGCTCTCGACGTCCTCGGCGTGATGATGCTTATCCGCACTCCGTTCCGCTCCGATCGAGGCGGATCGGACCGAACGAAGCTCCGGGATTGAGTGGCCCAGCCACACCAAAGACATTCTGTGCCCTCGCATGTAGTCGATGGCATTCAGGTAAGGCGGCGACGTTACAACGGCGTCGATGCTGCCATCCTCGATATCCAATGACCTCGCGTCGCCTCGGCGCACGGTTGCGTTTCCGGGGGCGGGATTCTCGGTAAGCCGCTTTCGCAATTGCGCAACGGAGCGTTCGAAGTTCGGCATGACCTCGTAGGCGGATTCCGTAGCGACCCGGTGGGGGCGGCTGTGCGACGTGTCCCTTGCAAGCGACGCGCATTGTTCCTTGGTGATGATTATGCGGCTGAACGCTACCTTGATGGCGTCCAGTGCCGCCAGTCGCTCTGGCGACCTCAATGCGCGGCTTCTTTCGTCGATGGCGTAGGCGATCTTAGTCAGCTCGCTCCTTTGTTTGCCATGGAACCAGTATTCAAGGAATTTAACGGTCTCGGCGTCCCGTTGCCAGGACAACACCGGAACAGCATCACCCAGAGCTGCTATTGTAATTTTGAGAAGCCGGAACTCTTCCCCGATGTCAGTGTCCGCGACCCTTGTGGTCCAAACCCTGCTCATGAGAATTGCGAGTGGGTCTAGATCGAACCCGATCGCACTATGGCCCAGTTCCAGGGCGTGGCGAATCACAGTGCCGGATCCACTCATAGGGTCCAGTATCCTGCTCCCGACGGGCAGATTCTTCAAAGAGACCAACGCGAGATCGGGTGCCATCCGGGCGGGAAACGGGTGGATCGTCCGGATGGGGGGATTCGTCACTGACTGCCTCGGCTTCCGGGTCGACCGGCTTTGAAGAAGAACCGGTGTCGATCATCAACTGCAACGTCGACGCATGCCACCTCGCCTAGGCAATAACATCTGAAACCGCTTGGACAAATACCTGAGACGATCGGATTACCGTAACCTGTTAATAACCGGAGGAATGTAGCTTTCGCGCAGACAAATCTCGCGAACCGGCGGTGGCCATGCTCACTATTCAAAGGCACGAGGATGACGCCCACGCCTACCTCGACTATGCACGGCTGAGTAGCGTTCCCGTATCGGATGCGTGGACCAGCACACCCGCTGTCGAGAATAGGGTTCACCGAATCCATGCGTATCCCGCCAAGTTTCCGGCTTTCATGATCTCGGCCGCTCTGGCCTATGCGCAATCCGAAGGTGTTGAGGTCTGTAGAGTTGCCGATGTGTTCTGCGGTTGCGGAACTGTTGCATATGAAGCTGCTGCCCGCGGTCTGGAGTTTTGGGGCTGCGATATCAATCCCGTTGCCACTTTGATCGCCGAAGTGAAGGCTTTCAAGATTGACGTCGTGCTCTTCGAAGCCCATGTGGCATCGGTCGCTTCGCGTTTCGATGATGCGTCATCGTCGCCTGCAATCTCAACGCAGGCAATCGACCGGCTACTCCCTTGGTACGATGCGCTCCAGTTCGATGACCTTGCCAAGTTGCTCAACGCCATCAACCTCGAACGCTGCGCTTCGGCGGATTATCGTCAAGCGCTTCTGTGCGCGTTTTCAGCGATCGTCAAACCGTCGTCGCGATGGAAATCACGTTCGATCAAACCGGCGAAAGATTTTCATCGAACCCCAGACAAGGTGCTATCCGCATTTCTGCGCCAATGCAGGTTCATGTCCAGAGCATGGCCCCCAGACGGCGACGATAGCCACAGGAAGCCCCGAATTGAGATGGGCAATGTCACGATGATCGAAGGTCCAGACGTTCCTGTCGATCTGATGCTTACCAGTCCGCCGTACGTCACTTCCTATGAGTACCCCGATCTGCATCAGTTGTCGGCGCTCTGGCTGGGCTTCACGGGCGATCACCGGACGCTGCGCAAAGGTGTCATCGGCACAGGCTATCGCCGTGCTGACCTCGGCTCCGCTCTTCGACATCTTAATCCGGTTGCGACACGAGTGGTATTCAGCCTGTTCGACAAGGATCGCAGCATGGCCGAGGCGGTCGCCGCTTACTTCCTGGACATGCAGTTGGTTGCCCGCCGTTGCTATCAATTCATCCGTTCGGGAGGTATTGGAATATTCGTCATCGGCGACACTAAGCTGCAAGGCGTCGGCATAGACAATGCGAATCATTTAGTCGAAAGTCTTTTAGATGCGGGTTTCGACAAGATTCGCGTGGTAAGACGTACCACGAAGAACAAGGCGAACACGCCTTTCAGGATGCCCGATGGCAAATTCTCAGGATCGCCGACGAGCATCAGTATCTATGGGGATGAATACATCTTGATGGCGCACCGACCATGAACGGAAAGCCTCTGAAGTTCCGCCCATATGCACGACTGCTCACGATGCTCGGCGATCAGTTGATCAAGAATGAGCAGGTAGCTCTTTCGGAACTGGTCAAGAACGCATACGACGCGGATGCCAACTGGGTGAAGGTGGACTTCATCGGGTTCGACGAGAACTTCCGAGCCGGCCCCGGAGCCGTGATCGCGATCGAGGACGACGGCCATGGCATGACGGCCGACATCATCGAGCACCACTGGGCAAACCCGGCGACGCCCGTGAAACTGCTCGGCAAGAAAGGGCAGAAGCCCAAGACCGATAAGGGCCGCATCATCCAGGGGGAGAAAGGTATCGGTCGTTTCGCTTTGCTTCGATTGGGGCGAGATGTCACCATGACGACCCGCCCAAAAGGACAGGCAGATGAGAACATTCTCGAGCTCAAGCTCTCGGGGTACGACAGCGACTTCCTTCATGGTGACGGCGCGCTTTTCCTCGATGACTTGGAACTCGACCTTTCCGTTCGGAATCCTGCCCGCGAGATTGTCGAACGTGATGTCAGTATTGGCACGCGAACAGTCCGGCGATTGCCTCATGGAACGAGATTGGAAATCTCGCCGCCGGCTGGCGTTTGGTCGAAGGAAAAGGTGGCGAAGGTCTTTCAGGACCTCACGCGGCTGCAATCGATCTTTGCGGCACCAGATGAGACGTCAAGCAGCTCCACACCGGATTTCGAGATCGTAATCTATCGCGACGGCGAGTATGTCCCGTTGGGCGAGGATGTGCGCGGCAAGCTCGATACGCTGTTGCAAGACCATTCCGTCGTGCAGGTCATTGGCGAGTACGATCAGGCAGCTTCGAGATTTGCATTTACGTTGAACGGCAAGCAAATCGAGTTGCCGCTCGAAGATGCTAGCATCTCGGGACTCAAGGTCTTCCGGGAGTATCTTGCTGAACGCGGCGTACCGAAGGATGAAGTCGGCTCCCTTAAAACCGAGTGCGGCTCCTTCGGCTTCTCGTTCTATGTCTTCGATTTCGCGGCTGACGCGGCCGGGGCTTACAATCTCGATAAGGAAGATAAGGAGCTGATCCGACAGCACCGGATCTACCTCTATCGAGACGGCATCAGGGTGTATCCCTATGGCGACGCTGATGACGATTGGTTGCTGATCGACATGCGGCGAGGCACTGTGCGTGCCAGCGAGTTCGTCAGCAACGACCAAGTCGTGGGCTTCGTCAATATCTCCCAAGCGGCCAACCCCCAGTTGCGGGACAAGACCAGCCGGGAAGGGCTGGTGGACACCGGATATCCTATCGAAGATTTCCGTGCGCTTCTTCAGGCGCTATTGGCCTGGATACGTCGAGAGCCCTACGCGAAGTACGCGCTGCGGAAGCAGCAGAAGAATGAAGTCGAAGTATTCAAAGAAAACAAGGTCCCCACCCTGCTGGAGGAGGCCATTGCCGCAGCCGCACAGGCGGGTGTGCCGTCGGCAGTACGCGAAAAGATCGGCGAAGCGACCAAGCAGTACAAAGCCGAGCGAAGGTATCTGATCCAGCGGGCGGAGACCACCGAACATCTCGCCGGTGTGGGTCTGTCCGTCGAGGCAGCGTCACATGATCTGATGCTCGCCATGCAGAAGGTGATGGGCATGATCGATCGGCTCATTCTCGCCGCTAACCGGGATGGGCCTGTTGATAAGGACGGTCTGCGGAACGAACTGACTTCAATGCGCGGGTTGCTCTCGTTCATCCAGAGCCAACTGAAGGACATGCAGCTGCTCTTCCGGTCGACGAAGCAGCGTCGTAAGGACATCCGGATCGGCGATATGGTCGAGAAGGTGTCGAAGATATTCTCCCCGATGATGAACCGCAACAAGATCGACTTCGTGCTCCGTGAGGAGGGTTCACCCCTTACCGCGAAGACCACAGATGCCGTTGTGCTGCAAGTTCTCCTCAACCTGTTCGACAATGCCGTCTACTGGCTCGACGGCGCGCAAGAGCCTCGGACGATCGAACTCGTTCTCGACGGAACCGCTGGCACAATGGTCTTCGCCGACAGTGGCCCGGGCTTCCGCGAAGACGATCTGGACTTCTTGTTCGAACCGTTCTTCTCCGGGAAGGGCGAGGAGGGAAGGGGCCTCGGGCTTTACATCGCGAGACAGCTTCTGGAGAGGCACGAGTATTCAATCGATGTGGCAGATCCGGATCAACGCCTACTGCCGGGTGCCAATCTCGTGGTTTCTTTCGTTAAGGAGCATATATGACCGTAGGTGTCCCAAACCTCTTCAAGGGGATCGCTGTCGTTATCGACAACGGGATCGGGGTGAAGGAGGAGGCTATAACCCAGATCCTTCGGAACATCGCCGAAAAGGGCGGTCACACGATTACCATGGGGGATGTGCCGACCGCTGCCATCGACCTTGAGCATTTCTCAAACGCCGCATTCTTCGTTATGGACTGGAATTTGCTGAACGGTGAGGATGGGAAGCCCTTTCCGCAAGGAGTTCAGATACCTGCTGCGCTCAAAGCCGACATGGTAAAGCGTAACATCGATTTCCTGCAGCGGTTGAGCAGGAACAGGCATGCCCCCGTGTTCATCTTCACGAATGAAGATCCCTCCGAGGTGATCGGTCATTTGGAGGACGCCGATTTCTATAAGGGAGCCCACGAATCGCACATAATGGTCAAGAGCAAGGCAGACGTGCTCGATAAGGTCTACGAGGTGTTGGAAGAATGGGGCCGCACGAAGCCGTCTGTAATCACTCTCAAAACTTGGGAGCGTAGTGTCAACAAGGCGGCGAACGAGCTGTTCATCGATCTGCATGACAAAACGCCCTACTGGCCGGTGGTCTTCTGGCAGACGTTCACGGCTGATGGGGTCCCTCAGGCCGCTGAGATGTCGAGGCTGCTGAACCGCTTAGTAGAATCTAGAATGGGCGTTTCCGAGCTCGACCTGTCGGCGTTCGAAGAGGCGCTGAAGGAACAGCAGGCTGCGGACGCGACCTCCTATAGAGAATCCGTCTTCAGTGTGCTCGAAGGCGAGCGGTTCCTACGTGCAGCGAGGTTGAGCGACGATATATTTGCTCCTGGCGACTTATTTGCCGTGCCCAATGAGCAAACGAAAGAAATCAGCTATTACCTTAATATTCGCCCTGAATGTGATTGCATAAGAGGGGGCGACGGACAGGAGCTCTATCTGCTCAAGGTCCGGAAGGTGAAGCCCGCTGTGCACCCGCAATTCGGACAAATCATGGACGAACAGCACAACGAAGCAATCGTACATGGGATGGTAGAGGGCCAGAGCTACAGCGTCTTGTTCAAGGAGATGAAAGTCAAGAAGGCCAAGCAGCTCCTGAAACATCGGGTTGGTCGGCTGCTCCCGCCTTTCGTGACGCGTGTTCAGCAGCGATACTCAACCTACCTCCAGAGACCAGGACTGCCTCGTATTCCTCCGTCTCTCATCGAGCAGGTTGCCACGTCTGGAGCCGTTCCAGCATAGTTTTTGCGGCGCTTTGGTAAGTGATAGTACGATGCCATCCCGATGAGGATCGACTCAGCAAGTAACCGGACGATGTTACGGCCACGTCATGGAACTGGCCACTCGATAGACGCTATAGCGCCGTCAAGAATTTCCGCATTGCATCCTTACGCGCGCTGTGATCGAGCGCATAATTTGCGCGCTCGAACTTAACTCCATCAAGCAAAGCCTGAATGTAGCTAGCGACTGTATCGCCTGCCATCACGAGCGCCGTGTCTACGGCGTGAATGTAACGGCTCGTGGCTCGTGATCGTCCCACGAGAATGTCCACCAAGGCAGCTATCGTCGACTGGGTAAAGCCGAGATCTGCCACGCTCGCGAAACTGTGACGAAGCACATGGGGTGTAACGCTTTCAAGTGGTGTGTCTTTGACGAGCTTTTCCCACAGCTTTGGGAAGCCGACTAATGGCTTGCCTTTCTGGGTACCGGGGAACACGAAATCAGCCTCATCGTTGGACAATAGTGGTTGGGAGCAACTCGACCACGGGCAAGCCGATGGCCCGGGTAGATGCTCCTTCCTTGGAATTCTTCAAGCCTGATGCAGCTGCGCTCAACATCGATCTCGCCCATTCTGAGATTGATGATCTCGCCTCGTCGATATCCAGTCAAAGCGAGGGTCCGCACCATTTTGGTAACCGTTGAAAACTGCGGGTCGAAAGCGGCGCCCGCGAGAATCTTACCCAACGCCCGATACTCACGATCGGTCAGACGACGGTCTCGAACGCGATCTTTTGATTTACGAAAGCCTTGAACCGGAATCCTCTCGATGATCCTTTCCCGGATGGCATACGTGAAGATGCCGCCGAGAAGACCTACGCCGCGTGAGCCGGTGCCAATGCCTGCGCGAACGATCGCTCGCCCACGCTTCTTCGTTTTAATGTCGGCTCGGATCTTCCCGTTGGTGCCTATCTGCTCGACCTCGCCGCCAAGACCCGTGTTGCCGAGATCCACATCTACGATGACGACCAGCTTCTCAACCACAATCTTTTCCGTTCGCCTGGTGCTCCCGAACTGGCGCTAGCCCGTCTTATTCATGACGAATCTGGATTTGTTTGCCGCTGAGCGGCGGACATGTGGCGGCTCGGCGTCTTTTTCACCGCGGCTGTGTCTGGACTTGTGAACGCGCTGGAGGGTGGAAGCTGTGTGGTTCGGCGGGGCCCGCTGCCCCGGCGGTCATGCTCCTGCCGGTAGCAGATTGCTGGCGATCGCCCGGAACAGACTTGCCTCGGGACAGGCGGCGGCGAAGGCCAGGCGGATGCGCGAGACGGTTTCGATGACGCGGGCGCCGAGCTTGAGCAGCCTGAGCCGCAGCGTAGCGAACTCGGGCGTTGCGCAGATGATGGGTCGTGGGCACCGCCTCGCGCAGGGTGAGCATTAACCAGTTTGCGGCGGTGTGCAGGACAAGACGGACCTGATTGGCAATCGGTGAGCGGCAGGAGGTGCGGTCGGAGGCGAGTTGGCTCTTGTGCATCTTGATCAGGTTTTCGGCCTGGCCGCGGGCGCAGTAGATCACGTCGTAGATGTGCTCGGCGGAGCCTTTGTCGAGATTGGTGACGACGAAGCGGATGCCGAGGCCGAGGGTGGTTGCCTCGATGCGAGCGCAGGTGCGGCGTTCGGCCTTCCACGCCCTGTGATAAAGGGGCAGGAGGGCTACGGCTTCCATTTCAGCGTCAGCCGCTGAACGCTTGAGCCGGCTCTACGGCTATTCGGCTGGGGTTTTCCGAAGCTTTTCTGACACAAAGAGCTTGCCCTGGCGCACGGCGTACTCGATTGATTGCGCCTTCGCCAGATGTGCCGCAATCGAGCTGGCCAGCATGCAGCCCGTCCCGCGCATCGATGCGGCAAGACGCGGCGTGTCAAAGCGGACTGGTTCGTGATCGGGGCGCAACAGAATATCGGTTGATTGCGGTCCCGATGCATGGCCGCCCTTGATCAGCAGAGCCCGCGCGCCGGCTGCCAGCAATTCTTGGCCTTGCCACACTACGCCATCCTCATCCACTGCCCGCTCCGAGCCAACAAGGAGTGCCAGCTCGAAGAGATTGGGGGTGACCAGACGGCAAAATGGCATCAGATCGCATTTCAGGGCGGCGATGGCGCCGGCTTCCAGGAGCGCCCGGCCTGACGTCGACGCCAGCACCGGGTCGAGCACTGCCGGCACCTGCGGATTTTCGCGCAGCAATCCGGCAACCGCAATGACGATCTCCACCGTGGCGAGCATCCCGATCTTGATGGCCGCCACCTTGTTGGCCTGCAACGCCGCACGCATCTGACCGGCAACCAGACCGGGTTGCATAGAGTGGATTTCCATGACCGCATCGTGCGTCTGCACCGTTAGCGCGGTGACAGCAAGGCAGGTACGCACGCCAATGGAAGAGATCGTCTCGATATCGCGTGCTATTCCGCCTCCACCGCTGGAGTCAGATCCGCCGACCACGAGCACATGCGGTTCTCGCCTCAGCGCCATGGCTTTGTCTTTTCGATCCATTCTCGCGTGCGCGCTTCGGGATCGGCATTCAACGTGATGTCGGTGACCACCGCCGCGCTGTCCGCACCAGCCTCGAAGACACCGTCGAGCCGGTCGGGGTTGAGGCCGCCGATGGCGACCAATGGGATCGGCGCCAACCGATGCTTCCACGCGCTGATCCGCGCGAGCCCTTGCGGCGCCCATTTCATCTGCTTCAGGATGGTGGGATAGATGGGGCCGAGCGCGATATAGTCGGGCTCGGCAGCGATGGCCGTTTCCAGTTCTAGATGATCGTGCGTGGAAAGCCCGAGCTTCAATCCGGCGTACTTGATCGCCAGCAGGTCGGCCGCAGCCAAATCCTCTTGGCCGAGATGGACGAAGTCGCAGCCTTCCTCGATTGCCGTGCGCCAATAGTCGTTGACGATCAGTTGGCAACCATGGGCCGCGCAGACGCCGTTCGCGCGGCGGATTTCCGTCCGCAGCGTGGCCTCGTCCCTATCCTTGATGCGCAACTGAACCAGCTTGACGCCAAGCGGCACCAGCCGTTCGATCCAGGCAGCGCTGTCGACGATCAGGTAGAAGGGATCGAGCTTCATGAAAATACTGCCCTGCCGATGGTCGGTGTCGATGGCATGGCGACGTCGCGCGGTTCGAGCATTCCCGAGCTGAAAGCTTCACGACCGGCCTCGACCGCCTTGCCGAACGCGCGCGCCATGCCGACCGGATCGGCCGCCTTGGCAACCGCGGTGTTCAGGAGAACGGCATCAAAGCCGAGTTCCATGACAGTCGCCGCGTGTGACGGCCGCCCGAGCCCTGCATCCACAATCAGAGGTACCTCAGGGAAATGTCCGCGCATTGAGCGCAGGGCCGGAATGTTGACCGGCCCGAGGGCGGAACCGATCGGCGCGCACCACGGCATCAAGACCTTGGAGCCCGCCGCAAGCAGCCGCTCGGCGACGACAAGGTCATCTGTGGTATAGGGGAATACAGCAAAACCGTCCTCGCACAGGATGCGGGCGGCTTCGACCAAACCGAACACGTCCGGCTGCAGCGTGTCGTGGTTGCCGATCACTTCGAGCTTGATCCAGCTGGTGCCGAAAACTTCGCGCGCCATCTTCGCGGTCGTGACAGCCTCCTTGACGGAGTGGCAACCAGCCGTGTTGGGCAGGATTCTGACATCCAGCGAGCGTATAAGAGACCAGAATTTTTCGCCGCCCCTGCCGCCTGCCATCTCACGGCGCAGAGAGACGGTCACCACCGACGTGCCCGATGCCCTGACCGCATCGGCAAGGATGGCCGGCGAAGGATATTGAGCCGTGCCGAGAAGCAGGCGCGACGGAAGCTCGGCTCCATAAAGCTCGATCATGGCCTAGCCACCCTGCATGGGCGAGAGGATTTCGATCCGGTCGCCGTCGTTCAACTGGAATTCCGCCCGGTTGGCTTTGTGCACGAGGTCGCTGTTGACGGCGGTCGCCAGCCAATCGCCCTCATAGTCAAGCGCGGCAAGCAGCTCGGCCAGCGTGGTGGTGGCAACCTCATGCGCTTCGCCGTTGACGATCAGTTTCATGAGCAAGCTCCTTAGTTCTGTCTTGACTGAAAACCAGGTCGGCAGCCTGGCGCGCCATGGCGGGAGCCAGGAGAAAACCGTGACGATAGAGCCCGTTGATCGCGATGATTTCGCCGTTCGTTTCGACGCGCGGCAAATTGTCGGGAAAGGCTGGGCGGACGCCGACACCGGTTTCAACGATATCGGCCTCGCCAAAGGCCGGGTGGAGGGCATAGGCGGTACCCAGCAGCTCCATCATGGAACGCGCCATCACCGGTCCGGCACTCTGGCTTTCAATCATCGTCGCTCCGATCATGAAACGGTGATCGGTGCGCGGCACGGCATAAAGCGGAAAGCGTGGATGAAGCAAACGGACCGGCCGCGACAGCGAGACATCAGGCGTGCGAAGGATCAGCATTTCGCCGCGAACACCGCGCAGCCTGTCATCGGCCGCTGCCATTCCCATGCAGTCTATCTGACGGGCGAAACCCGAAACAGGCCGGGCGTCGCAGCCGAAGTGGAATTTGACACCCATGGTCGCAAGCTTGTCATGAAGTGCCGCCATCGCCGGGCGTGGGTCGAGGTGAGCCTCGTCGGGGAAGAGCAATCCGCGGCGGAAGCGGCGGGCTAAGTCGGGCTCCAGCAAGGCAATTTCATCTTCCTCGACACGCCGATAGCCCGTCGTGCGGCTGGCGAACCGGTCGAGCTCGCCCGCATCGCGCGGCGCGGCCAAGACCAGCGTTCCCCGTCGTGCTACCAAGCCTGGCGTTGCGGCGTCCCACCAGTCGGCGGCGTCGCGTCCGAGATCCAGCACCGGCTGCTCGGCGCTTTCACGCTCGCACCACGGCGCCAACATGCCACCGGCGAACCACGACGCATTGCCTCCAAGGGCAGGCCTTGTCTCGGCAACGGTAACCGCCGCGCCGCGTGCGGCGAACTCGAAGGCGGCGGTGAGGCCGGCAACGCCCGCCCCTTTGACCAAGACCTTCATGATGGCTCACGTGGCTGAGATATGAGCGGTGCGCCGGTCTCGTCCGCCGGCAGGTAGAGATCGCCGCCCTCGCGGTATTTCGCCGCCATCGCCGCCATGCCCTCTTTCTGTGCCTCGGCGCGGATGTCGTGAGAGATACGCATGGAGCAGAATTTCGGTCCGCACATCGAGCAGAAATGCGCCACCTTGTGCGCCTCCTTGGGCAAGGTCTGGTCGTGGAAGGACCGCGCGGTTTCCGGGTCGAGCGACAGATTGAACTGGTCCTCCCAGCGGAACTCGAAGCGCGCGCGGGAAAGCGCATCATCCCTGACTTTCGCTGCCGGATGGCCCTTCGCCAGGTCGGCGGCGTGGGCGGCTATCTTGTAGGTGATCACGCCGATCTTGACGTCGTTGCGATCGGGAAGGCCGAGATGCTCTTTCGGCGTGACGTAGCAAAGCATTGCGGTGCCGAACCAGCCTATCATGGCGGCACCGATGCCGGAGGTGATGTGGTCATAGCCCGGCGCGATGTCGGTCGTCAGCGGGCCAAGCGTGTAGAACGGCGCCTCACCGCAGACGGCGAGCTGCTTTTCCATGTTCTCCTTGATCTTGTGCATCGGCACGTGGCCGGGGCCTTCGATCATTACCTGGCAATCCTTCGCCCAGGCGATCTGCGTCAGTTCGCCGAGCGTTTCCAACTCGGCAAATTGCGCCGCGTCGTTCGCATCGGCGATCGAGCCTGGACGAAGACCGTCGCCGAGCGAGAAGGAGACGTCGTAGGCTCTGGCGATGTCGCAGATCTCGGCGAAGTGCTCGTAGAGGAAGCTTTCCCGGTGATGGTGCAGGCACCATTTTGCCATGATCGAGCCGCCGCGCGAGACGATACCCGTGACCCGGTCAACGGTCAGCGGGATGTAATGCAGCCGCACGCCGGCGTGGATGGTGAAATAGTCGACGCCTTGCTCGGCCTGCTCGATCAGCGTGTCGCGGTAGACCTCCCAGGTCAGGTCCTCGGCAATGCCGCCAACCTTCTCGAGCGCCTGGTAGAGCGGCACCGTGCCGATCGGCACCGGCGCGTTGCGGACGATCCATTCGCGGATGTTGTGGATGTTGCGGCCGGTCGACAGGTCCATCACCGTATCGGCGCCCCAGCGGATCGCCCAGACCATTTTTTCGACCTCTTCGGCCATCGATGATGTGACGGCGGAGTTGCCGATGTTGGCGTTGATCTTGACCAGGAAATTGCGGCCGATGATCATTGGCTCGCTCTCGGGATGGTTGATGTTGGCGGGGATGATCGCCCGTCCGCGCGCCACCTCGTCACGCACGAATTCGGGCGTGACGAAATCGGGCAGCGTCGCGCCGAAAGCCTCGCCGTCGCGCTCAAGCTTGCCGCGTAGGATCTCGCGACCAAGGTTCTCGCGGATGGCGACGAACTCCATTTCTGGCGTGATGATGCCGGCGCGCGCATAGGCAAGTTGGGTCACCGCCTTGCCCTGCTTGGCCTTGAGCGGCCGATTGCGTATCGGAAATTCCGGTGTCAGGCGCTCGCCGGTGGCGAATCCGTTGTCCTCCGGCCGGACATGGCGGCCGTCGCAGCCCTCGACATCGCCGCGCGCCAAGATCCATTCGTGGCGAAGCCGGGCCAGGCCTTTTTCGATGCTGGTTTCGACAGCCGGATCGGTATAGGAGCCCGACGGGTCGTAGACGGTGACGGGCGGTTCGCCGGCTGTCGGATGGACGGAGATTTCGCGCATCGGCACCCGGATCTGCGGGTGGATGGCACCGGGCTTGTGGATCTTACGCGAAGCAGGCAGCGGTCCCGTTGAGACGGCTGGGGTGAGGGCATTCATCTTGAGGCTCCTTTGCTCATGCATTGGAGACCCAGTTCTGTGCCGGAAGGATGAAAAGACGCTTCTGTCGACCTGCCGAAACAGGACCTCGGGCGTGAACTCCCGCAGAGCGCTTGCACCGTCCCTACGCCAGTATGAACTGGATCAGGTTCAACGGGTCACTGCGCCGCGAAAGCCAGCAGTATCTCAGCCCCTTGCCGGGACTCCCCTGGTGAATGCCTCAAGTTGAACGGGCCGGGGTTGTCTTGTCAAGCGCGTGTTCGTCCTGCGGCGGCGGTGGGCGGCAATCAAATTGGGGCCAAATTGGGCCGACGGCCTCGCCACGGGTCGCGGAGAAGTTCCGCGGGAGACAAGGCAGGTGTGGCCAAAGCTGCATTTGCCTCGTCAAACTTGATGTGACATTGACGTAGACGGAACTGCTGCGTTTCAAGGATCTTAAGCCGTCAATGCCTGATCGGAACAGAACTGGTGGGCCGCCCGAACGCCCCACAAACATCGTGCTCTCGATCACCTCTTATTGTCGCCGGAAAAGGGGTGATCGACCAATCGATCAAGTCGACCGCTCGCTGAAGGGCGCCCTCGGTTTCAGCACGGCTGGGCGAAGTGGCAATGACATGTCCAATCCAGTCTCGGAAATCCCCCTTCCTGACGATCGGTGTCTTGGGTTCAACATTCAATTTGACCTCGGCCACACCTGATATAGCAGCTGCCTGAGTGTCGCCACCAATCCAGTCCAGGGTGCCATCTTGATCAGGAAGCAGGAATCGCGCGGCCGCAGTATGCGAATGCTTTTTGCGCAGATCCCATTCCCCGCCAATGACAAGCTTGATGTGCTCGGCGACGAGGTCGACACCGTAAGCTAACTGGACCAGTTGAGGGTCGGGCGCGCCACTAAGACGCGGATTAACTTCAATGACAACTGGACCGCGTTTCGTGCACCGGAGTTCAACGTTAGTTGGCCCCAGCCAAGGCCGAGAGCCCGCAAACAGCTCAGCGAAACATCGGCGATGCGCTCACGCTCCTGATCGGTTAGCAGGGCCGGATACGTCACCTCACGTATGACGAAATGGGGGAGGGGACCAAAGTCATTGGCGCAAATCGCAACGACCTCATTCCCCATAACATTAATGCTATAGAACGGGCCCTGTGCGAATTCTTCGACGAGTATTTTCGGTGTAGACCGCCATATGTGCTTTCCGCCCAATAGATAGGTCGTATGTTCGGCTACGTCTTCGAGGCTGCGGCACAATCGGACACCCATGCTGCCGCTGCCTACTGCCGGCTTAAGAATCACGGGCAGGCCGATCTCTGCAGCCGAGCTTTCTACCTCCGCCGCATTCGTTGCCAACCGATAAGCCGGTATTGGAACGCCGGCCTGCGCGAGGAGTTGGCGTTGCTTGAATTTGTCGCAGCTTCGTTCAATCGATTCAGGGTTCGGTCCCGGTAGATCGAAATGCCGGCAAAGCTTGCCAACTGTCGCATAGATCGATTCATGGTCCCCGGCAAAGCCAGTAATGCCAGCAATGTCGTGGGTAGCACGCAGCCGCGAACTTTCGCGGACCAACGCTTCGAGATTGCCAGTGTCGACACGGATTGCCTCAACGTTTTCCGCCGAAAGATAGTCGTACCGAGGTGGATCAGCCGTCAGAGTAATTGGATGAAGACCAAGACACTGAGCCGCTTGGACGTATAGCTGACCAGTACCCCTATGGCCTTCGACCAATATGAGCGCTCTTCTTCTTACCATTGCTGTTAATCCCGATGTTGCGTGCTGGCGGCGGTCCGAGGGTACCGGCGTCACTTTTGGAGCCGTGCCGGACCTCAGACTCGCGGTGCCGTACCATTGTCAACGACTGACGGTTGTAAAAATCTTGTAAATTGATTTGAAGGATCTGTTGCAGCGTTGTTGATTAGGGCGGCGTCGGAGGCTTGCTCCGTTCAAACCAGGTTAGCTGGGGTTGGTGTGTGATCCCGTGGGCCTGGGCGTGACCTACCTCTCGGGTAGGGCACGCCAAGCCACATCAAACTCGCAGCACAAGAACATGCGCTCTGGTCATACCGGCTCATCGTGAGCCCTGAATCTGGAACCGGCCCGATGTGTAAGCAGCGAGTCGTCAAACGGCCCCATTCAATCATGGAGTCACATCATTTAAGATCGCGAAAGCTGTCATTGCGGGTTACGGAACTGCTTTCCGATGACATTCGAAGATGCGATCGGGCGTCAGAACCGGATCGCGGACCGCCGCATCCACCTCGGCGAGCCCGGCTAATATAATCAGGTCTGAGGCTGCGCGCCCTGTCGTTCCCAGCATTTACATTAGGCAGCCTTGCCAAGATTGTCCCGCAGCAGAACCTGCCTGAGCGCATCGACGAACGTCCGAATATCTGTCGTACTATGGGCAGGCGTAACCGTCACCCTGAACCGCTCGGTTCCCACCGGAACACTCGGCGCCAGAATTGGCTGAACGTATATTCCATGCTGATCCAGAAGCTGGCGGGACGCTTCCTTGCAACGGAATGGATCACCAATAAGCACAGGAATGATGTGGCTTCGGGTCGGCATGACGGGGATGCCCGCCTCTTTCAGCAATCCGATTAAAAGTTTCGTTTTCCGGTGCAGATCAATTCGTTCTGAATCTGAATCGCGAAGATGGCGCAGCGCTGCCAGCGCACCAGCCGCCAGCGCTGGCGCAAGCGCCGTGGTGAAAATGAAACCGATCGAGAAGCTTCGTATGCTGTCAACAATGGAGGCAGGTCCGGTCACATAACCCCCCATCGAGCCGAACGCCTTACCTAGCGTCCCTTCGATGATGGTTGGACGATCCATGATGCCAAGTTCCGCGGCAATGCCGGCGCCTTTCGGACCGTACATTCCCGATGCATGAACTTCATCCAGAAACGTCATTGCGCCAAATTCGTCCGCCATGTCACAGATATCTTTGATCGGTGAAATGTCACCGTCCATTGAATATACCGATTCAAAAACAATGATCTTGGGTCTTGCAGGATTTACACTGCGCAGAAGCTCCCGCAAATGCGCAACGTCGTTATGCCGGAAGACGCGCTTTTCGGCCCGGCTGTTGCGGCATCCACTAATAATTGAAGCGTGGTTGTGCTCGTCAGAAAAAATAATTGTGTCCGGCATCAAAGATGCCAATGTACTCAAGGATGAATCGTTTGAGCTGAAGCCGGAAACAAAAATCAATCCTGCTTCCTTATTGTGGAAATCTGCAAGCTCCCGCTCGAGCAACACGTGGTAATGGTTGGTGCCACCAATGTTGCGGGATCCTCCCGATCCTGCGCCGTTGGCATCGACGGCGCGCTTCATTGCCGATAGCACTTTGGGGTGCTGCCCCATACCGAGATAATCATTAGTGCACCAAATGGTTATCTCTTTTCGGCCGTCGGGCCTATTGAGCCAGGCCTTTGGGAAGTTGCCAGACTGACGCTCCAGATCGGCAAATTCACGATACCCGCCACGGCCTTTGAGTTGCTCGATTCTTCCGGCGAAATACTGCACATAATCCAAATCAATCTCCTGTTGGGAAGCCGTTTTTCGGCGCGCTCAGTGCTGCTTCACAGCGCACCTGCGCCGGCCCATCGCGTCGCATCCCTCGACAAGCACCAGCAAGATTGGATTTCGACTACGCGCTTGATCCTGCGGGGGTTTCGGCCGCTCCAGCTAATCGGGTAACGCGCCCCAAAGTGCAAGTGAAGAGAATGTTAAATCTATTTATTACTGAAATGTCTGAAATTGCATAGTGTCGCAAGGGATTTCATAATTCTGGCCAGTCGTCGTTCAATTCCTGTCGCGGCCTTGTCAGAGCTGCGCTCGGCGGGCTTTCGGGCCCGAGAGCCGCAATGCGCGAGGGCCGCGTCTTGTCGCGCAACAGCCCTTGAAGCCCTTCTGCGGCGAAACGCTCTGCAAACGCCATACGCAGCTTTTGGACGTGCTGGCCTGCCGGATCATCTTGACGGTGCCGACGTCATCGTCGGTCCAGCCGGTTCGGAGTCGCCTCAGAATCGGAAATTTCTGCCCATCAGACTGGAAATTGACATGTAAGCTTCCCGGCTCCTTCAGATGTCATCATCTCTCGCACACCAACTCATGCCACGCAGATGAGATCGCGCCTTTTTTGTCGTCACATTCCATTGTCAGAATCGGAAAAGAAGGGTCTCCTTGTTTTTTTTATGAAACAAAATTTTCACAAATATTATGAAACGGACATGTTTGCTGCAGACAATTAACGTGCACGTACTTGTCTGCCGCTGAATAACAAAATATAGGCAGCGATTATAACTTATAAACGTAGTGAAACGCGTCAATCGACATTTCCGTAGAGCTGCAGCACAGACGAGGGGAGTCCCATGGGCCCTATGAAGATGCAGCCCGAGGAGATGGGCAGCCTGTCCGCGCGGATTTACAGCAAGGTGCGGGATGGCTTGATCATCGGCAATTTCGCGCCGGGCGATCGTCTCCTTATGCAGGATCTTGCCGAGCAGCTCGGAACCAGCATTACGCCGGTGCGCGAAGCCTGTCTGCGGCTCGTCAGCGAGCAGGCGCTCGAGTTGCGCTCCGGCAGGTTCGCCGCGGTGCCAGACCTCAGCCGCGCCCGCTACATTCAGATCAAGCTGATCCGCGTGGCACTTGAAGGGCTTGCGGCAGAACACGCTGCCGACCATTTTGCCCCCGCCGATCTCGAACAGCTTGAGACCTTCCGCGCCTCATTTGTAGAGAGCCATAAGGCCGGTAATATCAAGGAAGCGCGATCCTCCAATCGCGCTTTCCACTTCGGCGTCTACCGCCTGTCGCGTATGCCGATGCTGATCGGACAGATCGAAAGCATGTGGGCCTCGATGGGTCCAATCCTTAACGTTTACGATCGGGAAATTCCGCGCGGGTACACCGGCGCGGAAGAACATGACCATCTCATCGAGGCCTTGAGGGCTGGCGACAGGAAGAGGGCCCGCGAGGCGATCGAGAACGACATCCAGCGAGGCTCACATGGTTTTCTGCGCTATTTCGACGAGCGCGGCTCCGGCTGAGCTGAATTGCCCTAAGCACCATCGATCTGCGCGACGCGGGGTGTGCGCAGGCCGGCTGTTTCCCCGCCGTCTACAGTCACCACCGTGCCGTTGACATAGCTCGATTGATTCGAAAGTAACCAAGCGACCACATCAGCGATCTCTTCAGGGGCACCGAAGCGGTTGGCAGGGATCCGCAGTTCGAGCTGCTTCTTGCGCAGTGCATCGCTTATGATGTTGCCCATCATGCGTGTTTCGATCTGGCCGGGGCAAACAGCGTTGAAGCGGATCTCCTCGCCGAACTCCAGCGCGAGTGCCTGCGTCAGCCCGATGACCGCGGCCTTTGAGGCGCAGTAGGCAGCGAGCCCTTCTTCGCCCGTCTTTCCGGCGATGCTGGCCATGTTGACGACTGAACCCCTCCCGAGCCGCAAGCCGTCCAGCGCATGACGGATGAAGAAAAAGACGCTGCGTGCATTAACCGCAAGGACCTCATCCCAATCGTTCTGGGTGGCGGTGGCGAAGGCAATGCGCTTCGACATGCCGGCATTGTTCACGAGCCCGGCGAGCCGGCCGTTGCCAAGTTCAAGCGCACGGTCGACGACACGGCGGCAATCGTCTTCACGGATGATGTCACCGGCAACGAACGTGACACCGTGATTGGCGCGTTCGAGCGCCGCGCCCGCTTCTGCATCTCGGCCGGTCGCCACCACTCTGGAACCGGCAGACGCAAGTTTCTCCACGCAGGCCCGCCCAATCCCGTGCGTGGCGCCTGTTACGATGATCATTCCAATTCACTCCATTACGTATTTGGCAACCGCACAGTTTGGGGGGCTCGCTTTTGGGCCAATCCCCGCCCCATCAAATCATGACGAACAACGTTGTCGTCACCTAGGATCAGTGGATCAAGTTGTGACGCAGGTTAAAGCCGGTGGACTGGCCCAAGCGCCGGGCCGTCGGCCCAACGGCTAGATTGGCGATACTGCGCATGTGGCCATGTCTTTCCTCGCGTGATGGGGTTTCCCTAGAAGCGGAGCGATATGCGGGTGTGACGACCGATAAGGCGGACCGGCTATTCCGATAGGGACATCCATACTGTCGCATGACCGACTCGTCATCCCCGCAAGGCCAGTAATGCCAGAAGTGCTGCACAATACGCCAAGAACGCACACCGACCAATCAGTGTTTCGACTGTTCGCCGCACACGGGATCGGCCTCTCAGCTGGCAAAACCATGTCGCAATGGCTGGACGTGCATCGCGATTTGCGAGCCTGGTGACGCGGGACTTGCGCCGGCACGCTATCAAGGGAACGGGCCGCGACGGCTTGCCGGCGGAGGCTGTGCTGCCCTGCCCCTGCTCAAGCAGCACCACCCACTAAGCATCGGGAACCCGCGTTCCATTTAGAAGCCTCCACGTTGCGGGCCTTTGCCCGGCTGCCGGGAGAATGATGTCGCAAGACAACACCCGCAATCCGGGCGCCGACCTCTAGGAAGAACTCAGGCTGGCAAGCGCCAGACGAGAGAAGTTGGAAAGCGGCACGGTCGTGCGCGGGGAACCGTCATTTCAACAATCATCCGACCGCAGCGTGTTATGGCACGCTGCCGTGCGGTTCAGCGCGGCTGTTGCAGCACGCGAATGCACTGGGCACATCTCCTCCCTAAAGACCCTAGACGATTTGGTCGCTAGCGAAGTGCGGCTGCTGACCAATGGCTCTGTATTCGAAGGCCACGCTGATGGCTTTGACTTATTCGCCGGCGCTTGATGTCAGGCAACTCGATCGACAAGCCGCATACCGGTCGGTCGCGAGGAAGCCCACATCGCCGAGGCCAGTTGCATGGCTGCTGTCTCCGACCTCGTCTTTCGTCAAATGGATTGTGATCCCGGTCGAGGCAGCGAAACCGCGATTGAAGACACCTTCCCGGCTGAGCACCGGCTAATGAAAACCCTATTGACTTATAACTTATAAGTAGTACGGTAGCACTGTGAAAATGAACAACGGCGCGGATGGCCCTGAAGGCGGACTCGCCTAGACGGTACTACGATCCGCCAGCAAGCCTCTGCTCCCAAGGCAGACCGCGGAGCCGGCGAAATCGCCGGCTCCGGACCCGGGAACACACGAAAATGGGGAATCACATGACCAAGAATCACGCTTTCCGATCCATCCTCGCGGCGGCTTTCGTCACCGGCGTGGCCGTCCTGCCCAACGCCGCCCAGGCCAAGGATTGGTGGCCCTTCAAGATCAACTCGGCCAAGGGCGGCGATCTGAAAAAAGTCGAGGCACTCGACTATGTGCCGCTGGAAAAGGCCGAGAAGCCTTGGAACCTGTGCGTCTTGTTTCCGCACCTCAAGGACAGCTACTGGGTCTCGGTCGACTACGGTATCGTTGAGGAAGCAAAGCGCCTGGGTGTCAAAGTGACGGTCCTGCAGGCTGGCGGCTATGACGCGCTGCCCAAGCAGCTGTCGCAATATGACGATTGCGTCGCATCCGGTGCCCAGGGCATCCTCGTCGCCGCCATCTCGGAAGCCGGCCTGGCGGCCAAGCTGAAGGAGGGCGACGCCAAGGGCCTTGTCCAGATCGCCGTCGCCAATCCCATCCTGGAAACTCCGATCACCGCGCGCATCACGCCCGATACCTACCAGAAGGGTTTTCAGGAGGGTGAGTACCTCAAGAAGTATCTCGGCGACAAAAAGACGACCGCAATCGGCCTGCCGGGTCCGCAGGGATCGGGTTGGGCGGAGAGCTATATGGCGGGCTTTCGCGACAGCATCAAAACCGGCAACATCAAGCTCGCGGCCGAGCTCTATGGTGAGCCCGGCGTTCCGCAAAGCCTGCGCCTCGTCGAGGACGCCCTGCAGACCTATCCGGATCTCAATGTCATCTGGGGCGGGGCTGCTGCGGCGGAAGCGGCCGTCAGCGCCGTCGCCGACGCTGGCCGCGACGATGTCGTGATCATGTCGTCTTACGAGAACCAGACGATGCTGAAGCTGGTCAAGGAAGGCAAGGTGCTTGGCTTTGCCGCCGAGTATCCGGTGATGATGGGCCGCATCAGCGTCGACCTCGCGGTGCGCGCCTTGGAAAAGAAGGACTATGAGAAGGTTCTGCTGGTCGCGCCGGGTATCGTGACCAAGGACAACGTCGACAAAATCGACCCGACGCAGATTTTCGCGCCCGATGGGTGGAAGCCTGAATTTTCGGTACAATAGTCGCATCTTCGATGGGCGGTAGACCTCGGCCTTGGCCTGCCGCCCGTTTTGCTTCGAGTTCGGTGGTGTCAGCGATGCTTGAACTTACGGGTATGACGAAGCGTTTCGGGGGGGTGGTGGCGCTTGACGGCGTCGATTTCACGCTGCTGAGCGGTGAGGTCCATGCCCTTCTCGGCGAAAACGGCGCCGGAAAGTCGACGCTCATCAATCTGATAGCGGGAACCTACGGCTGGACCGAAGGCTCTTGCCGTATCGACGGCCAAACCGTTTCCGCGCTGACCCCACAGAAATCCCGCGATGCCGGGGTGGCGGCTGTGTTCCAGGAATTCAGTCTTGTCCCCGACCTCACGGTCGAGGAGAACCTGTTTCTTGGACGCGAGATCAAGGGAAGGCTTTTCCTAAATCGGCGCGCGATGCGTGCCCGCGCGGAAGAACGCTTCCGCGACGTTGGCTTTCACGTCGAGCTGGACAGCAAGATCGAAACGCTGACCCGGGCGCAAAAGCAGATGGTCGAGATTGCCAAGGGCATGCTTTCGGATGCCAAGATACTCATCCTCGACGAACCGACCGCGTCGCTTACCGACGGTGAAGCGGAAAAACTGTTCGCCGCAATCGCGGGCCTCAAGGCGCGGGGCGTCGGCATCATCTATGTGTCGCATCGCATGGCCGAGATCCGTCGGCTCGCGGACCGTGTCACGGTCTTGCGAGGAGGGCGCAAGATCGACACAGTGGCCATCGCCGCGGCATCGGACGCGACCCTGATCGAGATGATGGTCGGCCAGCCGGTCGAACGACTTTATCCATCAATTAGCCAGCGCCCCGCCGAAATCGTGCTGGCGACCAGGGGGATCAGTGTCTCCGGCACCATATCCGATGCCTCCATCGTGGTCAGAGCTGGCGAAATCGTCGGCCTGGCGGGCCTGGTTGGCTGCGGTCGTAGCGAACTTTGCCGAGCCGTATTCGGCCTGGAGCGTGTGACGTCCGGTGAGATCGAACTCCATGGCGAGGTGGTCAGAGCGCCAGTGCCGCACAGCATGTTGCGTGCTGGACTTTGTTACTACCCGGCCGATCGCGGCGCCGAGGGACTGGCGCTTGGCCGGCCAGGCCGCGAGAATGTGACCATGGCCGCGCTCGACGACCCGAGACTGTCCCAGGCCGGACTGCTCAAGTTCTGGCGCGAGCGCCGGGCGATAGCCGCGCCGTTGAAGACACTGGGTCTACGACCGATGGCGCCGGAACGCGCGGCGTCGTCGTTTTCCGGAGGAAACCAGCAGAAACTCGTGCTGGCGCGCGGTCTGATGCGTCCTGTCTCGGTCCATATTTTCGATGAACCGACGGTCGGCATCGACGTGGGCGCTAAAAGCGAGGTCTACAGGCTTATGAAAAGCCTGGTCGAGAATGGCGCGGCTATTCTGCTGTCATCGTCCGAACTGCCAGAGCTCGTTCACCTGGCCAACCGCGTCTATGTCATGCGCGAAGGGCGCATAGTCGCCGAACTCAAAGCCGACGGCATCACCGAGGCCACTGTGCTGCGTCACTATTTCGACGCCGAAACCGGCGCCACGGAGGCAGCATGAGCCCTGACACGCTGCGGCGCCGTTTTCTGGAAACCGGCGGGATCGTCATCCTGCTTCTGGTCGCGGTTGCGGCCGCGGCCGCGATCATCGAACCGCGTTTTCTGAACCGCCTGAACATCCTCAACGTCCTGCGCAATTTCTCCTTCCTGGCGGTTCCGGCGATCGGCCAGATGATCGTCATGACCACCGGCGGTTTTGATCTGTCGGTCGGTGCCACCATGGCCTTGGCGTCCGTGGTCACGGCCGCGGCGATGGCCGCGATGCCCGACGCGCATGGGCTCCAGCTGCTGATGCCGGTAGCGCTGGCCTTGGCCTGCGGCGCCTGTGTTGGCCTGGTAAACGGCACGCTGGTGGCGCGGCTTTCCCTATCACCTTTCATGGTGACATTGGCGTCGTTGTCGATCGTCGCGGGAATTACGCTCTATTACACGCAGGGCATCCCGATCTATGGCGTTTCCGACGCCTTCGTCGATGCCATCGGGCGAGGGCAGGTGCTTGGCCTGCCGCCGGCCTTGCTGCTGGCGATCGCGGTGATCGCCATCGCCATCATTCTGCAGCGTCGGACCGCGCTCGGGCGCCACTTCTACGCCGTCGGCGGCAATGTCGGTGCCGCCCGGCTGTCGGGAGTGCGCACACACCGTGTGTTGATTACCGCCTATGTGCTCTCCGGTCTCCTGGCCGCGCTCACCGGCGTGCTGATCACCGCCCGTATCGGTTCCGGCCAGTCGACGATCGGCGGGACGCTCGGACTGGAGACGATCGCCGCAGCGGTGATCGGCGGCGTTTCATTGCGCGGCGGCTCAGGCCGCGCCGAGAACGTCGCCATGGCGGCGCTGTGCCTGGCGATCATTGCCAATGCGATGAACCTCACGCAGATCGACAGCAAGTTCCAGACGCTGGTGCTGGGTTCGGTGCTCATCGGCGCACTGGCTTTCGACCGAATTGTTCAGGGGAGGCGGGCCAATGTCTGATCGCCCAGACATGGCGGCTCCGGTTGTTCTTCACCGCGCTCGCCCGGACATCCGCCAGTTCGCGTCGCAGGCCAAGCTGCCGGGGCTCGTATTCCTGGCCCTGCTGGGTCTCGGTCTGCTCGACCCGCGCATTGTTTCAAGCGGCAATCTCTGGAACATCGCGATCCAGACGAGTTATCTCGCACTGTTTGCCATGGCGCAGACCATGGTGCTGCTAACGCGCGGCTTCGACCTGTCGCTTGGCTTTACCGTCTCGCTCGTCAGCGTCATATCGGCGATGGTGATGACCGGAAGCGGCGATATGCCCATCCTGTGGGGGATCGCCGCTGGCCTTGGCGTCGGGCTGCTGATCGGCGGGCTGAACGGCGTCCTCATCGCCGGTATCGGCATCAATCCACTGGTGACGACGCTTGGCATGGCCAACATTGTCATGGCACTGGCGTCAACCGTCAGCGGCGGCTTTCCCGTGCCGGGCGTTCCCGAAGCCTTTACGGAGGCCTTGGCGGAGGGACGGCTGATCGGCATTCCGGTGCCCATCCTGTTCGCCGCGCTGTGTTTCGCACTGCTGTTCCTGGTCCTGCGCTTCACCGTGTTCGGGCGCGGCCTTTATCTCATCGGCGCCAACCCTCGCGCGGCGAAGGCGGCGGGCGTTCGCACCGGACGCGTCGTTGCGATCGACTACGTGGTCTGCTCGCTGCTGGCCGCGATTGGCGCCATGCTGCTCACCGCGCGCACCGGATCGGGCGAGCCCAATCTCGGCGGCAACCTGACCCTGGAATCGATAGCGGCGGCGGTGGTCGGTGGCGTGCGCCTCACCGGCGGAGAGGGAGGCGTCACCGCGGCTCTGCTCGGTGCCCTGTTTATCACGGTCATTTCCAACGCCATGAACCTCATGCAGGTCGACGGGTATCTCCAGCAGGTTTTGTTGGGCCTCATCATTCTGGCCAGCCTGATACTGGGCCGCGATCACAAGAAACGCTAACAGCTTCGGACCTATAAATGGCTTATCAAGTCTGCATCGATATCGGCGGAACGTTCACCGATTGCCTGGTTTCCGAGCCCGGTGGGAAAATCTCGATCTTCAAATCGCCCACCACGCCCGGCGAATTCGAGAAGGGATTCATCAACGTGCTGCACGTGGCGGCGGCCGGATACGGGCTCGATCCCGCGACGTTCATGACCAAGATCGACTTGATCGTACACGGCTCGACCGTCTCGACCAACGCGCTGGTCGAGCGCAAGACCGTCAAGGTCGGATTGATCCTCAACGAAGGACATCAGGACATCCTCGTCCTGCGCGAGGGGCCGCGCAAGGGCGCCTTCCAGTGGCGGCTCGACTATCCCGAGCCCTATGTCCCGCGCCACCTGACGAAGACGGCGCGGGGCCGCGTCGATGCGCGCGGGCGGGAGCTCACGCCTCTGTCGAGATCCGATGTCGAGGCGGCGATAGCCGACTTCCGGCGCTATGGGGTCGAAGCGATAGCGGTCGGTCTGCTTTGGTCGGTCGTCAATCCCATCCATGAAACAACGGTGCGCGATATCATCGCGCAGGCATGGCCGGAGATCCCGGTCACGCTTAGCCATGAAGTCAATCCGATGTCGCGCGAGTACAAGCGCATCATCGCGGCCGCTATCGACGCGTCGATCAATCCGATCGTGCGCACCTACATCGAGGACTTGCGGCAAGCACTTTCGCAGGCGGGTTTCCAGGGCGAGCTGCTGCTCGCCAACTGCGTCGGTGGAATGATGCCTCCCGCCGAGATGCTGCGGCGGCCAATCTACAGCGTCATGTCGGGGCCGACGCTGGCGCCGATGGCCGCGCTGGCGCTGAGCGACGAAGCCAACGTCATCGTCGGTGACATGGGCGGCACCACCTTCGACGTCTCGGCTTTGCGTGACCACCAGATCATCGTCACCCCGGACAGCATGATCCACGACGACTCGCTGGGGATCGCGAAAGTCGATGTGAGATCGGTTGGCGCCGGCGGCGGGTCGATTGCCTGGGTCGACGATGGCGGCCTGCTTCGTGTCGGGCCGCAAAGCGCTGGCGCGCGGCCGGGGCCGGCATGCTACGGAGCGGGCGGCACCGCGCCGACGGTCACCGACGCCAATGTCGTGCTCGGCATCATTGACCCGGATTATTTTCTCGGCGGCCGGATCAAGATCAGCCGCGATCTGGCCGAGAAAGCGGTCGCGAGCATCGCGACGCGGCTCGGCATCCCGTTGCTCGACGCGGCTTACGCCATCCAGACCACCAGCAACCACAACATGGTCGGGGCCATCGAGGAAATCACCATTCGCGAGGGCATAAACCCACGCGACAGTTTCTTTGTCTGCGGCGGCGGTGCGACCGCCATCCACATCGCCGAGATGGCCGACATATTGGGCTTGAAACGCTACATGATCCCGCGCTTCATGGCTGGGTTGAGCGCGTTCGGCGGGTTGATCTCTGATATCACGCGCGAGGAAAGCGCGGTTTTTCTAACCTCGACCCGGCGCTTCGACGCCGCCGGCGTCTCCGACATCCTGGCGCGGTTGAAGGTGTCGGGCGAAGCATTCCTCGAACAGGCCGGTGTTGAGCCAGATCTCCGGCGTTTCGAGTTCTCCTTTCTTGGTCGCTACGAATACCAATCCTGGGAGATCGAGGTCCATTTCGAAGCCAACGAGGCGCGTCTCGACGCGGCGAAACTGCCAGGTCTCGTCGAAGCGTTCCATCAGATGCACGAACGCATTTATTCAATCAGATCCGACCGCGACGTCGTCGAATTCACCAACTGGAAGCTGCGCGCGGTGGGCAAGCGGGCTAATCAGGACGCCTGGAGGGACTTCAGGCTAGCCGACCAGGCGACGGCGCCGGTCGCCAAGACCCATCGGCCAGCTTATTTGCACGAAACCCGGCGGACGAGCTCTCTGCCTGTCTACGACATGGACCAGCTGGGCGCGGGGGCGGCGCTTGATGGGCCATGCCTGGTGGAGGCGACGACGTTCACCGCCTTCCTCAAGGACGGACACCGCGGGCGCGTCGATCCGCAAGGCAACATTGTCGTGACAGTCGATTGAGACTCAAACCTTCCCGAACAAGGCATCGTAAAATGAATTCACCTGTCATTCGCCTGGAGACGCCAACGCGCCGCGTCGATCCGTTCCTGATGTCGGTTCTCAAGAGCCGGTTCGAGGCGGTGGTGCGGGAAATGACGCTGGTCGTGATGCGGGCCAGCCGCTCAGCGGTGATCAAGAACGCCCGCGACCTGAGCTGTGCGATCCTGACCTATGATCACCGCCTGGTTTCCACCGAGGACGCGCTGCCGATCCACGTCATGTCGATGGATCTGGCGACCCGTCCGATAACGGAGTTGTTCGACGATATTGCCGACGGCGACATCTTCCTCAACAACTGCCCATACACGGGCGGCACCCATCATGCCGACCTGATCATGGCGATGCCGATCTTTTTCGACGGCAAGCCGCTGTTCTGGGCCGTGGCGCTTTCCCATCACGCCGATACTGGCGCGCCGACACCTTCGACCTATCTGCCATTTGCCAAGAACGTTTATGAGGAAGGGATCCACTTTCCCTGCGTGCGTGTGGTCGAACAGCACCGGGAGAAGCAGGACATCCTGCGCATCGGCATGATGCGCAACCGTGTTCCAGACATCTGGCTGGGCGACGTGCGAGCCCAGATCGGCGCCTGCAGGACCGGTCGACGCCGTCTCTTGGAACTGCTTGAAAAATACGGCCGCGACACGCTGCTGGATTTCGTCGAGGACTGGTTCGACTACGGTGCGCGTCGCGCCATGGCCGAGATCGCCAAATTGCCGAAGGGCAAGTTCTCCTACGAGGTCCACCATGACCCGGTCCCCGGCGTGGCGGAGGAGGGGATCCCGGTCCGGATCACCATCGATGTCGACCCTGAAGCCGGCGAGATCACGGTCGACGTGCGTGACAACATGGATAACGTCCCTGGCGGTCTCAACCTGTCGGAAAACACCTGCACGGGCTCGTGCCGCATTGGCGTCTTCAACAATCTCGACGACGGCATCCCGCACAACGAGGGCGCCAAGAGCCGGATCAAGGTGTTGATGCGGGAGGGAAGCGTGGTTGGCAAACCCCGCTACCCCGTAGGCACCTCGGTGGCGACCACCAATGTCAACGACCGGTTGATCATCGCCGGCAATTGCGTGTTCTCGACGATGGGAGAACCCTATGGCCAGGCCGAGAGCGGCTCGCACCTGCCGGCGGGGATCGGAGTGATTTCGGGCAAGGATCCGTTCAAGGACGGGCAGCCCTACGTCAACCAGGTCTTCATTGGCTACGCCGGCGGCGGCGCGCGTCACGGCTATGACGGCTGGTTGACATATTGCGGGCCGGCGAATGGCGGCCTGATCGCGCTGGATTCCGTGGAGGTGGACGAATCCATGTATCCCATCATCATTGAATCGCGCGGCGTGGTGGCGGATACCCAAGGCATTGGCGAGTTCGAGGGCGCTCCCGCGGTGGGCGGTGTCTTCTATCCCGTCGACCACGAGATGACACTGGTCTACTCGGCCGATGGCACAACCTTTCCGCCGCGTGGCGTGCTGGGCGGCGGTGACGCCAAAGCAAGTCGCAGTGCCAAGCGCGGCACGGATGGCAAGCTGGTGGAATTGCCGGCCTTCCATGAGGAGGCGTGCCGCGCCGGCGAGCGCATCGAGTTCGTTGCCTGTGGCGGCGGCGGCTACGGCGACCCGACCAAGCGCGATGTCCGCCGTGTCGCGGCCAGCGTTGGCCGCGGCTGGCTAACAAGCGAAGCGGCTCGCAAGTCCTACAAGGTTGCCCTGGTGCTGGACGCCGAGCAGGGCGTCTGGGTTGTCGACCAGGATGCCACCGCGCGCCTTCGGGCGGCCTGAGCCAGCGCGAAGAGAGGTCGCCAGCAAATGACCGGCGGCTTCGATCACGCCCGCTTGGCGGCCGCGTCCTGCTCGTCGAAATACCGCAACAGGTTCATGCCACCGCGCACGATGTCGCGTTCGATCGCCTTACGCGCCACCTTCTTGTTGCGGGTCCGGAACGCTTCGATCAGCGTCTCGTGCTCCTCCGCGCCGATGTAATCGTTCTCGGCCTGCAGATAATACACGTTAAGGATAGGGCCCATCGAGACCCACAGGCTTTCGATCTGCGCGATCAGCATATCCATCTTGGACAGGCGGTAGACGCCGAAGTGGAATTCACGATTGGCGCGACGGGCGCGGTCAGCATCGCCGGACGTTTCGCCGGCCACGAAATCGCGATGGATCTCGACCAGTTTTGCAATGTCCTTCTCCGAAACATGCTCAACGGCGAGTTCGGCCGCTAGTCCCTCGAGCGCGATGCGAATGAGCCGGACCTGCCAGTAACGCGACCGGGTCAGCTCTGGAACGGTGATGAACCGCCCTGACCGCAGTTCCAGCGCCTGCTCGCTGACGAGCCTGAAACAGGCCTCGCGCACAGGCGTGACGCTGGTGCCCAGCCGTTGCGCCAGATCCTGCATCAACAGTCTTTCGCCGGGCCGGAAATTGCCGGCGATCAGGGCTTCGCGCAGCGAGATATAAGTTCTCGCCGACAGACTGCCTTGCTCGATTGGCTGCATCGTGCTCATGGTCCACCGCTGCAATCTTGGCCGCACCGAATCGACAACGGATAGTGCGAGACGCTCTTATATCCTATAAGTCCGTTGCGAAACATGGCTAGGAGCTGGCGGGTTTCCCAGCGGAGAGCTTGCGCAGGATTGTCTCGATGATATCCAGCGATTTCTCGACTGTCGCCCGGTCATGGCTCCCTGACAGGTAGAGACGCTTGAGCGGAAGCGGCTGGCCGATCAGCCGGTTCGCCACCATCTCTCTGCGGAATGCAAGATCGAAAACATCGTCGTTGCCCAGCAAGTCCTGGTAGTCGCGGTAAGGACCGCTGAGGAAATAGATCAGCCAGACCGAGCCAAACCCGGCGCTCTGCGCGGGCAGGCCGAGGCGATCGATAATGCCATCCAGCTGCGTGCGCATGAAAGCGCCGAGGGCAAACAGGCGGTCGTAGAAGCCTGGTTTCGACAGCTCCTCAATCGTCGCCTGCATGGCGGCGAGCGTCGACGGCGTGCCGTTGAAAGTACCGCCCATGAACACGGATCCTTCCCCGGTCCGGCCGACGAGCGCCATGAGATCGCGACGACCGGCCACCACGCCAACGGGATAGCCTGACGAGGCCGCCTTGCCGAAGGTCGCGAGATCAGGCGTGACGTCGGCGATCGACTGATAGCCGCCGAGCGCGTGGCGAAAGCCGGTGATGACCTCGTCGAAGATCAGCACGACACCATGATCGCTGGTCAGGCGACGCAGCTCGCGCAGGAAAACATCCGTCGCGATCACCGACCCCATATTGTGAGCGATTGGCTCGATGATGATCGCCGCGACATCGCCTGGATTGGCCTTGAGATAATCCTCGACGGCGCCGGCATCGTTGTAAGGCAGCACGATGGTGTGACGGGCGGCATCCTCGAGGATGCCAGCACTGATGGGATCGTACTTGCCGATCGCCTGCGCGTGCGACTGTACGTTCATGGCGACATAGTCGTGCCAGCCATGATAGCCGCCTTGGAACTTGATGATGCGCTTGCGACCGGTGGCGGCGCGGGCAAGGCGCAGGGCGTGATAGGTCGCCTCCGATCCGGAATTGCAGAAGGCGACGAGATCCGCGCAAGGGATGCAGTCGACCAGCGCCTCCGCCACCTCGATCTCCAGCCGCATCGTTCCCGCACCGACAAGATCGATATCCTGCGTGACCGCAGCGATGCGTTCGCGCACCGCCGGATGACAGTGGCCAAGCACGTTGGCGCCGAAGCCGCAATGGAAGTCGGTGTACTGGTGTCCGTCGACGTCGTAGAGAAACGCACCCTGCGCCCGGGCAAATACATGCGGCGCGCCGAGCCTGCGGCTCGGGCTGAGCAATCCGCCCGGCATCACCGCACCGGCGCGCTCAATGAGTCGGGCGGTGTTATTCTGATCGGTCATCGGAATGTCCGTGCATGGCTATGGTCCGCCGGCTCAGCCGAGGGCTTCAAGAACGGTGGCCTCGATTCCCGCCGCGTCCAGCCGGTAGTGCTTGTAGAGATGCGTTGGCGGCGCAATCAGGCTGTATTCGTCGCGGATGCCATGGCGTATCAACCGTGCCGGGCTGCCCGCCTCCGCCAGGATTTCCGCCACGGCGCCGCCCAGACCGCCCAGGATATTGTGTTCCTCGATGGTTAGAATGAAGCGGGAGTGAGCCGCGGCCGAGAGCACTGCCTTCGTATCCATTGGCTTCACCGTATGCATGTCGATCAGTCCGACGGATTTGCCCGCCGCGCGCAGCGCGCGGTAAGCCTCCCTTGAGGGATGGACCATCGAGCCACAGGCGATGATGGTCAGGTCCGATCCTTCGCCGTGAACGATCGCCTTGCCGAACTGGAAGTCGACGCCGTCGTCTTCATAGACCAGCGGTTCCTGGCCGCGGCCAATGCGGAAGTAGATTGGCTGGGCATGATTGACAGACGCCTTGACGGCGGCCGCCAGTTGCGGGCCGTCAGCCGGCGCGACGACCGTGAGGTCGGCGATGCTTCGCATGATGGCAAGATCTTCCGTCGCATGGTGGGAGGTGCCGTAGAAGCCGAGTGAAATACCGGCATGATGACCGATCAGCCGCACCGGCAGAGCCGAATAGGCGACGTCGGTTCTGATCTGTTCGCAGCACAGCAGCGCCAGGAAAGAAGCGAATGTAGCGACGAACGGCATGGCGCCTGTGCTGGCCATGCCGGCAGCAGCCGAAACCATGTTCTGCTCGGAAATGCCAAATTGCGTGAAGCGTTCGGGAAAGCGTTGCGCGAACCGCACCAGCCCGTTGGAATATTGAAGGTCGGCCGTACCGGCCACGACCGGATAACCGTCTTCGACCAGATCAATGAGCGCGTTGGCCAGATAACTCAGGCCAGGCGCACGCGCGTTGATCTGGCGGTACTGCCAGGAGTTGGTATCGATCGGGCCGTTCATTGTGTTTTGCCTCCACGCTTGATCTCTTCGGCGGCCAAGGCCTCGTCCGATGGCGCGAGATAGCCCAGATGCCAGCCGGGTTCGGTTTCCATGTAACCAACGCCCTTGCCTTTGGAGGTCTTGGCAATGATGCAGACGGGCCGGGTGCGGTCTGCCTCGGCCTTCAACTGTCGCAGCAGCGTCGCGAGAGCGACGACGTCGTGCCCATCGACCTCGTGCACCTGCCAGCCGAACGCCGCCCATTTGTCGGCCAACGGTTCGATGCCGATGATGTCGTCGACCTGCCCGTCGAGCTGGTATCCGTTGCGGTCGACGATGGCGATCAGATTGCCGGCCTTATGGTGGGCGGCGGAGAGCGCCGCTTCCCAGACCTGGCCCTCCTGCATCTCGCCGTCACCGAGCAGGACATAGACATCGAAGCGCCGGTTGGCCGCACGGCCGCCAAGCACCATGCCGAGGCCGCCGGACAGGGCATGGCCGATCGAGCCGGAGCTGAAATCGACGCCGGGCACCTTGCGCATGTCGGGATGATCGCCAAGCGGATTGCCGAGCCGGGTGTAGCCATCGAGGACGTCCTTGGAGAAGAAGCCCCAGTCGACCAGCAGCGGGTAAAGGCCGACCGCGGCATGTCCCTTGCCCATCAGGAAGCGGTCGCGATCCGGCCATTGCGGCTCGCCGCGCCTCAGCCGCATCGCATCGTAGTAGAGCGTGGCGAATATTTCCGCGCAGGAGAACACCGACGAATAGTGGCCCACCTTGGCGATCTGGATGAGGCGCAGCGTCTCGAGCCGGACGAACTCTGCCCTGTCGCGCAACAGGGCGATCCGCTCCGCGTCGGGTGGCAGGGTGTTGTTTGAAGGAGTGGGTGCGTTGGCCATTGGACGTCACTCTCAGGATCATTTTTTCTCGACAACTTATAAGTTATAAGATATTCCTCGCCGAAGCAACCGCCTATCTGGTCGCAAGGAGAATTTTGATGAACAACGAATCGCGCGTGCTGGACATGGCCAGGCACTTTCATTCCCAAACGGATCCACGCCTGCATGAGGATCATGGTCCGTTGACGATCGTGGCCGGCGAAGGCGCGACCGTCACGGATGACGCGGGCAACCGCTATATCGAGGGCATGGGCGGACTCTGGTGTGCCTCGCTCGGCTTCAGCGACAGCCGGCTGGCCGCCGCTGCTGACCGCCAGATGCGCAAGCTCGCCGTCTATCACACCTTCAATCACCGCTCGAATGAGCCCACCGTCGAACTCGTTGAACAGCTTACCGCGTTGGCGCCGTTCGACCACGCGCGCGTCTTTCTGGTCGGCTCCGGTTCGGAAGCCAATGACACGATGGTCAAGCTCGCCTGGTATTACCAGGCCGCGCGGGGACGTCCGGAGAAACGCAAGATCATCAGCAGGTTTGGCGCCTTCCACGGCAGTACGATCATGGGCGCGGCGCTGAGTGGGCTGCCGCACATGCACAAGTCCTTCAACCTGCCGCCGCTTCCCGTCATATTCGCCGCGCGGCCGTTCCACTATCTCGACGGTCTGCCGGGCGAGGCGGAGCATGACTACGCCACGCGCCTGGCCCAGGAACTCGAGGCCCTGATCCTGGCGGAGGGGCCAGAGACGATTGCCGCGATGATCGCAGAGCCAGTCATGGGCGCCGGCGGCGTGCTGGTACCGCCGGAGAATTATTTTCCAAAGGTTCAGGCGGTGCTGCGCAAATACGACATTCTGATGCTGGCCGACGAGGTGGTCTGCGGTTTCGGACGCACCGGAAATTGGTTCGGCAGCCAGACTTTTGGCATGGAACCGGACATGCTGTCGGTCGCCAAGGGGCTTTCATCCGGTCATCTGCCCATTGGCGGCGTCATTATCTCCGACAAGGTCTACCAGTGCGTCGCCGACGAGGCCCACAAGGTCGGCGTGTTCGGCCACGGTTTCACCTATTCCGGCCATCCGGTGACAGCCGCCGTCGCCGCCGAGGCGATCAGGATCTACCGCGAGATCGATCTCGTGAGCCAGGCGCGCCGTCTCGGCGATTATCTGCATGCAGCGCTCGCGGACGCGCTCAACGACCATACACTGGTCGGCGAGGTCCGCGGCCGCGGTTTTATAGCGGGGATCCAGATCGTCGAGGATCGCGCCACCCGTCGCGCCTTTGCGCCGGAGCTGCGAATTGGCACCGATGTCGAGCGGCGGTGCCGCGAGCACGGAGTCATGATCCGCAACATGGGCGACGTGCTGGCAATCTGCCCGCCCTACGTCATCGCCCCTAAAGAGATCGATTACATGGTTGATGGCATTCGCGCGGCTCTTGATGAGACCGCGGCGGCCCATGCGCGGACTGACCAGTCGGCATGAACCCGCCCGGCGTGCGGCGAGACGTCGCTGGAGGGGCCGGCCGCGCGAAAGGCGCTTGGGCAAGCGCGAGCCGCAGCCAGCATACAGGATCCTGATTGTCTTATCCGAACGGAGGCCAGACCATGCTTCAGAAAACCAGCCATTTCATGCGCCAGGCCAATCTCATCAACGGCGAATGGGTGCAGGCCGACAGCGGCCAGACGGTCGACGTCAACAACCCGGCCACCGGTCTCAAGATCGGCACCGTGCCGAAGTCGGGCAAAGCCGAGACCCGCCGCGCCATCGAAGCCGCCGCGGAAGCTTTCAAGACCTGGCGCAAGACGACCGCGCTCGAGCGCTCGAAGCTGCTGCGCAAGCTGCACGACGCGATGATGGACAATCAGGACGTGCTGGCCGAACTGCTGACCATCGAGCAGGGCAAGTCGCTGTTCGAATCGAAGGGCGAGATTGGCTCTGCCGCGGCCTACATATTGTGGTTCGCCGAGGAAGGCCGCCGCACCTATGGCGACGTGGTGCCGTCGCCGTGGGCGGATCGCCGTATCCTGGTGACCAAGGAACCGGTCGGCGTCATCGCCGCCATCACGCCGTGGAATTTCCCGTCCTCGATGCTGGCCCGCAAGCTCGGCCCGGCGCTCGCCGCCGGCTGCACCGCAGTGGTCAAGCCGGCCTCGCAGACGCCATATTCGGGCCTCGCCTGGGGTGCGCTCGCAGAGGAGGTCGGCTTCCCCAAGGGCGTCGTCAACATCCTGACCGGTTCGGCAAGCGAGATCGGCGACGAGATCTGCGCCAATCCGCTGGTGTCGAAGATCACCTTCACCGGATCGACGGAAGTCGGCAAGCTTCTCATCCAGAAGTCGTCGGTCACCGTCAAGAAAGTGTCGATGGAACTCGGTGGCAACGCGCCGTTCATTGTCTTCGATGACACCGACCTCGAGCGTGCGGTCGCCGGTGCGATCACCGCCAAGTATCGCAATTCCGGCCAGACCTGCGTCTGCACCAACCGCTTCCTTGTCCAGGCTGGTGTCTATGACAAGTTCGTCGAGAAGCTCGCTGCCGCCAGCAATGGGCTGAAGGTCGGCTCCGGCCTCGAGGACGGCGTGCAGCAGGGGCCGCTGATCGACGAGAAGGCGGTCGAGAAGGTCGAAGAACTGATCGCCGACGCCACATCCAAGGGCGGCAAGATCGTTGCCGGCGGCAAGCGCCATGCGCTCGGCGGCTCGTTCTTCCAGCCGACCGTCATCGCCAACGCGACACCCAATATGCGCTTCATGAAGGAAGAGATCTTTGGGCCGGTCGCCCCGGTGTTCAAGTTCGAGACCGAAGAGGAAGCGATAGCGCTCGCCAACGACACCGAATTCGGCCTCGCCTGCTATTTCTACACCGGCGATCTCGGCCGCGCCTTCCGCGTCATGGAAGGGCTGAAATACGGCATGGTCGGCGTCAATGAAGGCCTCATCACCACGCCGGAGGCACCCTTCGGCGGCGTCAAGGAATCCGGCCTCGGCAAGGAAGGCGGACATCAGGGCATCGAGGATTACCTCGACACCAAATATGTCTGCATCGGCGGCCTCGGCTCTAGTGCGCCGGCTTTTCCCGCGTCTCAGAACGCGGAATGACGAACCCGCGGGTGATCCGGTGAAAATCTTTCCGGTTCCGAGGAGAAGTGACCTAAGATCGTGAGCGCCCTATGCTCTTACGTTTCCGGAAAAAGCTTCGGAAACAGCGCGTCCAGAGCGTCCGCCGGAAAGCGTAGGGACACTGGGCCCTTTGGCGTTTCCGACGCCAATAGTCCGAGCGCGATTACGTCATTGAACACTCGACGCGCCGTACGTTCGGGTAGTCCGCTAATACGGGATGCCTCGCCGCGGTCAAACTCACCGCGCGTGAGCGCTTCCTCCACGAGGCGGCCGGCTTCGGGCTTCAGACCACTGCGCTCCACATGCCGATACAGCCGCTTGGCCAACGTGTCGAGATCGAACAGTCCGGTCATGAAGCTCACCTGATCGATACACGCCTGCAGGAACCATAAGGTAAAATCGCCGAGTGCGCGTTCGGAGAGGTTGCAACGTCCGTCGAGATCACCCTGGCGGGGCATATCGGCATGATCCATCATGCTCTTGTAATCCGTTCGGCTTTTCACGCCACGTGCCAAGCCTCGTGAGATCGACCACAGCCCGTGCGCGGCGACCCCGGCCTGAGGGCCATGGCGTGGCTCATCAATCGGCTGACGCGTCCGTTGCCGTCCGGAAACGGGTGAATGTAGTTGAAGCGGTGATGCGCGGCAGGAATGGTCAGGATGCGTCCGGCCTTGCCCAGCTTATCGAAGCGATAACGCATGGCAAAGTATTGCATGAAATCGTTGACGCGATCGCTCGAAGGCGGTTCATGCCGGCCGATGGCGACGTCATGCTCTGGCTTCGATCGCCACTCACCTGGCGCCATGACGAACTCACGGCCGGAACCCTTGATGGTCAGCATGGGCGATTCCGCATCGCGGTAGAATTCCGCATGCAGCCATCGAAGAAAACCTACCGATGCCGGTTCCGGCAACTGCCCATCGGCAGCCAGGCGGTCGATCTCGGCTTGCACGCGAACGTGCGCGGCCGCCTCGAGCTGCAGATTGCGGCGGTTCTCGTCTCGATCGAAATTCCGACCAGCGCCCGTTCGATGTCGCGCGGGCGCGTATCGTGGCCTTCGATCAGGTTGCTGTAGTAGGTGTTCATGATGCGCACGAGATGGGGCGAGGTTGGCTGCGGTACGCGAGTGCAGGCTTTTGCCCAAAACAGCCGACGTCGCCAGGCTTGGACACAAATCGATGCTGCCGATGATGATCATGGCCGATGTTCGGCAGGCCTATCGTACTGACAACTACGCACAAACCGTAATTGGGGGAGCCATCTGGCCGATGCTTTGGCCGATCTATGACGATCGGCCGGACTCAGACAGGTTCGAGGTGGAAAACAGGCAGCTTTAAACATGGTTCTGCCTCGGCCAGCGCAAGATTCGCCTGGAGCTTCGCTTATGCTGTGTGAGCTTGTTCTCTCGCGCCCGAATTCCCCATGGATGGCCCAAAAGCAGGCGATCCATTTGTCATTTTTAAGTGCGTCGGACTGCCAGTTGATCGCGTTCTGACCCGACTGGGAGTTCAAGTTTGACCTGAAACTGACCGGGTGCTGGATGGCAGGCTTCATCCCCACCGGTCTGATATGAAACAACGTCCGGCCCCGAGGCTAGGCTGCAATCTCGGATGGCTTGTATGCGCCGTTTTTTTAGAGCGTGTTGCGGGCTTGGTCTGCTCAACCTCGGAGCTCTACGCTTCACGGCGTTAGGATGAGCGTTCGAGGCGCAGGATTACTGCCGACACTGCTCTTCTTGTTCGCATTGGGCAGTTCCCGTTGGAAGCTTCCATCTTGCCGACTGCTGAGTTTGGAGTCGCCGTAGCTGTGAAATCGAAAAGAAGCCCATAGGCAACGTTTGCCGCGACGCTACTGAGAGCTGGTCACCGGGAGAGCCGAAGGTAGAACGAAGTTGTCTCGTTGAGCTTGTATGTGGCGCCAGCATAGAAGGCCCAGTTCCCACCCCAAGGCTTATACAAACCGCCACCGTTAGCGCCGATCGCGTTCATGGCCTCGTCCTTTTGGCAGAGATCACCACGGTCGCTAGCTGGCGAGCAAAGTCCGTCCCAGCGCTGCATTATCTCGTCGGATCCGGCAAGCTGGCAGAATTTCCCAGGCGGAGCTGACGGGGAGGGATGGTGGGAACAAAACGGTGCGCGTGAGGTCTCGGCGGGAACAGCCAAGACATCTAAGCGGAACGGACTGGCATAACGCAAAGACACAGGCGAGCTCAGCGGCAAGGTGGTTTGTTATCACCATGGGACGCCTGCCGCGTCAAACGGTGGTGTCGTGGGTCGAGACGGCGAGGGCAGCGGTCGCCATGCGCCCCGACCGGCTTGCCAGCGCTGCCCGCGCTGAACAGCATGCGGCTGTCGCCGTGACGCTGGTTGCCGCCGGCTACCGGGAGATCGGGCTCGACCATTTCGCCTTGCCGGACGACGAGCTCGCGCTGGCACAGGAAACCGGTCGCCTGCGACGTAACTCGTTGGGCTACTCGGCTGACACCTGCAGAACCCTGATCGGTTTCGGCGCGTCGGCTATCGGCCGCACCGGCCAGGGATACGTTCAAAACGAAGTTACACGGGATTCCTACATCCAGCACATCGCAGCTGGCCGACTGGCTACATCGAAGGGCCATCGCCTCACAGACGACGACCGCGTGCGAGCCGCAATTATCGAGCGATTAATGTGCGATTTCGAGGCTGACGTGCCGGCAATCTGTGTCGCCCACGGATCTGATCCGATCCGTCTTCGCGGTTCAGATGAGCGTTTGGCGATGCTGGCCAAGGACGGAATAGTGGACTTCGAAAACGGTTTTGTCCGCGTACGGCGGGAGCATCGCTTTGGGATTCGCGCTGTCGCTGCCGCATTCGATGCTTTTAGGGATGGCGTTACGTATCCCGCAGGTGAGGGCAAGCAGACACACGGAAGCTAACACAGGGGGTATCTTTTGCCGGAGAGAACGAGCTGCCATCGTGCGGTGCCCGGTTAGTAGTGAAGCGCCGTAAAATGTCGACATAGGCGTTGGTGAACTGGACCGAACGACGAGAACAGCCTATCCAGTGTGTTGTCGGCAGTTAGTTCGAAAGTCCTGCTACACCCGATCCGATGCCTCTCAACGCCGAGGCCGCACCTCCGTGCCGAAGCCGGCCTTCCCAATGGTGGGTCGAGCCGTCGCTTACCCCGTGCTTGCCTCACAGATCCGCGACCGAGAACCCAGCCTCATGCTCCCGCCCTGCCGGGGCCTAGGTCAATCTAGCATGAAAGGAACACGTCGGAACCTGGGATATCGCTTGCCCGGCCGGGCGGCGATAGCCTTGTCGGGGCAGCGAGGAGCCGTAGCCGATGATGAACGCACAGGAGAAGTCTGGCGTGAATGGGGCGATGATTGTCAAGCTTTGCTCTCGAGTCATTTCGTCAACCATCTTGCGTGACCGATTGGCGACCATCTCCTCGTCCCGACCTTATATTACCCGTTGCCTGTCGCCGCCAGCGCGCAGTGACTTGTCAAGGATGGAGGCCCGCAGACCCCATCGCGCGGCGACTTGTCCTTGACGGTCACGAGCACGGCGGCAGGTTTGCCGTGGTCGGGGAGCCCTTCCTTGGGCGGAGCCGACGACGGTGTTCGAGGGGAACTCGCCATGAGCCGGGTGCGCAGAGATCGTCCGACGCTCTTGTATTTGCTGGATCCCAGCCGGCTCCGCCTCCGACTGCCTCGGTAGCTCGGTATCCTGAGCGCGTCGGCGGCATCATGCCATTATCATCCTACGAATTGCATGCTCCATCGTCCTGGACGAGACCGGTTTGGCTAGCCAAAGGACGAAGGTCTGATTACCAGATGTGATCGGCATGGGGTCGCTTCCACCAACGACGATGATGGGCACCGTCATCAGGGTGGTACGTAGAGCTTCGGGCTGTCCTGGCCCGAGGAAAGTCGCTTTATCGAAAATTAGGAGGTCGGCTGCCTTCCCGCTCTCGATCCAGTCGCAAAGACTCTCGAAGGTCGCGAAGCCGACCGGCTTATAACCCAGCGCGGCGATCTTATCCTTGTAGATCTCCAACGCTGCTGGATCGGGGTCAACGACTGCAATGATTTCTCCGTTGCCAAGTGATCCATCGCATGGGCCGAAAGCGCTATCAGCTCTGACCTGCTCCTCAGCGCAGGCCGGTAAGTAGAGATCGAAGCGTGTACCTCGGCCAACAGCCGAGGTGACGTCAAGGCATCCTGCGAGCGCGCTCACATGGCGGTCCACTGCAGCAAGACCCAGTCCGGTCCCGCCGACGCGAGAGCGCGTGGTAAAAAAGGGCTCAAAGATATGCGGAAGCACCGAACTTGCGATTCCTTGGCCATCGTCGCTGATGGAGAGGAGAACGTAATCTCCCGGTTTCAAGGTGCCCTTAGCCACGGGCTTCGTTTGACAGACGTGAGCGCGAGAAACGCTAATCTCGACACGGCCCTCATTCAAGAGAGCCTCCGACGCGTTCTTGCATAGATTCATAAGGATCTGCTGTATCTCGGTCGGGCTGCCCTCGATCACCGTTTGCCACTCGTTGATCTTGAAGTTCAACTGAACATCCGCACGAAGTGTAACCCGCAGCAATGGCGCGAGATCCATTACACTCTCCGAGACGTCGAAAGGCATCGTCACGCGCTTCCGATTTCGGCTTAGTGACAAAATTTGATCAATAATCAGTTTGGCTCGGTTGCTGGCCAAGATAATTTGGCCGATGTGGCCCCGAATTCTCGAGGGGCGACGCACAAGACCTTTAGCCATCTCTGCGTAGCCGACTATTGCTCCTAGAACATTATTGAATTCATGTGTAACGCCGCTTGCGATTGTGCCGACAGCCGTCAGCCTTTCCGCATGCTCCCATCGACTCTCAAAAAGGTTACGTTCCGTGTGTACACGTTGCATTTCAAGATGGTTGCCTAAACGCACAGTAGCGCTCGCCAGAACCAGGAGGTCGTCTGTGGAGGGTGGTGAGCGATCTCCTTCAAAAACAAGGATACAAACCGCAGCCTGCTGATCGGAGGCCCGGCAACAAACAATTTGACAAACACCGGTAGTGCCTACGGCAGTCCGAACCACTTCCGACGCCGGAACGACGCGAAACACTGGCTGTTCCGGGTGTACAAGTGAGACGACTTCATGGATTAGCGTGGCGTTCCAGACGCGCATGCGCTTGTTCGCGACAAAGTACTCGGTATTCCTGCTGATACTCGGATCCACCAGAGCAAGCGCGCATTGATCCGCATCGAAAACGCATTGAATGAGTCTAAGCGCCGCTTCGGTGGAGAAGCGCCGCGAAGCCTTCGTTGCTTGACTGTCGATGAAACAAGCTTCGATCTCACTCATCGCCGCTTCAAGCTCTAACCGCCTTTCCAACCGGTTCGTCCGCACATGCAGCGTGGAGGCTCGAATGGTCGCAAACAAGCAGAGGCATATGGACACCAAGCCAAAGAAAAGCCGTGTACGCTGCGCTTGCGCGCTGGCGAAGCTGTAGGCTTTCAGATGTTCTCGCTCCAATTCGGCAGCCTTGGCGAACGTGTCGAAGGATGGGATCCGATTGACAGCGCGGTCCAACCTCAACATTGAGGACAGGATAGCGCGGCCCTCGCGGGCAACATCCTCCGTGACTTGGTCCTGGCTAGGAGGAAGTCGGCGGAGAGACTGATCGATTTGTAATGCGAGGCTGAATCCCGGTCTGGCCGAAAATTGAAGGATCAGATTGGAAAATTCAGGCCTGTTCGACACTCCCCCCCGAAGGCGATTAGCCGAGCGAGCAAAGCGTACGAGAGAGCTTTGCAGAAGCTCATTTTGCGCGGCCGAGGCCGAGATGGCAGCTTCTGTGTTTCCGAGGGAATTTTTGAGCTGTGCAACCAACCTGGAGTGCACCCCGGAGCTCTCATTGGGCGAAATCTCAACAAGGCGTTGGTAGTTTTGAAGGTTCCTTTTTAATGCTTGCCCGGTAGAAGCAACGGAACGGAAGTCCAATACCATGTCGGCGCGGGCGACGTCTCGCTGGAGCAATGCGTAGTTGATCTGAATCGTCCGCAGTTCGCTTAGGACCGCCTCGTTGATCTGGGGGTCTTGCCACTGTATCGCGACCAAGAGCGCAACCGAGGCCACTAGGGCCATTACAGAAGCTTTGTCGGTACTGAGCCATTTTTCCCAAACGAACGGCGTTTGAGCCGCGGTGCGTGCCTTGCGAAGGTCCGAGTTGAATTCTAGCTCCCCATCGCGTCGGTGTGCGGCCGGATGCTGCTGGAACAGGAAAGCCAAGTGTACCTCTCCCCTCAAACAGGCGGTGTAGACACCGTTGCACTCTGCCCCCATGGCCCGCTGACCTTCCATTGATTCGCGGGCGTTTCGACCTCGACGGCGAGGCGGCAGCACAAGGCGGGCAACTGATCGCAGTTTTCGGAACTGGTCTTCCGAGAGATCATCGAAGGGGCATACAAGCGCACGCCTGCAGCAGCCGAGGATGATACCGGCCGGTCAAACGCAACTGGCGAGGGCCGGATCTGCTGTTGGCTGGCAGCTAACACTGGCGGGGCGGCGGCCTCAACTACGGCGTGCCTAGAGCCGGCTGCTGCGAAAGCGTCCGACACGCTTCCCTTGGGGTCATCCCGTCCAGCGGGCATTCTTGGATCGCTGAAAAAAGACGAGGCGGCTTGATGATCCTGCCCTCGCTGAAGCACCTCGCGAAACCCCTTTTCCAGTCGCAGAAGCTCCTCTGGACCGGTAGGCGGCTCGTCAGCTCGACCATCGAACAGCGGCCGGAGCGCCTCGGACACGTGCTGCTCAAAGCCCACTCGCCGGGCCTGGACCGCTTGCCCGTCTTCCAAGCCGGCGTCCTGCACCTGCGACAAAGCTGTTACACGGGATGGATTACTATTTCGCGGGTTCATACTAGCCTCACATCAAACTGTATCGTCAAAGTCCTGCGCCAATTCACACAGCGGGTCATCGAGTTGAGATTCTGCGGAGAGCGCCTCCTCTGCTCCCGTCAAGGGCGCCGGCTCCGGGAGGGCGCCTGTCTGGCTTTCAAAGATGCGTTTCAGAATGCGATCCGAAAAATATCGCACCTTCCTCAATTTTAATGGTGGCAGACCTTTGATGAGAACAATCTCGTAGTCGTCATCGAGCAGCCGAACCTGTTCGGGACGCAATAGCGGTGCACCTTGATGTGAATTCTGAATGTTCCAATCGAACGTTCGCGCCTGGCTGTAGGAAATCGATTGGGCTTGAAATGTGAATCCACCGATAGCTTTGGAAATGTAGTTCGGAGTCTCGTCATCTACCTCGATGTTCCTAGAAGCGCGCCGGCAGCCCGGGCGGGGGGCTTGGGGTTAGACTGCCAGCGCACGCCACTCATAAAGAGCGGCCTCTTTTCGCGGTTCGGACACCCATAGTCAACCCGGCAACGTCTGGATGCCCGCTGTGCTTTTTGCAGAGCGGCGATGCTGGGCATATCGGCCGATCCTGTCTAGGATGGTGTGGCCACTCTCGTCGGCCGAGTTGATGCTCCAGCCAGTATCGCCTTGCCGACCAGCATGAGTTCGCCGTTAGCAATCCATCGTTGCGGGCGTTCCAGTCACGGCCTTCCATTCGGCGATGGCTTGCAAGCGATGAACATGTATGGCGAGAGCAGAACGTTTGGGGCGGGGGACGAAGAGGTTGCGGAGGGCTGACAAGGTCGAGACGAAGCGTTGCAGGCCTCCCGGCGATCGGACCCCTGCATCATCCGCTCCCGTTTTCGCGGCGGCACATGGGAATTCTCCGCTCTGTTGTTCAACCCCTTGTGCGACCGGTGCTCGACGTCCGGCATCATCTGTCGCTTTGCCGCTCCATACGAGCGAAGCTAGTCGGTGATCATGCGCTTCGGCGCGAGCCCCTGCTTCTTCCACAGCCGCGTCAGCAAGCGCAACCTCTCGCAGGGTGCGCTCTCAGAGTTCGTTCCTGCGCAGCGGCCTTGTTATCTCGATACTGGATAAGCGTCTACGAACCTACGCGCCGCATAACGAGCTTTGTTGCGCTGGTCGGTTGCGAAGGGTGGCTCTATGCATCGCAGTGGCGGACGCGAAATCCTCACCATCCTTCTGCATCGCGCTATTTGGCTTGCCGAACACCCAATTTCGCCGGCACGCTGCCGCTGAATACGATGATCATCTCGCATTCTTGCTATGGAGACTGTCGTCCTTCCTGGGCACGCGGCTGACGGCGACGAAAGCGGGTTTATTCATGCAACACCCCTTTTTGGCAGGCAAGCTGGTGGACTTCGGGATGTCGGGGGCGAATATAGCGAAGACTCCCGCCGCTCGCTGATGCATTCTGGACGCAACCGCATCGAGCCGATGTGTTCGAGACGCTTCGCGGCTGCAGTCGCCGAACGATGGCGTGGTTATGCGACCTGTTCGGCATGGCTACCCCCGTCCAGTCAGGCGTTCACGAAGGTGTTTGTCGAGAGTTCGTGGAGAAAGTCCGCCACTTATCGTTGGCGAGGGCTTTGCTCCGGAGTGGCGATCGGTGCGCTGATCGACAGGCAGGCTCTGGCCAAAATCGAATCCCATGCCGTCGCGAAAGGCCGCAGAATCGATGCGGGGGCAAACGCATCGCGCAAATGGCACGTCGAACTATCGGTCCGGTCTCCAGCGAGATGACCATCGCGCAAGAAAGAGACATTCGGGCGGCTGGCGCCTGTGATTGCTTCGACGATGCGGATAGGTCGTGCATGAGGCCAACGACACGATCTACGGCCTTCCCCCACATTTGTGCCTCAAACGGAAGCGTGTTTGGCGTGTCGCCGAGGCCTTGGAATATGGCATAGTGGTATGAACACGGGACGCATGTCGTCGGAAGCCGCGCCTTTCGGCCGAGTGAAGCAGTCCGGCATCGGGCGGGAGGGTTCCCGCCATTGCCTCGAGGACTACCTCGAAATGAAATACCTCTGCACGGGCGGCATCTGAAGCATGGGCTTGCAGGGCTCGCAGACCGGTAAACCAGCGAGCCATCTCCAAATATGTGAATTGTGGATTGCTCCTCGACGGGAGCTGAGGGGCGGCTCCGCAAGCCTTACGACGCTCTTTGCGAGCCGTAGCTGCCGAGCTGGCAAAAGGCCGGGCTACGTCGCGCCAGCGCAATCGGCGCGCAGAAAATTAGGCCTACCCGCTCCGGGACCGCGGACCTCGTCAGCTTCTCGTAAGTATGCCCGAGTAGGTTGCTCAGCTGATCTGTGGACGTGAGGCTAACGTGAACCGGCACAAATTTGACCTATCCAATGTAACAGGTTGGCGGCAGGTGCAGCCCCCGGCATCTCAAGAGCAAGCGGCACAGGCCGGGCAAGAGGGCTTTGAGCAGCGCTCGGGCGAGGCGCGCCAAGCCGCTGCCCAAATTCCCGCCCCCGGCGTTCCGGCTCTGCCAGACCCGTTCCATCCTCATCCGTCTCACGGAGACCTGAGCCTCATCGAAGGCGCGGCCCCATGGGAAGCGCAGCCCATGATGCAAGGGAGCGGACAAGAACACGCCGCGGCGCCGTACGCCGGAGGCAGTGGGTCGATGCTAGGTGCCTCGGTGCTGCAGCCGGGTCACTCAACGGCGCGCCATCATCATGCGCCGGATTCGTCAGTGGGTGATCTGAATCCTTCCGCACCGTTCGAGTTGCGTGACCATGCTCGTTCCCCCGTGCCGGCGGCGGTGCAGCCAGATCCTCCAGTAGTGGTCTCCGACGGTCGCGGCTGCAAGCGTCCTCTTTATTCCAACGATGCGACCGTTGTCGAAGGGCTGAGGTCACTCTACGCGGGTAAGGCCAAGGAGGAAACGGTCAAGCGCCATGTAAATTCTCTTTACGGCTTTGGTCGTTGGCTCTTTAAAAATAACAAGCCGGGATTTGCTGCTCGGCTTCACGAGGAGTCGCTGGATGAAGATCTCAAGGAGTACGAGAGCAGTGGTGGCTCCTCGACTGTGGCTGTGGCACTGCGTCGTCTCAGAGAGTCGGCGGGCGGAGTGCCAATGGTGGGCCGCGCTGTCCTGAATCCCGACCCTGCCGACGCCGTGCTCATCAAAGAGTACAAAGCGGCTCTCATCAAAGAGTACAAGGGAGCGCCTGCGACCGGGCCGAATCGCCAAACCATTCACGACTATGGAGCTACTCTTAGACGTTTCAGTGAATACCTGGTTGAAAACAACAAGCCGGGGATTGCGGCTCGGCTTCACGAGGAGTCGCTGGATGAAGATGCCAAGCGCTATAAGGCCTCCAGTGGTGACCGGAGGATCATTGCACTAGCTCAACTCCGGAAGTTCCTGCCGTCCGCCGCACTCGGGCGCGAAATTGCCCTTGCTGCTCGTCCGGAAGACGCACTCGGCATGGAGGCTCGTGCCATTGGGGACGCCGCTGCGCAGCACAGCGGGCCGCAGAAGGCATTGGGTCGGCCAGAGAAGCTCCCTGGGGAAGCTAATGAAGACGCCGCTGTTCTGCCATCGTCTTTCGTACCAACTGGGCACCATCACCAAGCCTCGGATCCCGCAGAGTCCTTTCGTCCCCTGATCTGGCGCGACGGCGACCAGCGCGCGCCGGACGAGCGGATCGCTGCACAGGACAGGAGCAACCTGCTACCAAGCGAGGAGGTGCCACTGAGGCCACCGGAATTCGCTCCTCCCAGCTTGCGGGCGGGGAATTCCGCCTCGCCAGAGCTCTTTCCTGAGGGGATGTCCCCCGCGGTCGAAGGGTTTTTTGGTGTTTTCGGCGACCCCAGCGGGCGGGTGCTCGGCGCATTGCAATTGCTAGGCGACGAACATATCCACAGGGATTACCAGCTCCTGGAGCAGGAGTTGCAGGGGAACAATCCAGAACTCGCCGCCCGGACGCGGTTCGTGGATCCCCTCGTAGCCAATTATCATCTGCGCTTGGGCTCCGAGAGCGACAAGCTAAGCGCATTCCAGCGCATCGTCCATAATCAGAACGGTAACGACACAGCCGACTTCCTGTTCGTGCCAGTGAGCGATGGCGGTAAGACTCTTGCGGAGCGCGGCAAACATTGGTCGCTGCTGTTCGTTGATCGCAGCGACCGGGAACGGCCGGTTGCCTATCATTATGACTCCGTCAGCGGATGGCATGACAAGCTTGCAAAACACCTCGCAGAAAGGCTGGGCGCCAGCCTGGAGACCCGCGTGGACTTACCCCGCATCGCCCAGCAGAGCAACGAGTGGGATTGCGGAGTCTACGTGGTGGACGGCACGCGGGCGCTGGTTGGGCGATTGCAAAGATGGCAGCCAGACCTGCCAGACCTGAACCTCAACAACCTCGTCGTCAATCGGCAGGCACTACAAACCCGACTCATGGGTGACGATACATCTGGAACGGCAAATTATCTCACGAACTTTGAACTCATGGACCGACAGGCGCGAGACGCGGTTAAGGAAAGCCCCGTTGGGACGTTTCACCAGCGGATCAAGCGGCTCGGCCAGTCAGCGCGAGCGTTGCACGACAGAGCCCTGGCTCCAGTCGCGCCGGACCAAGGCAACCCAGACTCGGTGTTCGTACGGGACGTTGTTCCCGGGGAAACACGCCATCATCATGCGCCGGATTCGTCAGTGGTTGATCTGAATCCCCCCGCACCGTTCGAGTTGCGTGACCATGCTCGTTCTATGCCGGCGGCGGTGCAGCCAGATCCTCCAGTAGTGGTCTCCGGTCGCGACAAGCGTCCTCTTTATTCCAACGATGCGACCGTTGTCGAAGGGCTGCGGTCAGCACTCTATGCCGGTAAGGTCGGGGAGCGCACGGTCACGGACCATGTAAATTCTCTTCTCGGCTTTGGTCGTTGGCTCTTTGATAATAACAAGCCGGGATTTGCTACTCGGCTTGACGATCCGTTGCTGGATCAGGATCTCAAGGAGTACCAGCGCGAGAGTGGCTCCTCGAACGTGGCTAGAGCACTGGGTCGTCTCAAAGAGTCGGCGGGCGGAGCGCCAATGGTGGGCCGCGCTGCCCTGAATCCCGACCCTGCCGACGCCGTGCTCATCAAAGAGTACAAAGCGGCTCTCATCAAAGAGTACAAGGGAGCGCCTGCGACCGGGCCGAATCCCAAAACCACTCAGGACTATGCGGCTACTCTTAGACGTTTCAGTCAATACCTGCATGAAAACAACAGGCCGGGGATTGCGGCTCGGCTTTACGAGGGGTCGCTGGATGAAGATGCCAGGCGTTATTTGGACTCCAGTGGTAACCGGTGGATCAGTGCACTAGCTCATCTCCGGAAGTTCCCGCCGTACGCCGCACTCGGGCGCGAAATTGCCCTTGCTGCTCGTCCGGAAGACGCAGTCGGCATGGAGGCTCGTGCCATTGGGGACGCCGCTGCGCAGCACAGCGGGCCGCAGAAGGCATTGGGTCGGCCAGAGAAGCCCCCTGGGAAAGCTAAGCAGCTGAGCGAGATCGGCAATTCAGGCGCTCGCGTGCTGATGCAGGCCCCCACCCATCAAGTGGGTGCATTGGCATGGGAGGCGCAGCCCATGATGCTGGGGGACGAGCACCTGGCACCGCATACCGGAGGCAGTGGGTCGATGCTGGGTGCCTCGGTGCTGCAGCCGGGTCACTCAACGGCGCGCGATTCGTCAGTGGTTGATCTGAATCCCCCCGCACCGTTCGAGTTGCGTGACCATGCTCGTTCTGTGCCGGCGGCGCCTGCCGGGCCAGCGTTCGCCAGGGCTGAGGAGACGCCCTCCGCGGTTGGCGAGGCCGCGGAGGCCGCAAGGTGGGCTCGGTTGCAAAAGCAAATGGACGAACCAGTGCATGATCCCGGCCCTCAAGTGGATACATCGCCATGGGAGGCGCAACTCATGGTGCAAGGGAGCGGACAAGAACACGCCGCGGCGCCCTACGCCGGAGACAGTGGGTCGAGGCTAGGTGCCTCGGTGCTGCAGCCGGGTCACTCAACGGCGCGCCATCATGATGCGCCGGATTCGTCAGTGGTTGATCTGAATCCCCCCTCACCGTCCGAGTTGCGTGACCCTGCTCGTTCTGTGCCGCCGGCGCCTGCCGGGCCAGCGTTCGCCAGGGCTGAGGAGACGTCCTCCGCGGTTGGCGAGGCCGCGGTGGCCGAAAGGTGGGCTCGGTTGCAAAAGCAGAAGGTCGACGCTGATTTGTCGGGATATTTCGACTCGATTCCGCACGCGGACCTTCTACGATCGCCATGGGAGGCGCAACTCATGACGCAAGGGAGCGGACAAGAACACGCCGCGGCGCCCTACGCCGGAGGCAGTGGGTCGATGCTGGGTGCCTCGGTGCTGCAGCCGGGTCACTCAACGGCGCGCGATTCGTCAGTGGTTGATCTGAATCCCCCCGCACCGTTCGAGTTGCGTGACCATGCTCGTTCTGTGCCGGCGGCGCCTGCCGGGCCAGCGTTCGCCAGGGCTGAGGAGACGCCCTCCGCGGTTGGCGAGGCCGCGGTGGCCGCAAGGTGGGCTCGGTTGCAAAAGCAAATGGACGAACCAGTGCATGATCCCGGCCCTCAAGTGGATACATCGCCATGGGAGGCGCAACTCATGGTGCAAGGGAGCGGACAAGAACACGCCGCGGCGCCCTACGCCGGAGACAGTGGGTCGAGGCTAGGTGCCTCGGTGCTGCAGCCGGGTCACTCAACGGCGCGCCATCATGATGCGCCGGATTCGTCAGTGGTTGATCTGAATCCCCCCGCACCGTCCGAGTTGCGTGACCCTGCTCGTTCTGTGCCGCCGGCGGTGCAGCCAGATCCTCCAATAGGGGTCTCCGGTCGCGACAAGGGTCCTCTCTATTCCAACGATGCGACCATTGTCGAAGGGCTGAGGTCAGCATTGGAGAGCACGGTCAAGCGCCATGTAAATTCTCTTCTCGGCTTTGGTCGTTGGCTCTTTGATAATAACAGGCCGGGATTTGCTGCTCGGCTTCACGAGGAGTCGCTGGATCCGGATCTCAAGGAGTACGAGAGCAAGAGTGGCTCCTCGGACGTGGCTAGAGCAGTGGGTCATCTCAAGACGTGGGCGGGCGGAGCGCCAGTGCTGGACCGCGCCGCTGTCCTGAATAATCCCGACCCTGCCGACGCCGCGCTCATCAGAGATTACACAGCGGCTCCCATCAAAGAGTACAAGGCAGCGCCGACCGGGCCGAATCCCGCTACCATTCAGACCTATGGATCTGCTCCTAGACGTTTCAGTGAATACCTGGTTGAAAACAAAAAGCCGGGGATTGCGGCTCGGCTTCACGAGGGGTCGCTGGATGAAGATGCCAAGCGCTATAACAACTCCGGTGGGATCAGTGCACTAGCTCATCTCCGGAAGTCCGAACTCGGGCGCGAGCTCCCTGGGAAAGCTAATGAAGACGACGCTGTTCTGCCATTGCCTTTCGTGCCAACTGGGCCCCATCACCAAGCCTCGGATCCCGCAGGGTCCTTTCGTCCCCTGATCTGGCGCGACGGCGACCAGCGCGCGCCGGACGAGCGGATCGCAGCACAGGACAGGAGCAACCAGCTACCAAGCGAGGAGGTCCTCATCAACCGTGAGCATGATACAGCGGAGTTGAGACCAGCGAAGAGGCAAAGGACCCCGAACAGTCGTCTGCAGGACGTTGCCACTGAGCCGCAGCTGAGCGAGATCGGCAATTCAGGCGCTCGCGTGCTGATGCAGGCCCCCACCCATCAAGTGGGTGCATTGCCATGGGAAGCGCAGCCCATGATGCAAGGGAGCGGACAAGAACACGCCGCGGCGCCGTACGCCGGAGGCAGTGGTTCGATGCTGGGTGCCTCGGTGCTGCAGCCGGGTCACTCAACGGCGCGCCATCATCATGCGCCGGATTCGTCAGTGGTTGATCTGAATCCCCCCGCACCGTCCGAGTTGCGTGACCATGCTCGTTCTGTGCCGGCGGCGGTGCAGCCAGATCCTCCAATAGGGGTCTCCGGTCGCGACAAGGGTCCCCTCTATTCCAACGATGCGACCGTTGTCGAAGGGCTGAGGTCAGCTTACGCGGGTAAGGTCAAGGAGAGCACGGTCAAGCGCCATGTAAATTCTCTTCTCGGCTTTGGTCGTTGGCTCTTTGACAATAACAGGCCGGGATTTGCTGCTCGGCTTGACGAATCGTCGCTGGATCAGGATCGCAAGGAGTACGAGAGCAGGGGTGGCCCCTCGGAGTACGAGAGCAGGGGTGGCCCCTCGATCGTGGCTAGAGCACTGGGTCGTCTCAAGACGTTGGCGGGCGGAGCGCCAGTGGTCGACCGCCCTGTCCGGAATCCCTACCCTGCCGACGCCGCGCTCATCAGAGATTACACAGCGGCTCTCATCAAAGAGTACAAAGAAGCGCCTGCGACCGGGCCGAATCGCGGTACCATTCAGGTCTATGGATCTACTCTTATACGTTTCAGTGAATACCTGCATGAAAACAAAAAGCCGGGGATTGCGGATCGGCTTCACGAGGGGTCGCTGGATGAAGATGCCAAGCGCTATGTGAACTCCGGTGGTAACCGGAGGATCAGTGCACTAGCTCATCTCCGGAAGTTCGCACCCGGGCGCGAAATTGCCCTTGCTGCTCGTCCGGAAGACGCAGTCGGCATGGAGGCTCGTGCCATTGGGGACGCCGCTGCGCAGACCGCGGCACAAGCTCATGGCCACGCAGGAGAGCAGGGACCCATCTCTCGAGCTCAACAAGTCGCGCCAGCGCCGTTTGAACGGCACTTGGGCAAGAAGCGCGAGGCCCAGGACGGACTGACGAGTACACTTGACAGGAGCAACCTCGTGAACAGCGGGGGCGTCATCATAAACAATGAACATTACACAGCGCTGTTGAGACCGGCGAAGAGGCAGAGGACTGATAATCCGCAAAGCCGCGCCATGGGGCGGCAACTGAGCGAAGCAACCACGACGTCCATCAGCCAAGCCTCCGATCAAGCCCGAGCGGACCTAGTGGCTTCCTTCAGAAGCAGGGAGCGCTCCGACGCGGGGCGTTGAGCTCCATGGCTGGGGTCAAGCAGAACAGCTCTCTTGACGACAGAGGCGCTGATGCGATCTCCGGACCGGTAGCTCTCGCCGTAATTGATCAGGCTGGTACTGTTGGAACGCTTGATCAGCCTCGTCACCCCAATCTCCAGCATAGCTCACTGTCACGCGGCCAACGTGCCTCCGTAGCTAACATCTACGTCAGCGTTGAAGAAGTACCCCGCGCCACGGGATGTTTTGACCAGGCGAGGGTTGGCCGCATCAGCCTCCAGCTTTCGGCGCAAGCGCATGATTAGGACATCGATACTTCGATCGTACACCTCTTCTCCACGCACACGGCTCGCGAGCAAAAGCCGTTCTCTGGATAGCACGTTGC